>CAYJUP010000219.1:0-3743 GCA_964373365.1 uncultured Nitrospiraceae bacterium
AAGTGTCGCCGACCTCGCAGCCGCCCGTCTGCCGGATCATGGATTACGGGAAATATAAATACGAACTGAGCAAGAAGGAGCACCTCAGTCGGCGGCACCAGAAATCCACACAGGTCAAGGAGATCAAGCTGCGGCCGCGAACCGACAAGCATGATCTCGAGATCAAGATCCGTCAGATCAAAGGGTTCCTGGCGGAGGGCAACAAGACGAAAGTCACGGTCACGTTCCGCGGACGAGAGATGGCGAACCAGGAGATGGGACGGACGTTGATGTCCTCGGTGATGGAACAGTTGGCCGAGTCCGGAACGGTCGAATATGCGCCTCGCATGGAAGGCCGAAGCCTGATCATGATCGTCGCGCCGAAATCCTGACAGTCACGCATGACGGATCACCCATCACGCGGTAACTTAGAAGAAGTCGCGCGGTCAGCGGGAATCGGGAAGAGGAGAAGAAAATGGCAGGTCCCAAATTGAAGTCCCACAAGGGCGTAAGCAAGCGATTCAGCCGTACCGGCACCGGCAAACTGGTGCGGCGCAAGGCCGGCCGGCGGCACATCTTGACGAGCAAGGCTCGGGATCGGAAGCGGCGGCTGAAAGGGACGGTAGTCGTGGATCCGACTATGGCCCTGTCGGTGAGTCGGTTGATGCCGTATAACTGACAGCGAACAGCTTGCAGCTAGTAGCTCTGAGCTATTCGCTGCTGGCTATTCAGCTACCAGCTAGGAGGCGAAGTAGATGCCACGCGTGAAAGGCGGTCCCAAGACCAGACAGCGGAGAAAGAAACGGATCAAGTTAGCGAAAGGTCAGTACGGCGCCAAGAGCCGGCTGTTCCGGAGCGCCACCGAGTCGGTGGACAAAGGCCAGACCTATGCCTATGTCGGGCGGAGAAAGCGCAAGCGCAATTTCCGAAGTCTGTGGATCGCCCGCATCAGCGCGGCGGTCCGCCTGCACGGCCTCACCTACAGCCGGTTCATCGACGCGCTGAAGAAGGCCAATATCCTTTTGGATCGGAAGGTGCTCTCGGATATGGCCATCAAAGATCCGGCTGGATTCGGCAAACTGACCGAGATCGCCAAGCAGCAGCTCGCTCCAGCCTGAAGAGCAGATGGTCAATGGCTGATGGTTAATGGTCGATGAAGAACACGAGGGGGACCGCTTCCCCCTCTCTTCATGAACCATCAGCCATTAGCCATCAACCATTTCCTTACGTCCGCTCCACCAGCGCATCCACCTCCAGCTCAAAGACCACGCCCGGCATGCTCACCTGCCAGTGCTCGAGCACTTCCGGGTGCAGCTCTCCAATCAGACCGAGGGGCTGACCGTTGGACACAATCCGTCCGGCCCGGCCGTCCAGGAACGACGGGTGGTTGATCGGTTCCAACGTGTACGGGTGGTCCAGATAAAACAGCAGGAGGTCCAGGCAGGAGTGGACCTCGGAGAAATTCGCGTTCGCATGGGCGATCAGCGCGCCCAGAGCCATGACGGTGCGCGCCCCCATCTCGTCCATGGGGTCCCATACCACCGCCTCGCCGACCTCGAACAGCCGGTGGGGATAGAAGGCGCGGGCTGAAGCCGCTTCCACTCGAAGCAGCGAGGGGGTGATCCACTGCCTCAGACAGGCGAAGCTCTGGGACATGACGTTCTCCACCTCGACGATCCGGCCTCCGCCAAGGTGCCTCTCGATCCGGTCCACTTTGCCAAGGCGCATGCGGTCGATGAGCTCCAGCCGCGACGTCAGAATGTTCGAGATAATTTCCTGAAAGCCGATCCCGACCATCAGGTCCCGAATCCTGTCGGAGACCTGTTCCAACCGCGACAGGCTCCCCACCGTGAACTGGGATGGCATGATCGGCGCGAACTCGCTATAGCCTCGGCTGATCGCCACGTCCTCCACCACGTCCACGGCGTGCATCAGATCGTTCCGGTAGGGCGGAAGCTTTACCGAGACCGAGGCCCGGTCGCGGGTCACGCTGGCTTCATAGCCGTAGGCCAGCAACGCCTGCCGAATCCGTTCTGCGCCCAACGGCAGGCCGAGGGCGTCCTCAATGGTCTTGATCGGGATGGATCGGGCCTTGCCGACGTTGAACGGTGTCCGCACGGTCTTCCCGAGTTCGGTTGCGTAGGGGTAGACCACTTCGAGCGCCTCGATCGCGGCCCCGCGATCCGCCAGGTTGACCGCCAGGATGTTGAGCGTCAGCAACACCATCAGCAGGTCCGTGCCGGTGACCTCCACAAACAGCTCCCGGTCGCCCACGCGGACTTCCCCGATCTCACGGCTGTTGATGATCGGCGGGAGCGAGAGGACTTGCCCTTCTTCATCCGTGATCAGCGGGACGTGGTCATGCCCGGCCAGGATCGGCCCATATTCCAGCCCCTTCGGGTGCACGGCCAGAATCTCGCGCGGAGACATTTTCTCCTCGACCCCCAGAGGCGTGAAGCGAGCCTCCTCCGGCTTCACGAGCGCATACGTGACCGGAAACACGATCTGCGGGAGCCGGTAGAGCCCGATCGAGACAATGCGACGCTTCCGTCCGAAGATGTCAGCCAGCTTCTCCTGGGTCTGGATGAGCTGCGCCAGCCCCTCGTCGGTCACCGCATAGCCGATCGCGGTGCAAGCGGCAATGTACGGGCGCACGCGCTCGAGGCCGGGCGAGACATGGAGGCGCCGCTTCGGTCTCGGCGTGGGTTTGAAGAACGGATACGCGGCGGCGGTTCCCTGCAGCTTGATCCGGATCTGGCGCGCGATCCCCTCGCAGGACCAGAGGTCGGGTCGGTTGCCGTCCTGCAATTCGACCCGTAACTCGCCGGTGTCGCTGTCCTGATCCTTCAGCTCGCCCTTGACCAGCGGAAGCCAGGTCTCGATCTGATCGGCCGTGACATTCGGCCGACCAACGAGCATCCCGAAGTCCTTTCGATTGATCGAAATGGTTGGCATTCTTTTTTCAGCGTTAGGCGTAAGGCGTGAGGCGTGAGGTGAGCAATGGCCCTGACAATTTGTTCTTATTTACGCGTCGAGAGTTCTGTTCTACCACTTCCCTCTTTGCACCTTGCGGTGATACCCTTTACGCCTCACGTGTTTCAGAATCGCCCTCTCGTCGTCCGGATCATCTCCAGATCGCTGGAGAACAGGTCGCGGATGTCATGGATTCCCAGTGCGACCATCGCCATGCGGTCCAGCCCGAGACCCCAGGCGATCACCGGGACGGCCACCCCAAGCGGCAGCGTGACCTCCGGTCGAAAGAGGCCGGCGCCGCCCAGCTCCATCCAGCCCAGGCGTGGATGGCGAACGTGCAATTCGACCGACGGCTCGGTGAACGGAAAATAGGCCGGTAAGAATCGGCTCTCCTTGGCCTGCGCCACTTCCCGCGCGAACAGGTTCAGCAACCCAAGCAGCGTCCGGAAGTTGATGTCCAGTCCGAGCACGATCCCTTCCACCTGAAAGAAATCGGTGGCGTGGGTCGCGTCCACCTGGTCGTAGCGAAAACATCGCGCGATCGAAAAATACTTGCCGGGCACATTCGGGCCGGCGGCCAGCGTGCGGGCTGAGACCGCGGTGCCCTGGCTCCTCAGCACCAGACGCCGCGCGCGGTCCTGGTCGTATTCGTATCCCCACCCGGTGGACCCCGTGTCCCCGCCGTTCCGGTGCGCGGCCGCGACGCGAGAGAGGAACGGCTCGGCAATCTCCCGCGCATGGGTCGGCTCCTTCACGAAATACACGTCATGGATGGCTCTGGCCGGGTGGAA
>CAYJUP010000220.1:0-3720 GCA_964373365.1 uncultured Nitrospiraceae bacterium
GGCTGGCGATAATCGGGATACCAGCCGCAGTGGCGGATCCAGCGCCCCAGGAAATAATTGCGCCGCGGCACGAAATAGGCGTCCGCCTCCGGGCTCCCGGCGAGCACCTGCCGGATTTCGTCGCGGATCTCCGGCGTGGCGCGCTCGTCGGTGTCCAGGCTGAACACCCAGTCGTGCGTCGTGTGGGCGACCGCCTCGTTCCTCAGCCGTCCAAACCCCTTGAACTCGTGCTGGTACACCTTGTCGGTGAACTCCCGGCTGATCTTCTCGGTCGTATCGGTGCTGTACGAGTCCACCACGATGAGCTCATCGGCCCAGCTCACGCTCTCCAGACAAGCCCGGATGTTAGGTTCATCGTTATAGGCAATGACATAGACCGACAGCTTAGCTGACTGCTGAGAAACTATTTTGTCCATCTTGCGGAATGCCCGTTGGATAAAACTTGATCGCAAAGGTACCCACAAGGCTGCTCAAAAAGACTTCCAGCAAGGCCGCAAGGAGTGAGGACCCGGAGCGTACGCGGTTGGGTACGTGAGGAGTCTGACGGGTACCCATTGCTTGGCTTCGTGCAATGGGTGGGGAGAACGCCGCTGGAGGTCTTTTCCAGCAGCCGGTTAGACATGCAGCACCGTTATGCACTCGGCATGGCCGACCACCTCCCGGACCCTGGCGGTCACCTGCTCAACCGTGATCCGATCAAGGCAGTCCCAGTAGGGACAGGCTTCGTAGATGCACTTCTCGCAGGTGGGGACATCCGGCCGCAGCACAATTCCCCTGCCCAGCGGTCCCCAACGGATGGGCAGATTGTTCCGCCGGGGGTCGAACAGGCTCACGGTCGCCACTCCTAAGGCCGCCGCAAGGTGGGCCGGGCCGGTGGCCCCCGAGACCACCACCTGACTGGCACCGATGACGGCCATCAGCTCCCGCACGGTCAAACGATCCATGAGGTCAAGCATTTCCTGCCCGAGATCTCCAGCGTGGGTCGCCTCGCTATAAAATCGCTCCCGCTCGGCGGCGCTCCCCGTGAAGATCACCCCGCATCCCTCGTGAGCGAGTCGATGCGCGAGGTCCCAGTAATGCTCGCCCCGCCACCGACGGGCGGCGAATCCGCCGGGGTGTAAGACAACGCGTGGCGCCGGCAGCCCGCCGATCGTGGCCTGAGCCCATTGCCGCTCGGCGTGGGTCAGCACCAGCGCCGACCGCCGGGGCGTACCGGGCTCTAGCCCAAGTCCGGCCAGCAGCCCGAGGTTGTACTCACTCTCATGCTTGGAGAAATCGCTCCGGTGCTGATAGACCCGGCGATTGGCCAGCAGGCTGTACCATCGATAGCCGGTCGCCACGCGGAGCGGCACGCGCGCCACAAACGCCGCCAGCATCAGGCGACGGAACGGCTTCAGGAAGAGAGCTGCGTCGAATCCCTGCCGAAACAGGGCCACCAATTCCACGAATCGTTCCCGACCGCTGACGGTCAGCACCTCGTCCAGGTCGGGGTGATGATCCAGAAGGGGCGCCGCCGACTCGCTGGAGAGAAAGGCGATCCGCGCCCCAGGCATCAGGTGCCGGAGCGCCGACGCCACGGGCAGACACAGGATCTCATCACCGATCCCGTCCGGCCGGACCAGTAGAATCTTCATGGGCTTAGGTTCAGGTTAAGGTTGAGCAAAAAGCTTATGGCCTTGTCTGCCCTGAGCCTCAACCTCAGCCTTCACCTTCAGTTGACCGCGCACCGCCTCGACCGCCTTGTCCGGAGAAATACTCCAGAGACACTCGAGAGGGACCTCGTTCCGGCACGTTCGGCTGAAGCAGGGGCTGCAGGGGACTCCGCTCGTCAGCACGCGATGCTCGTTGCCATACGGGCTGGTGCGGAGCGGACTGGTCGGACCAAAGAACGCGACCACCGGCGTGCCCACCGCCGCCGCGATGTGCATGGGACCCGAATCGTTGGTCAGCAGCAGCACGGTCGATTCGAGCAAGGCCGGCAGCAGGCCGGGCGCGGTTGCTCCGGTCAGGTCCATCGGCACGGTCCGCATCAGACCCTTGACGGCCTGCGCTGCCGCGCGATCATCCGGTCCGCCGATCAACGCCACCCGTCCCACCCTTTCCTGCTGAAGCTGATCCGCCGTGGTCGCGAAGAACTCCGGCGGCCAACGCTTGGTCGGCCACCGGGCAGACACATTCACCGCGATCCAGGGAACGCCCGCGGTGAGCCCCTGCCGACTAAGCAGGCCGGCGACCTCCTGCCGGTCTGCGGGCAAGGGGCGGAGTCGGAACTCCGGCGCTCCTTTTGCCGAGGCCCCCAGCGCGGTCGCGACGAGCAGGTATCGATTCACCGCGTGCATATCGAGGGTTGGAACCGGCACCCGATGGGTGTAAAAGAACGGACCGCCCTCACGGGCGTTGGCAAACCCGATCCTGGTCGGACAACCGGCCAGCCACGCGATGGCCCCACTCCGGAACAGGCCTTGCAGATCCACCGCAAGATCGAAGCCGGCCGCACGGAGGCGCGGAACCTCCGACAGCCAGCCTCTCACGCCCGAATCCACAGGCCACACCCTATCGAGTCCCTCCGTTCGTTCCAAAAGCCCCGCCCACTGCCGCTTTACCAACCAGGCGATGTGCGCGTGGGGGAACTTGGCACGCAGCGCCGCCAACGTGGGAAGCGCATGCACAATGTCTCCCATCGAACTGGGCTTGATGATCAAGATACGCCGGTACTCGGACATATTCGTTAAACATTATCCGTTAAACGTGAAACGCAGGAACCTGATCGATCTGCCCGCCGCGCACCATAGCTTTTTCGGTTAACGATTCACGATTAACGTTTCACGTCTTCCCCGGTCCGTCTGCACCCACTCTTCGGACTCACGGCATAGCGGGCGTCGCACGCCCCGCACCGCGCCCGCCCCCTCACCACCTTGAGCGTAACCCCGCATGCACACATCCACCCAACCTGGCGCGCCGGGTTGCCGACCACCAGCGCGTAGTCCGCAACGTTTCCGGTCACGACCGCCCCGGCTCCCACGAAGGCATGTCGGCCGACGGTGATGCCGCACACGATCGTGCAGTTCGCACCCAGCGTCGCTCCATATCTGATCAGCGTCTGCTTAATTTCTGATTTTCTCGGGATCGCGCTCCTGGGGTTGATGACGTTGGTGAACACCATTGAAGGGCCGCAAAACACGAAGTCTTCGAGCGTCACCCCCTCGTAGACCGACACGTTGTTCTGGATCTTGACGCGCTTCCCGATCGTGACATTGGGGCCAATCACCACGTTCTGCCCGATGTTACAGTCCGCCCCGATTCGACAGCCGGCATGCACGTGCGAAAAATGCCAGATCTTGGTGCCCGCCTGGATCTCGCAGGGTTGGTCCACGAGCGCGGTGGGATGTCTCTGATACCCTTGTTGGGTCGGCTCGTTCACCTCCCCGATCCGGACCGCCGCGCCCTCGCGGTCGAGCGAGACCTGACTCGCATGCAGCACTTCCAGCACTCGGAGCGCCTCGCGCCCGTCGGTTTGCGGCCGAGCGCGACGCTCCACGCAGTCCAGAAAATGCCGGCATTCGATCGCCAGCGGCTCCTCGGCCTGGATCGGCACCACCTCCGCGTTCGCTTTCCGAGCCACCGGCGCGCGGTCGATCCAGTCCACATGATGCGGGTACAAGACCAGTTTCTCCTTCGAGAGATCGTCCAGCACCGCCATTTTTTTGTCCCCGACCACCA
>CAYJUP010000221.1:0-3689 GCA_964373365.1 uncultured Nitrospiraceae bacterium
TCTTGAGATACACCTGCAGGCGGTCCGCTCCGTCTTGCAGCAGGGCGAAGGCCGCCTTGCCGAACCGTCGCAAGGCCACGATCCGACCGGCGATCGTGCAGCCAATTTGCTCCCGCTCCAGGACATCCTTGGCTTTCTGGCCGTGAAGACGGATCAGTTGGCCCGCGCGGTCGGTGACCACGAAGCGGGTGCCATAGGGATGGATCCCCATCCCGCGGAGCGCCTCCAGCTTTTTGATGCGCTGCTGACGTTGGTCGTTCAGTTCATCCATAAAGGCCGTGACGCGTGATGCGTGATGCGTGACAAGTGAACAGACCGGGTGCGTCCTTGTTCTCCTTACCCGTCACCCATCACCCGTTACGCTATTTCTTCTCAGCCATGTGCTGTTTTAAATACGCTTCGATGAACTCGTCCAGCGCGCCGTCCATCACCGCCTCGACGTTTCCCACCTCAACGTTCGTCCGATGGTCTTTGACCATCTGATACGGTTGGAACACGTAGGAGCGGATCTGGCTCCCGAAGCCGATTTCCTTTTTTTCTCCGACGAAGGCTTGAAATTCAGCCTCCTTCTTTTGCATCTCCAGCTCGTACAAGCGTGCTCTCAACACCTTCATGGCGCCGGATTTGTTTTTGAGCTGCGAGCGCTCATTTTGACACTGGACCACGATCCCGGTCGGAATGTGCGTGATGCGCACCGCGGTTTCGACCTTGTTCACGTTCTGACCGCCGGCTCCACCGGATCTAAAGGTATCAATCTTCAGGTCGTTCTCATCGATCACGACGTCCACGTCCTCCTCGATTTCGGGATAGACGAAGATGGACGCGAAGGAGGTGTGCCGGCGTTTGTTCGCGTCGAACGGGGAGATACGGACCAGCCGGTGCACGCCGGCCTCAGCCTTGAGATAGCCGTAGCTGTAGGTTCCCGTGATGGCAAGGGTGGCACTCTTGATCCCGGCCTGATCGCCAGACTGGAGATCCAGCGTCTCGACCTTGTACCCCTTGCGCTCCGCCCATCGGACATACATCCGCAAGAGCATCTGGGCCCAGTCCTGTGACTCGGTCCCTCCGGCTCCCGGATGGATGGCTACAATCGCGTTGCTGCTATCGCGCTCGCCCGACAACAGCAACTCAACCCGCAGTTGGTGCACCGAGGCTTCGAACTGCCCCAGCTCGGAGTTGAGCTCGCGCTCCAGAGCGGCGTCTCCGCTTTCCTCGGCCAGCTCGACCATGGCGTGCAGGTCGCCGTGCTGACGCTCGATATCGTTCCAGCGCCGGAGTTCACGCTCAAGGGCGGCTTTCTTACGGCTGACGCGGGCGGCGGCCTGGGGGTCTTTCCAGAAGTCGGGCTGCGCGGTCTCCCGTTCCAGGTCCTGGAGTTCCGAAGTCAGGTAGGAGAGGTCAAAGATGCCCCCGGAGTTCACTGACCTGTTCGCCGATCGTTCTCACCCGCGCGCGTAATTCGTCGAGCATGTCGTTCTCCAACCGAAGGTACGAGGCTATGGGCTATAGGCTTCACCTATTGTCCATTGCCTATCGCCGATCGCCCCGGCCGCGCTTCAATTGCGCGGCGGGGAGCAAAAGTCCGGTGATTATAACACAGGCGTATGCAAACACATCACCGTGCCGGGTATAGAACGTGGGCGTTCTTCCGATCGGGATGTGGCCGCTGACGGACAGATCACTGAAGATGGGCGTCGCGAGCAGGATGCGTCCCTGAGGATCAATGAACCCGGAGATGCCGGTGTTAGCGGCGCGGGCAAACGCAATCCGGTTCTCCACCGCCCGGAAGACCACCATGCCGAAATGCTGGTAGGGCGCCGTGGAGACACCGTACCACGCATCATTTGTAATCGTCACCATGAATTCGGCCCCGTGCTCGGCGAACTCACGCACGAGGTTCGGGAAGATCACTTCGTAGCAGATCACCACGCCGAATTTGGCCGGTAGTCCCCCTGAGTCGTCTCTCGGCCCGCGCGGAACGCCCAGAATAGTGGGAACGGTCCCTGGTTCAAAGTCGCCGATCCCTTCCACGAGCTTATTCAGAAAGAACAGGACTGTTCTGAGGGGGATGTATTCGCCGAAGGGGACGAGGTGGCGCTTGTCGTAGCGGCCGAGTATCTGACCATCCGTCGAGAGGAGATACGCGCTGTTCAGCAGGTAGGGACGACCGCTTGGATAGTATCGCAAAGCCGGGCTTCCGAAGAGGAGCGGGACGCCGTGTCTCTGCGCCAGCGTCATGACTTCAGCCCGGTACTCCGTTTCCTGCTCAAACAGAAAGGGCGTGGCGGCCTCAGGCCAGATAACGAGATCGTTGCCGTCGGCCGCCTGTTCGGTCAGCCGCGCGTAGCGGTCAAGCGTCTCGCGCCGGTAGGCCATGTCCCATTTCTGCGCTTGGTCAATGTTGGCTTGCACCAGTCCGATCCTGATCGAACGATGCCCCGCATTCTCCCTCTCCGAATGACCTAGATACCATTGCCCGTACAGCAACGTGACGGCCATCCCCAGTATGGCGGTCGCCGGAGAAACCCAGGGAAATGTCCCTGCAGGCTGCTGGCTGGATCGGTGCAGCACCCAGAGGACAATCTCAGCCAGTGCGGCATTTACCAGGACCACGAGGAACGACACGCCATACACCCCGGTGTGATCCGCGAGCTGGATCACCGGCAGCCAATGATATTGTGAGTAGCCCAGAAGGGCCCAGGGAAGACCGGAGAGGAGGTGTGTGCGAAGCCACTCCAATGCGACCCAGAGAAAGGGAGCTCCGAGGAAAGCGAATGCGACGGCGGTCTTTCGCAGCCAGGCTACAGCCATGGCGTACACGGCGACGTACAGACCGAGGTACCCGGTGAGCAGGAGCATGACCGCATAGCTCAGGGCGAGCGGCAGCTTGCCGTAGAGATGCATGGCCGTGACGACCCAAGACATAGTACCGATAAAGGCAATCAAGCCGGCCAACCAGCCGATCCAAAAGGCGCGTCGTGGGGCGAGCCTGTCGAGAGAGAGGTGAAGCGGAAGCAGGACCACCCAGGCCAGTGCAGCTAGATCGAAGTTGGGAAAGCAGAGGGGGTAGAGGATTCCGGTCAGGCAGGCGAGAACGATCTGACGCCAGGGGACTACACCCATCCAGCGTACCTTATCGGAACGAGGTACTCGATGCAAGCTGGCAGTTTCGTGAACACTGAGTTATGATTTTGTTCCATGAAGCACTGGCGTTTGGGCATCATGCTGTTCCTGATCCTGTGGAGCGTGAATCCCGCGCAGGCTGAAGAGCCGTCGGTCGCGGAACAGATCCGGGGGCCCATTGAGGGCTGGGAATGTTTGTGGCACGCACGATCCGGGGGCCTACGAAATTCTCACCTTCCCCGTGCCACTTCCGCCACAGTACCAGCCGATGCTCCAGCCCGACTATGTCTGGCAACCTGAGCCGAGTTCTCAGCAGGCTGAAGGCCCTGACTCTGCCTCTGCCAAGAGCTCGCCCCCTCCCTCTAACCCCTGATAGGGCCTCCGGTTTCCCCCGCTTTCGTGTCGTGTTTCCTCGCTCTTACAGCCCCTCGTGCGCTGGAATCTCCACTGATTCCCAACTTCCCAACGCGAACACCCCCCTCCTTCGTAGGGGGTCCCCCCTACGTAAGAAGGGATTGCATTTTCCTTTCTTGTGGAGTAGGGTGTCGGCCTTCGACTTGTCTCCA
>CAYJUP010000222.1:0-3689 GCA_964373365.1 uncultured Nitrospiraceae bacterium
AACAAAACTTGGCTCGACTTTTTCCTGTCCCAAGGCAGCCGTTTCGTCTATAATGCGCGACCCTCTGGTGATTGTGTTAAGAGGGCAAGTTCCGATCAGGAGTTCCTAAGGCAGTTAACCGATTGCAGCGCACCCATCTCCCACAAGAATGGGTGCTGATCACAAGGAGGTTTTGCCATGAAGAAGCTTATCGGCCTGATAGCGCTTGCAGTAGTGCTGAGCTTTGGGATGGCCGCGATGACTTACGCGGCCGATCAGCCAATGGCGGCCGGCTCCCAGACCATCCAGGGGGATCTCCTGAAAATCGAGGGTGAGTTTTACGTAGTGAAGGATGCCGCTGGCCAGGAAGTACGCCTGCACGTAGACAAAACGACCAAGTTGGATGGCGCCCTCAAGGCCGGCGACAAGATCGAGGCCCAAGCAACGGATAAGGGCCACGCTGTGTCCATTAAACCGTCGAAGTAGGTTCGCGGAGACTATGTAGGGATTCCTTGACACGGATTGGGCCAGCGTTCAGGACTGGCCCGATCCGCTCACTCGGCAGAATCGGACTTCATTCTTCCCGCAAGGTCCACAGGGGTTGCGGTCTTCAGGCGGCTGACCCCTTCCTGCATTTTAGCGTGCACGCTCTCCTTATCCGCTGTAGAGCCAGCTTTAGCAAGAAACGACTCCCACACCGCCATAGCCTCCTCACGGAGACCTTTGGCTTCCAGGGCCAACCCCAGGTTATAGGCAGCGATGAGCGAACTGGGATCCACGACGAGTGCGTGGCGAAACTCTTGCGTCGCGTCCTCCAGTCGGCCCATATCCCACAAGAGATTCCCCAGATTAATGTGCGTCCGCCTGGAGTTCGGGCTCAGCCGAAGCGCAGCTCGGTACAACGCCGCAGCTTCTTCAGCCCTGCCAGCTCGCTGCCATGCAAGCGCTGCGTCGGTGATTAGTTCCGCGTCGTCCGGGGCCAGCGCAATCGCCTTATTGTACGCTTGCACTGCCTTGTCCCATTGCTCCAGTGATGCGTAGGCTAGCCCGAGGTTCCTGGCGATCCACGGGGCATCCGGCCAGGATTCGGCTGCCATTTGGTAGTGGTAGACGGCAAGCTTCAAGAGATCGGAATCCCCGTGCAGCACCATCGCAATGGTCTGCAAAAGATGACCGGTGGCAAACGAACGGTTGGCCTCAGGCTTAGCCACGGGGGTGAACGGCCGTCGGGTACGTGCCAGCGGAGACGGCGAGGACGACAGGTGATGCGAAGCCAACCATTGCAGGATCACAGGAGCCGGGACCGAGTAACTGATGCCTGACTTCATCGTGACGCTTCCGATCGCGACTCCACTACCGTCCTTCGCTCGTTCCAGGTATGGCACAGTGGTGACCACCATGCCAGCCACCTCGCCAGAGTCTGTTCGCACAAGCGGGCCCCCGCTATTCCCGAAGTTCAGGAGACCCGTTGTCTGAATAAAGACCGCGACCAGGCCATTCGTCCTCGACCGCCCCTCGGCAAGACCGCTCACAGTTCCCGGCACGATCGTGGCATGCAGGGTGAACCCCATCTGCAGGATATCTGTCACGCGGGGATACCCGACAGCGATCACTTCGGTCCCTTCGGGTGGGTTATCCATCGCCAGCTCAAGGGGGTCGATCTTAGCGTCCCGGATACGAAGGGCCGCCAAATCCAGATCAGAGTCCATCGCGACCACGCTAATCGTAGCGTCTCCTTCATCGTTGCTGTCAACGATCTCTGGCGCACGATAGACCTCTTGATCACGGACATACACGTAAAGGCGGGTGCTCTTTTCAACCACATGGGCGTTCGTGACCAGCAGGCCATTGGCATCCACGAAGAACCCGCTCCCCAAGGAGTTGCTACGCTTAGCATCGTTGAAAGCAACGATGAGTGCGGTCGAAGCCTTGGCCTGGCGGAAGATGTCCTCGCGCTGGCCAGCATAGGCAGGCCCCGCCAACATGAAGAACAGGAACGTTGTGAGCAGGAAATGGAACATAACCAGGGTTAAGTGTAGCACAGCATGGGGGAGGGTCAAATGCGATGGGAGGGATCCACAGAGACGGTTTCCGGGGCAAAGGACAAATTGAACAAAAACTCAAAGGAGGCTCTGCAACCGACTCAGCAGCAATACAAATTTTGATTGGGGGCAATCCTGGAGGTCCCGCGCACGGAGATCGCCTTGACGGCGGCCCAGACCCGCCTAGCCGCGGCCCAGTACGAGTACAAGATCGCCGAGGTCACGCTGGCGTATGCCTCCGCACTCACCGTGATCTCGCAACCTAACGGAACCGCGGGGCCGTAATCGAGAAGAGACCTCGAGTGGAGAGGTTCTAGAGATTGGGGTTCATCGGAAGGGCCAGCGTGAAATACTTTCCCTTTTCTTCGTAAAGGATTCTCTTGTCCATAAGCTGGGCCAAGACTGGCCTGAGCGGGTCCGGATCCGAAGAAGTCAGATTGCCCCACTCCTTTAGACCGTCCCGGATTTGCTCCACTGACTTCGGCGCTTCATTGCAATATTCAATAATAAATGCCTCCGGCCAGCCATACCGCTGCCGTGTCGGCGCCCCCTTGGCACGACCATCGTAAATCGTCACATAACTCATGGACTTGGAGTAATACAAAAAAGGCTTGTCGGCCGTGGCATGCCTGTGCTGCCACGCGTGAACAAGCTGGACCAGCTCTTCATATAAAGCCGGATCGACGCATGATGCGATCTCGTATTCAAAATCATAGGCGATCTTCTTCAGATCCACCATATTGGGATCATAGACATATTCATAGGCTAGGCCAGGGCCTGTGATCCGGAGGCCGTACTTTTCAGGCCATTTGAAGTAGGGACTAAAGCGCTCGAGCCAGAATTTCCCCACGGACTCCGGCGGCTGCAAATGCAGAATGGAGGGGATGAGGGCGATCTGCTTTCGGTAATCCTCATCGGTCTCTTTAGGAAAACCAAGGAGAATGTTCCAGGAGATATCGATATGGTAATACAGGCTCCATTTCAGGCACTGAAGATTCTGAAGCGGGGTCACCCCTTTATCCATTTCCTGCAGTTGAGCCACGCTCAAACTTTCAATTCCCGGTTGCATGCACTTCACGCCGCCCTGCGCAAGCGTCTGAATCTGGCGTTTGCTGAGATTACTTTTGGTTTCAATGAACACGTCCAGGTCCAATCGTTCAGCCGCGAACTTCCCAAACAGATTTTCCACATATTTCATGTCAATGATATTGTCGACCAACCGAAACCTAATGGCGTCGTAACGACTGGAAAGGTAATCCATTTCGCGAGACACTTGCTCGGCAGATTTGGCCCGAAATTCCATGGCCTGCGCATTCAACCCGCAAAAGGTGCAATGGTGTTTTTCACCCCACCAACACCCGCGGGAGCCCTCGTACAGAAGAATCCGATCCAATCCCCCCGAAGCATCTGCATCCAGCTCGCGTAATTGCTGGAAGTAGTCGTCATAATCAGGAGGACCGGTGCGCTGAAAATCAGAAAACAGCTTCAGATTGGGTTCAAAGCGCACTTTCCCATCTTGCCGATATGCCACTCCCGACGGGACACGATCCTCTTTTCGTTCCAGAATCTGCTTCACCAGTGGCGGAAGGACATCTTCGCCTTCTCCGACCACCACATAGTCTATCCAGGGAAATGCTCTGATATGTTCAAGGCCCATTTCCCCATCGT
>CAYJUP010000223.1:0-3684 GCA_964373365.1 uncultured Nitrospiraceae bacterium
AGAAGATGAAGAAGAACAATATCTTTCAGACCACGCGGTTTTTTTGCGACGTGTACTGCTTCGAACCGGGCCAAGAGCAAAAGGGACATGTGCATGGCGGGCAGGACAAGGTGTACTTAGTTCTGGAAGGGCAGGGGAAATTCAAGGTGGGAAACGAAGAGCGTGTGCTGGGACCGGGACAGGGCACCATGGCGCCGGCCGGCGAGGAACATGGCGTGGCGAATCACACCGGCGCGCGCTTGAAGGTGTTGGTCTTCGTCGCCCCGAATCCATAAAAGCTCACAGCGAGGAGCGGGCAGCGAACGGCAAATAGCTCATAGCGAATAGCCAGTAGCTGGCAGCGAAAAGCTGCAGGCTATTCGCTATTTGCTGGTCTCCAGCGGGGTGGTCACAGTAATGGCGCCGGCTAGGTCTCCTTCACGAAAGCCTTCCTTCGGGTACCCAGAGATGTCAAGATCACCCTTTGGTTCCCCATGACATTTCAGGCAATCCGCGATGTAGTAGATGGGCATCACCATTCTCAGAGTCCGGCCCTCCTTGGTCAGTTCGCTCACATAGGCCTCGGCTCGCGGCCGTCCGGCGAGCCATTTCAAGACTGACGCTTCATATTCGTCCGGTTCGTTCTTCGGGTTCCTGGGCTGCAGCGTGGTTTGCTTGAGCCGGACGTGGGATTTCTTGGAAAACCGCGCCGCTGCCTGGCTGCCATAGGTCGCGGGGATAAAGTTTTTGTACCCGATTCCCCGTTGATTGATCACGACCTGGGCGTCGCGGACAACTTCCTTACTGGCCAGGACAAAGGCCGGCAATAATTCCCGCGCCATGGGAGGAACCATGATGGACACAGGCGTGTGCTGGAGCTTGGACAGATCAATGCCGGTCTGCTTACGAAATTCCTGAACCAATTGTTGCTCGAATACCTCGGGCGTCAATCCCTTGTCCCCCTTATGAGGATCGTCGATCAACAGTTGGTTTTGCTCAATCACCATCCGGCCGGCATGCAGCAGTTTGGCCAATAACCGTGACGTTTCCTCAGCCTCCGCACGATCAACCGCCCATACCAGCTCCGGGGTTATAACCGTGACGGCCATGATCGCGACGATCCCCGCTATCAACCCACTCCAGACATTTTTCATATGCCCTCCGTTCCCGACCTTTCAGCGACCGGGCACCACGCGACACCTGCCTTGATCGTAATGGGCGACCATTTTTTCCACGTCGAATGGCAGGCCTTCAGTGGCCGCCCGGCGTGGATAAGCATATTGCTCCTCCAGCCAGCGCCGGCGCATTTGGGCCAGCCGACCCGACTGGTCGAGTTGAAACAAGACATCGTTGACGAACCACCGAAGCCGATAACTCTCTTCGGCCATGACGACGGCATAGTGCTCGCGCGTGAACATGAGCGGGATGCCGGTTTCCGGTCCAAGGAGCCGCCAGTCTTTTCGAACCCGCGTCACCATGAACGTCAGGATCGGCTGGCCTCCCAGAATGACATCGATGGGCGGGTCTTCAGACTCCAAGGCGGCCGGGAGTGAGTCGCAGAGCACCAGCCGACTATTCGGTAGGTTTTGCGCCGCATAGAGATGTGAATCTCTTCCTTCCTGAACCGCCACGGTTAATCCTGCCACGGCGGTCTTGCCGACAGCAAGGCGGTCCGGTATGTCCCTGTGCTGGAGAAGATGGGCGCGGACCCGTTCGGCCACTTCCGGTTTCCGCGTGATCCCGGTGAGCCCTCCTTCGTCATAATAGGGAATCGAGTAGGCCAGGCCGGCTCGCGCCGGGGAAGGCACATTGGCGCTGACAGCGGACACGAACAGGTCCAGCTTCCCTTCGTTTAACTCCACAAAGAGGTCACGGAAATGCACCAGATGAAGAACCGGCGTGATGGGTGAGCCTCCGCAATGTTTCGTCAGGGACGCGGTGATCTCCCGGACAAGCTCCACGTCGAGACCGGTCACCCGCGAGCCTTCATCGGTCCAAATGGCCGGGAAGACGAAGGGTCGCAAGGGTTCGATGGCCATCCCGACTTGCAGTCGTCCACGCGCGCAGATGGCGCCCAACTCATCGACCGCGAGAGGCCGAGCAAGCTGGATGGCGTCCGCCACCAGCCCGCATGCCTGAAGCGCCAGACCCAGCACTATGACGCAGAGGCGAGCCGGCTCTAGTATCGAAGGCCGGTGAGGAAGAGCCATTGTTGCGATTGTCCGTCCTGACCCCGAAAATCCACGCTATACTGGGTGTACTGAAGCCCCAGGTCCAGAGAAATCCCATGGGCCACAGGAAAGCGGACGCCGACCTGTCCTCCATAGAGATAGCCAGGCCCTTCCTGTTTTGGACCGGGCATGACTCCGCCCCCCAGCAGCCCCACATAGGGAACGGCGCGATCTTCCAACGGGCCAAAGAGCACGTGCCGGATCACTCGATTGATCGGCATGCCTTTCGGGAAATCCAGGATATCGATGAAGTTGTTCCATCGTGGGTTCAGGAAGACGGAATGTTGATCGGTTTTAAACTGCGGGGTGTGCATGCTGAAAAATTGGTAGATCGTCCGGACCTCCAGATTGCCATAGCGAAGCGCCGTGATGCCGGCCTGCAGGGTGAGTTCCCGGTCATTCGGCGCAAAGGTCTGCTGGCGGAGTGCAAAGTCGAAGTTCACCGGTCGGATGGGAAGCACCCGCAGGCTCACTTCTTGCCCGAGCGCGTTTGGCGCAAGCAGGCACACCAGCCAAAAGACACTGATGAACGCGGAGTGCGAAAGAAAGAATGGGGGAAAGCGGCCACTCCGCATTCAGCATTCCTGGTTCATCGTTCAAGAGGAAGGCCCGGCCCTCCCTTTCCCTGCGGTCGGAAGAGGGAAGGCCATCCCCCTGACGGATGAGAGCAGGGAGGAAACCTCTCATGCGCCGTGGCTGTCTCGCCCCAGTGGAGCATGCATGATGCTCCAGCAGCAGACAGCCGATAGCCCATAGCAAGCAGCTAAGAGCTCCGAGCTGCTCGCCGCCGTACAGGAGCGCTTCGCGCTCTGGCGGAACCCCAACCGCCAACTGCAAGACTATGCGGCATTAGTTAAGACGCTATGTTTAAACCGCTTAAACTCCAATCCAAGTTCACCGACCAGCGACATCCCCTTGACACCGAGGAAGTTCTTGTGCTTCCCAATATCCAGCCCAGCGCCAAGATACCAGCCGGTGCTCCCGTCATTCCGACCGGCTCCGAGAGCATTGTAGGCGGACGTGAATGCCTCCCCACCCCGATCACTGGTCAGTCCGGCAAAACCGCCCCGGAAGAAGACCTGCTTCTCTTCGGCCGACGCGGCCGACGGCAGTAAGGCTCTGCCCACCGCCGTCGCGATCAGCACCGCTGCACCTCCCCAACCAACTTAGCTTCTCCTTCTCTGATTCATAACGCCCCCCTTTCTTTTATGATCCTGAATCCGGCGTGAAAAATGGGGCAGCGTCTCTGCACCAAAAGCGATACGAAGTGTTCGCGGTCCTTTGGGCATCCCGCTGAACCTTACCTAAACGGTAGGATTCAGCGCAAACCGGCACATCCGGGCAACTCCGCGTCTCCAGCAACGTCAAATGATTCGTCAGCAACCCTTCACGCAGGATTCAGGATGATCTCTTCTACCCATCCTAAGACGGGGAGGGAGAGGCGAGCCTCTCCCTCCCGCAGATCGCGTTACTT
>CAYJUP010000224.1:0-3682 GCA_964373365.1 uncultured Nitrospiraceae bacterium
TATGATTAAGGCCAAGCGGCTGGAGAAAAAGGTGACGATTGCCCAACTGGCCAAGGCGGTTGGCAAGAACCCGACGTTCGTGGCGGCGGCTCCGCACCACCAACATTATTGAACACTGCTTTGTGGAGGTGCGGCGCCGGACGCGACCGATGGTGTGTTTTGTCAATGTGCACAGTGTGGATCGGATCATCTACTCGATCTTCAACCGATTTAACCTGGAATGGCGCCAGCACACCCTTCAGGCTTTTACACAAGCAGCTTGACATCACCACGTAGAACATCATTCTTGACATGATGAAGGGCATGTGCTAACAAACATGCCGCGATAAGCTCCGGCACCAGGACAATGGCGTCCGTGGTTTGCCGGTTGAGGAGACGGACAACGGCGTCCTTCTCGGCCCGGATGGGCCAGAAGGGCGTTTTTATGGGGTGTGGCACTCACGCCCCACGCCCTCTGACCCATTGAGGTATGATTAGCCGGCCCTGGTTGTACGGTGCGTGGCCGGAGGAAGAGCAGCATTGCTCGCGAACTCATTCCGAGAGGCTTGGCCCTTGCTGGCCAGAGCCGAAGACAGGAAGGAGACAAGTCATGGAGAAGAAAGAAGTCGTAGCCAGGTTACTCGCGTTAAAAGAGGCGTCGGGTAAGACTTATGACCAATTAGCGGAGGCCCTTGGCCTGTGCAATGTGTATGTCGCGCAGATTTTTCGCCGGCAGGCCCAATTGAAGAAGACAACGGAGGACAAGCTGGTGAAGCTGGTTCCCGGCCTGACCGAGAACCTGCTCGAAGAGATGCGGGAGCCGCCGATACGGTCCTACGATCCGAGCATCATTCAGGAGCCGCACGTGTACCGAATGACCGAGGTCTGTGCGCATTACGGCGATGGCATGCTCGCGGTCATTCATGAGATATTTGGCGATGGAATCATGTCGGCGATCGACTTCAAGTTCAGCATCCAGAAGATCAAGGGCGACAAAGGCGAGGACCGGGTGCTGATGACCTGGAACGGAAAATTCCTTCCGCATATTGAACAGACGAAGTGAAGAGCGCGCAACGCCGGCTCTCCGCTTGCAGTTGTCTGGCCTTGTCCGCGCAAGTCAGGCTCCCATCGGCTGGGTTGCGTGTTCGTTGGCCTTAGGACCAACCCAGCCGTGAGGAGGATGTCATGGATTATCAAAAGCCACCTGAGGTAAGTAACAGTTTGGTCGCAGCCACCTCAGTCAAGATCGGACTGCCAGTCAGGCACATTATGATTCGTGGTATGCTGGGGGGAGCGTACCTGGCCGTAGCGACCAGCATGGCGATCACCGCGACGATCCAGACCGGGATGCCGATCGTGGGAGCCCTGATTTTTCCGTTCGGTATGACCTTGGTCGTTCTGCTGGGTGCGGAGTTGCTCACCGGGAGCTTCGCCGTAACGCCCTGCGGCGCGGTGCAGGGTAAAGTCGGGTGGGGCGCGGTGATCGCCAATTGGGGCTGGGTCTTTCTGGGCAATTTACTGGGGAGCGCGTTGTATGCAGGCTTTCTGGCCATCTCGCTCACCATGGACGGATCCCAGGTGGTGGACCCCGTCGGGAAAAAGCTGATCGCCCTCGCTGAGGCGAAAGTCAACGGCTTTGCCCAATTTGGCGTTGATGGCTATATCACCGCTTTTGTGAGAGGGATCTTGTGCAACTGGATGGTCAGCCTGGCGGTCGTGGTGGCCTTTTCAACGACGTCGACGGTCGGGAAAATATTCGCGCTCTGGGGTCCCGTGACGCTGTTCTTCTCCCAGGGCTGGGAGCACACGGTGGTCAACATGTTCGTCATTCCGGCCGGGTACTTCATGGGTGCCAATATTACAATCCCGGACACCATTTGGTGGAACACGATTCCTGTCACGCTGGGGAACCTGGTCGGAGGGATGGTCTTTACGGGTCTGGCCATTCATATGACTCACCGCCCGCCGAAGCAGGCTGGCGCAGGTTAGACGGCCGCAAGGGTAGTTTCGTAGCCAGAGCTGTCGGAGCAAGGAAGGAGGCTGGGCCAAACGGTCTGTAGATTCCAAAGTTCCTAGCGGACCGCCTGTGCCTGAGACAAAAGTGTCCGAAGCGAGGTCTAAGGGATACGGTTGGGCCCGACTGGCTCAGCAGCATAATCAGTGACGCGATGTGCACGAACACGATGAGGGGCAGGTAAGCGCCTGATCGTCTCGGCTGGTGCCATACCTGCTTCTCTCGTTACGTGCTCTCCAATCCTCCGATTTTGTCGAACCGCTGACCGGAATGTCCATCCCCTTCCTGCACGAGGCTGTCGAAGTAGAGGGACTCTGGCAGTCCGACGCTGGATGAACGAGCACTTCGGTGACGCCATTATGTCCGCCATTGACTTTGTGGTGCATGTTGAGGAGGGCAAAGGCAGCCACGGAGAGCGTCGGATTCTGATCACCTTCGATGGCAAAGCGCTTCCGTATTCCAATGATGAAGGCTGGGCTCCATCCCACTAGGTGGATTCCGGTTGTTCCACGGTCCTGTGGGGGCCAGTTTCCGCAAGAGGGTGCGAATATCCTTTGAGATAAGGAGATGCTCTAGCTGACTGCAAGGCGCCGGCAGGATCCTGCCGGCGCCTTTGTTTTAGGGAACGCGTGAGATGGCCAGGTCTTGGCGGGTCTGGCACCGGCGTTGGTCTCCTGTGTGGGCACCTATCTGATCCTCAAACTGGTTGACCGCGTGGTGGGGTTGCGGGTGTCGGCTGAAGAGGAGTCCATGGGGTTGGATCTCAGCCAGCACCACGAACGCGCGTATTCATAAGCCACTCAACGCTAGGAGTGGAGCGCCCCGACTAAGACTTTACCTTTCACCTATCCAGGTGGCATGCGGTCGTAAGCGACTTCGCCGAAGCGGCGGGGACCCACCCGGCATCTGGAGAAGGAAAGCTGGAACTGACCAAGGCACTGCGGTCCGCATGACCGCAGCCGCGTGAATTCCAGAAGGCTTCCACTCCAGACTGCCGTGGAAGGGGTGCCGCGAGAGGCGCGGAAGGGATAGACCGCATGCCGCCTGCTCCCCTCGTTTTTGTCTGATTCCCGACAAAATTGTCTGATCTCTTCCTCCCTTCTTTGTCTGGAGTCGCATTCCTAGCTGAATATCAGCGCTTTCTGGCTGGCATTAAAGTTGCTGACCTCTGCTGCATGGAGGTCACCATGCGCGATATAACCAACGATGTCACCGCTTCCCTCTCGACAGATGAACTGCTCCTCGAGGCAATGCGTGGGATGCAGCCCCAGACGATCGAAAGCCTATGCACCTCACTTCCCGACATGAGCCGGGCTCAGGCATTCCTGGCGATCGACAGGCTGAGCCGATCCGGAGCAATTTCCTTGAAGCGGACCGCTGGCCGCGATTATCAAGTATCCCTCAACACAGCGGTGGCCTGATGCATCGCCCCGACATCACCAGGATTGCAGAACAGTCGAAAGCCAAGGCTGCGTATCTGGACGGCATGCCGATGGGATACCTGATTCTCTCGGCACTGGCCGGCGTCTATCTCGGGTTCGGAATCACGCTCATCTTCAGTGTCGGCGCACCGTTTGCCGCTGAGGGGGCTGCAGCTCAGAAACTGGTTATGGGAGTAGCGTTAGGCATCGCGCTCACGCTGGTCATCTTTGCGGGCTCCGAGCTGTTTACTGGGAACAACATGGTCTG
>CAYJUP010000225.1:0-3653 GCA_964373365.1 uncultured Nitrospiraceae bacterium
CGTTGGTGCTGGTCAGAAAGACCCGGCCGCTCCCGCCCGTGGCCAGGATGACCGCCTTTGCGCCGATCGCATGGAGCCCACCATGGAGCAGGTCCCAGGCGACGACTCCACGACAGGCGCCGTCCTCCACGATCAGCGACGTGACGTACCACTCCTCGTACACGAAGACCCGCCGCTTGAGCAGTTGTTCGTACATCACGTGGAGCATCGCGTGACCGGTGCGATCGGCGGCGTAGCAGGTGCGCGGAAAGCCGGCTCCGCCGAACGGGCGCTGCGCGATGCGCCCCCGCTCGTCCCGGCTGAAGATGACGCCCATGCGCTCCAGCTCCAGTATGTCGCCTGGCCCCTCACGGCACATTGCCTCGATGGCATCCTGATCGCCGAGGTACAGACCCCCTTTTGTGGTGTCGAAGGCATGGGCCTCCCAGGAGTCATTCTCGCCCAGCGCCGCATTGATGCCGCCCTGCGCGGCGACCGAATGACTGCGGACCGGATGAACTTTCGAGAGGAGGGCGACGTCGAGGTACGAGGGCGCCGACAAGGCGGCCCTCATGCCGGCCAGACCGGCGCCGACAATGAGGATATCGTGAACTTTCATGTAACCATGCGTTTATAGATCACCGTTTATTTTCGTGCACCGGCGTGGAGCACTGTTCGAGGAGACCGGCGGCGCGGCCCATCATGACCGAACTGAGGCCGTCGAGGCAAGAGGGCTTGCTTCGATGACGTTCTCTGTGCAATATGGAAGGTGGCTCGTCAGCCAGGGAGACCCGCATGGACCCACAGCAGATTCTGAGCCCGTCGGACACCTTCGTGCATCGCCATATCGGGCCGACGGACGCCGATATCCAGGAGATGGTGGCGACCCTCGGCCTCCAATCGCTCGATGCGCTGATCGCCGCCGCCGTTCCGGAGGACATCCGGCTGCGCGCACCCCTGGCGCTCGGACCGCATCGGGGCGAGCACGACGTGCTCGCGGACTTACGCGCCCTCCACGATCGGAACCGGATCTTTCGCTCGTTCCTGGGCATGGGCTACCACGATTGCCCGACCCCGCCGGTCATTCAACGAAACATTTTTGAAAATCCCGGCTGGTACACACAGTACACGCCGTATCAAGCCGAGATCGCGCAGGGACGGTTGGAGGCGCTCCTGAACTTTCAGACCATGGTCGCCGACCTGACCGGGCTGCCGCTCGCCAATGCCTCGCTGCTGGATGAGGCGACCGCTGCAGCCGAAGCGATGTCCATGTGCCTGGCCATTACACGCGCCGGTGCGGATGCCGAGAAGAAAGGGTTCTTCGTCGCACAGGACTGCCACCCGCAGACCATTGCGGTGCTGTGCACGCGCGCCCAACCCCTCGGGATTGCGCTGCACGTCGGGCCCGCCGACGCCATCGACTTCGCCGGGAAGAACCTGTTCGGCGTCTTGCTTCAGTACCCCACTACGGCCGGCGCGGTCCGCGATGACTCGGCCCTTATCCAGCGCGCGCATGCCTCAGGCGCGTTGGTGGTGGTCGCGACCGATCTGCTCGCGCTCACGCTGTTGCGTCCGCCGGGCGAGTTCGGGGTTGATATCGCCGTCGGCTCGAGCCAGCGGTTCGGCGTGCCGCTCGGCTGCGGGGGTCCTCATGCCGCGTTCCTGTCGGCGAAGGAAGAGTACAAGCGCCAGCTCCCGGGACGCATCGTCGGCGTGTCGCGAGACTCAGCCGGGAAGCCGGCCTACCGGCTTGCGCTGCAGACGCGCGAGCAGCATATCCGCCGCGACAAGGCCACGAGCAACATCTGCACGGCGCAGGTGCTGCTGGCGGTCATGGCCAGCATGTATGCGGTCTATCACGGACCCGAGGGGCTGCGGCGGATCGCGGAACGCATCCACGCGTTGGCGGCGGTGCTGGCCGAAGGACTGCGCCGTCTCGGCTACGTCGTCGGCCCCGAGCCGTTTTTCGACACGATCAGGGTCAGGCCCGGTGCCCAATCAGCCACTCAGTCCGTGGACCGGATCATGGCCCGTGCGAATGAACGCCGCATGAATCTTCGCCGGTTTGAGGATCACTCGATCGGCATTGCGCTCGATGAGTTGACGACCGCCGCGGAGATCCGGGCGCTCTTCGAAGTCTTCGCCGTGGGGAAACCTGTTCCGTTCACGGTCGAAAGCCTCGCCGGCACAGTGGATCTGAGCTTCCCGGCCGCGCTGACACGGACCGGCAAATATCTCACCCACGAGGTCTTCAACCGGTATCACTCCGAGCACGAGCTGCTCCGGTACATGCACCGCCTGGAGTCCAGGGACCTCTCGCTGGTCCAGTCCATGATTCCGCTCGGCTCCTGCACGATGAAACTCAACGGCACCGTCGAAATGATCCCGGTCACCTGGAAGGGATTCAGCCGCATCCACCCCTTCGCGCCTCCGGAGCAGACCCTCGGCTATCAGGATCTCTGCTCGCAGCTTGAGGGCTGGCTGGCGGAGATCACGGGGTTCGCGGCGGTTTCGCTACAGCCGAACGCCGGCTCGCAGGGGGAGTACGCCGGGCTCATGGTCATTCGGGCCTATCACCGGCATCGGGGCGAGAGCCAGCGCGACGTCTGCTTGATCCCGGTCTCGGCCCACGGGACTAATCCGGCCAGCGCGGTCACCGCCGGACTGAAAGTCGTGCCGGTCGCCTGCGACGAACGGGGCAACGTGGACCTGGCCGATCTGGAGACCAAGGCGGAGCTTCATCGCGACAAGCTGGCCGCGCTGATGATTACCTATCCCTCCACCCATGGGGTGTTCGAGGAAGGCATCCGTCGCATCTGTCACATCGTGCATGCCCACGGCGGACAGGTGTACATGGACGGCGCCAACATGAACGCGCAGGTCGGGCTGTGCCGGCCGGGCGACATCGGCGCCGACGTCTGCCACCTGAATCTGCACAAGACCTTCTGCATCCCGCACGGGGGCGGCGGCCCGGGCATGGGGCCCATCGGCGTCGCCTCACATCTGGCGCCGTTCTTGCCGGGGCATCCGGTCACCAAGCTCGGGGGGAAGGACGCCATCGGACCCGTGTCGGCCGCGCCCTACGGCAGCGCGAGCATCCTGGCGATCTCCTGGGTCTATATCGCCCTGATGGGCGCGGATGGGTTGACCAAGGCGACGAAGGTCGCGATCCTGAACGCCAACTACATGGCCAAACGGCTGGAGAAAGAGTTCCCGGTGCTCTATGCCGGTAAGCATGGGCTCGTGGCCCACGAGTTCATCGTGGATATGCGACGATTCAAGGAGAGCGCCGGCGTGGAAGTGCAAGATATCGCCAAGCGTCTGATGGACTATGGCTTTCACGCCCCGACCATGTCCTTCCCGGTCCCTGGGACCCTGATGATCGAGCCGACCGAGAGCGAGTCCAAGGCTGAGCTGGATCGGTTCTGCGATGCTCTGATCGCGATTCGCGGGGAAATCCAGGAGATCATCGAGGGACGCATGCCGCGCGACAACAACCTGCTCAAGAACGCGCCGCACACGGCGCAGGAAGTGACCGCCACCGAATGGAAGCATCCCTACAGTCGTGAGCAGGCGGCGTTTCCGGCCCCCTGGCTGCGCGAGCACAAGTTCTGGCCGGCAGTCGCCCGTATCGACGACGCCTACGGGGACCGGAACCTGGTCTGTACCTGCCC
>CAYJUP010000226.1:0-2348 GCA_964373365.1 uncultured Nitrospiraceae bacterium
CCGGAGTTCTGGCGCTGGGCCGGCTGGAAAGCCCGAGAGAGTCTAAAAGTCATGGACCGCCTCAGACGCGCGATGCGGAAACACTCCCCCAATCTGCGGTTCGCCCTGGAGGTGCACCCGGAGGCCATCACCAACCCTATTGAGGCGCTCGCGCGATACGGGGAAGATTTATTGGAAGCCAAACGAAGCCGGTTCGATTTTTATCTCACCGGATCGAGACCGCGCATCGGGGAACGGATGCCGGGTATTATAGAACACATGATAGATCTGATCGGCGAACCGGAGCGGATTTGGGTGGCGGCGCCGCTCCCGGAAGGAGAACTCGTCCGACTGGCGGACAGGGTCAAGCCGGCAGCGGATCGAGCCGCGTCGGTCAAAGGGATCAGCCTGATTTACATGGGAAATTCAGTTTCGGTTCCTTGACAGCGTCGGACTGCTGCACTAAGATCGCCGAACTATTTTTTGCGTGACGGTTTCACTCCACCGGCGGAGAGGAGAACATGAATCCGACGGATCTGAAGTATCATGAGGAACACGAGTGGATTCGGGTGGAAGGCAAACAGGCCACCCTCGGAATCAGCCACTTCGCCCAGGATGCCCTGGGAGACATCGTCTTTATTGATATGCCAACGCCCGGCGCCACAGTCACGGCAGGGCAGCAAATCGGTGAGATAGAATCCACCAAGACCACCTCCGTGCTCTATACCCCTGTGAGCGGGACGATCGTCAAGATCAACACAGACCTGAAAAACCATCCCGAGGTGGTCAACTCGGATCCTTACGGTAAGGGATGGATGGCGGTGATCGAACTGTCCGATCCGGCGCAGGTGAGTAAGTTGATGACCGCCTCTCAGTACGAGGCGTTCCTCGCTTCAAAGAAAGCTAACAGCTAATAGCCGACAGCTGATAGCTACTCGCTAGTTGCTGTTCGCTGTTTGCTCAGAGACCATGGCTGACAGGAAACACATTGCGATTGTCGGCGCCGGACCGGGTGGGTACGTGGCGGCGATCCGGGCGGCCCAGCTCGGAGCCCGCGTGACTGTCGTGGAGAACCAAGCGCTGGGCGGCGTCTGCCTGAACTGGGGCTGCATCCCAAGCAAGGCGCTGCTGGCGGTGGTGGAGTTGGGGGACAAGGCCAAGAAGGCGGGGGAGCTAGGCTTGAACCTGGGCGGCCAGGTTCACTATGACCTGGCGCGCATGGTGGCCCGCAAGAACAAGGTCGTGGAGTCCTTGGTCAAGGGGATCGCGACGCTGTTCAAGACCTGGGGGATCGAGCATCTGGAAGGCACGGGCGAGCTGCTGGATGACCGGACGATCCGGGTGGCCAAGCGAGACGGAACCGAAACCCG
Source organism: uncultured Nitrospiraceae bacterium (assembly GCA_964373365.1). Classification (GTDB taxonomy): domain Bacteria; phylum Nitrospirota; class Nitrospiria; order Nitrospirales; family Nitrospiraceae; genus CAYJUP01. Next base: position 1,350 of record CAYJUP010000226.1, read on the forward strand.
GGTGCAGGCCGATGCCCTCATTCTGGCCACCGGCTCATCCTGGCCCAACCTCCCGCTCTTTCCGATCGACGGGCGGCAGATCATCACAAGCAAAGAAGCCCTCGACCTGACCCAGATCCCGGCCAGCCTGTTGATCGTGGGGGGCGGCATCGAAGGATGCGAGTTCGCCTCCCTCTATAGCGGGATCGGCGCGCAGGTGACGATGGTCGAGCTAATGCCCCGCATCCTCCCGCTTGAGGATGAGGAGATCGCGGCCTTCATGGACCGCGAGCTCAAGAAGCGGGGAGTGACGGTGCATACGAACACCACCGTCGAGAAGCTGGAGCGCCAGAACGGGACGGTCAAGGCTGCGCTGAAAGACAGGACCACGATCGTGGCCGAGAAACTGCTGGTATCGGTCGGGCGTGGCTTGAATTCCAGAGGGATCGGCCTGGAGAAGGTGGGCGTCCGACTCGGCGCTCGGGGAGAAATTACCGTCAACGATCGACTGGAAACCAACGTGCCGGGCGTCTACGCGATCGGCGACGTGGTCGGCATGGCAATGCTGGCGCACGTGGCGTCGGCCCAGGGGAAGGTGGTGGTCCAGAATATTCTGGGACATCCTCGTGAGATCCGGTATGACGTGATCCCGGCCGGCATCTTCACGCTTCCGGAGATCGGTCGCGTCGGGTTGACCGAGCAGCAGGCGCGTGAGCGAAGCCTGAAGCCGGGCCAAAAACCTGAGACAGAAATCAAGATCGGCCGGTTCCGGTACATGGGACTCGGCAAAGCGCAGGGCGTGGGGGATACCACCGGCATGTTCAAGATCATCGCCGATGCCAAGACCGGTTCCATTCTAGGCGTTCACATCGTGGGCGCGCATGCGGCCGACCTGATCCACGAAGCCGCGCTCGCCATGCAACTCGGCGCAACCGCCTCCGCGGTGGCCGAGATGATCCATGCACACCCGACCTTGTCCGAAGGCATGATGGAAGCCGCCGAGGACGTGGACGGGCTGGC
>CAYJUP010000226.1:2448-3651 GCA_964373365.1 uncultured Nitrospiraceae bacterium
CCGTTCCGGACGGTCGAGGAACTGCGGGAAGTGAAAGGCATCGGGGCAAGACGGTTGGAGCAATTGCGGCCGCTGGTGGTGGCCCGGACTTCCACCGTTTCAGGCAAAGGACAGAACGGACTGTGAGTGAGCTGACTCGCCAGATGGAGTTGATCCTCCGGGGGGCGGTGGAGGTCATCCAACCGAGCGACCTGGAGGCCAAGCTTGCCCGGTCCCTGAAAGAGAAGCGTCCCCTGCGCGTGAAAGCCGGCTTCGACCCGACCGCGCCTGACCTGCACCTCGGCCACACCGTTCTCATCCACAAACTGAAGCATTTCCAGGACCTCGGCCACAAGGTGATCTTTCTGATCGGCGATTTCACCGGCATGATCGGGGATCCCACGGGGGTGTCCGAGACCCGCGTCACGCTCACGAAGGTTCAGGTGCAGAAGAACGCCAAGACCTACAAACAGCAAATCTTCAAGATTCTGGATCGTAAGAAGACCATCATCGAATTCAACAGCAAGTGGATGAATCCCATGAAGGCCGAGCAGATGATTGAACTCAGCGCCCATTACAATGTGGCGCGCATGCTGGAGCGGGAGGACTTTCACAAGCGCTACCGCGAGGGGAAGCCGATCAGCATTCATGAGTTCCTGTACCCTCTCATCCAGGGTTATGATTCGGTCGCACTGAAAGCCGACGTGGAACTGGGGGGGACCGACCAGAAGTTCAACCTCCTGGTCGGACGCGACCTGCAGCGGGACTTTGGCCAGGCGCCCCAGGTCGTGATGACGACGCCTTTGCTGGAAGGGACCGACGGGGTGCGGAAGATGAGCAAGAGCTTCGGCAACTACATCGCGCTCGAGGACCGCCCCGCGGACATGTTCGGTAAGCTCATGTCCATCAGCGACTCACTGATGCTCCGGTACTACGAGCTTCTCACCACGGAGGATCTCGCCCAGGTTAAGGCGATGCATCCGATGGAAGCGAAGCAAGCACTCGCCGAGCAAATCGTGGCGAGGTACCACGGGAGCAAAGCCGCCCAGGAGGCGAAGGCGGACTTCCAGCAGAAGTTTAGCCAGCGCGAATTCCCGGACGAACCCGATGCGCGCGTAATCCTCACAAGGGCCGATGTGACAAACCCGGCCGCGCCGGCGATGACCTTGGTGGAACTGGTGGGTCGGACGAAGCTCGGGCCGAGCAAGAGCGAAGCCCGCCGCC
>CAYJUP010000227.1:0-3651 GCA_964373365.1 uncultured Nitrospiraceae bacterium
CAAGTTATTGGGGTTCAACAAAGTGCGTGCTGACCTCTCCCTTATCTGGTCAGGGGCGATTACCAAGCAGTCCACGCTCGTTTTGCAGAAATGATTGGGACGTCGAATTGTAGTTAGGCAATGGGGGTTTGAATCCGTTCGGCGCTGAGGTATCCTCAACCCATGCCAATCAAGCTGCCTCTAAAAGGCATGACCCTCCAAGAGAAGCTCGCTGTCATGGAGTCGCTTTGGGAAGACCTCGCCCGTACTCCAGAAGCCATTGAGTCCCCTGTCTGGCACAAGGACATCCTCGATGAGCGCCGCCAGCGACTCGCCGAAGGACAATCTCGATTCATCGATTGGGAGACGGCTAAAGCGGACATCCGCAACAAGCTGTCGTGAGAATCGAGATCCTGGATGAAGCCCAGGAGGATTTGATCCAGCGCTTCCACTTCTACGAAGGCCGGCAAGTCGGACTCGGATCTTATTTCTTAGACTGCTTGTTCTCGGACATTGATTCCCTTCTTTTGTACGCAGGGATTCATCAGGTCACTTATGCTTACCATCGATGCCTTTCGAAGCGCTTCCCGTTTGCTATTTACTACAGCGTGGAGGGAGAGCTGGTGCGCGTGCATGCCACCGAGATGCTGCACAACCAGAACTTTCTCGTGGATCTGATGGGGACGGCTTTCGGCAGGCACCTCGTGAACACGTACACCTTCAACGGCATCACCAAGAAGGCCAACTACGTGCCGGGATTGCCCGATGACTTGAAGGCGGCCTTGAAGACGCCGCTCGATCCGGGGGCCAAGCCTACGTCATCGTCGTGCCGGTCCGCAAGGACGCAGAGTGGTGGATCACGGGACAGGACGGCCGGAACGCGATGATGAAGGAGCACACGGAGGCGACGACGGCCTACCTCAAGACGGTCAAGCGCAAGCTCTATCACGCGAGCGGGTTGGACGATCTCGATTTCATCACCTATTTCGAGACCGCCAAGCTCGACGACTTCAACAACCTGATCATTGCTTTGGAGCGGGTCAAGGAGAACCGCCACAACAAGCAGTTCGGCAACCCGACGCTCCTCGGCACCATCCGCCCCCTGGACGAGATCCTCGAGATTCTAACGCGGTAAACGGGTTGACAGAACAATGTGGGGTAGCTAGAATTGTGACCACAATGGTGGGCACATGATTACGGCATCCGTCAGAGACTTCCGGGACCGCGCTACGCAGATGCTCAAGCAGCGCGAGCCGGTCATGATCACGCGGCACGGCAAGGTCGTGGGGTTCTTCATGCCGGCCACCGGCGAGGCCCTTCCGCTTGAAATTAAACGCGACCTCTTTTACGCGCTGACCGACAGCGTCCGCCTGGCTATCAAGGACCGTGGCTTGGCCGAGGAGGGAGTGCTTGCCGACTTCGAGAAGACCCGTGCGGCTCGTCGTGGACGCCAATCCCATTCTGTCCGCGCTTCTGGGAGGAAACGCAAGACGCGTGTTCTTTGAATCCGGGATGGAGGAGTTCGCTGTCCCGGAATCAGTCTTGGACGAAGTTCGAGCCTATATTCCCGCTTTCTCTACGAGGACTGGCCTTCCCCAGGACGTGCTGAATTTCCTTCTGGAGTTGCTGCCTCTGACCCCTTACGCAGCCTCGACGTATCGTCGCACGGTTTCTGAAGCGGTCGACCGGATCGGGCGACGTGACCCTGATGACGTTGCTCCGCTCGCCCTTGCTCTGCATCTCGATCTTCCGATCTGGACGAACGACCGGGACTTCGAGCAGACCGGCGTCTCTCTCTATACGACTGCGCAGCTCCTCGCGTTGTTATTCCCCAAGCGGGATAAATAGTCAATAACTCATGCCTGACCCCATCTGTCGATTGATGACCCCATCTGTCGATGACCCCATCTGTCGATCGTGGCCTGCCGGATCGACACCGGCCGCCGTTCATCCAGGTCCAGAAGGTCGGCCCAACTGGTGATATCGGTCCGCCTGGGGTCCACCTTCTCCCGAACGGTCACTTGACGGGGAGCGTCGCTCGGCTATACTGGCTGAACGCACAGGGATATGCGAGAATAGGGAGCACAATCTAAGGAGGCCGCTATGCCCGCGGTCAAGCTAGGGACAAGCCGGCAGGTCGTGATTCCCAAGAAGCTGCACGATCAACTCCGTCTCCGCCCCGGAGCCTATCTCGAAGTGGAAGCCAAGAACGGCAAGCTTATCCTCACGCCGAAGGCGCTGGCTGAGAAAGACTTTGAGGCGCGGCTTACGGAGGGGTTGGAGGATATTCGACGGGGACGGGTGTACGGACCGTTTCGCTCGGCCAAAGAACTCGCTGCTTCCCTCCACCGAACGAGGCGCGCCAAGAAGCGGTAATGCAGCTCGCTTATTCGGAGCGTTTCCGCAAAAGCTACCGAAGCGCTCCGTCTCACGTGCAGCGGGCGTTCGACCGGCGCGCGGCCTTCTTACTCGCCGACCTCCAGCATCCGTCGCTTCACGCCAAGAAGTACGACGAGTCTCGTGGGATCTGGCAGGCACGGGTCAACAGGAATTGGCGCTTCTACTTTATGATCAAGGGGAACACGTACTTTCTGATTGACATCGTCCCGCATCCGAAGTGACGGCCTCTCGGTCGAGGTTGCATCCAGCGACAGCCAACGAAGGAGAAACTTAGGCTTTACTGCCCACGGCGGGCTTGTCGTGTTTCGGCACCACCCTTCCCTCCGATAAATCCAGCAAATCCGCCCAACTCGTGATGTCCATGCGGGTGTGGTCCACCTTGTTCCGGATGGACTTGAAGGAAGCCCACCTTATTTGGCTGCTGGTACCTTAGGCGCGGCGCCAATCGCATCCAATCCAGCCTGGGCGCAGGCGTCGTCGAGATGAGTGCCGGGTGCGCCGCCCACGCCGATCCCGCCGATAATCTCGCTGCCGAACTGAATCGGTAGGCCACCACCCAAAATAAGGGTGTTCTCGTTCATTTCCCGTAGCGCCTGCAGGTGCGGCATCTTGACGATGAGTTCTCCAAGCTCGCTGGTCGTCCGACCCAGGCTCGCCGCCGTGTAAGCCTTCTTCCTGCTGCTGTCCGCGGTGTGTGATCCCGCGCCGTCGGCGCGCATCAGGGCCTTCAGCACTCCGGCCCGGTCCACGACCGCCGCGGTCACGCTGTAGCCGTCCTTCGTGCACTTCTCTACGGCGGCCGCTGCAGCTTTCGTTGCCAGGGAGAGGGGCAGGACCGCCTCACGCGGCAGCTCGTCCGCCGCCGAGAGATTAGCGAGTCCAAGGGTTCCAGCCAGCGTTAGCACACCCATTACTCTCAATCGCCTCATCATCGTCCTCCTGCCACAGTGGCCTTCCGTTTCGGTACCGGCCGTTTTTCTTCCAGGTCTAACAGGTCTGCCCAGCTCGTGATATCCGTGCGGTTGGGATCGATGGTATCCCGCTGTTTCTTGAAATAGGCCCATTTCTCTTCCGTGTCCGGCCCGTGTGTCAGCATCATCTCGTTCCACCGCTCGATCTCGGCTGCGATGCGAGGCTCGGCGGTCTTTCGGAACCACTCCACTATCGCATCGTCGCTTCGCTCTCGCGCCTCATCCGTTCGCCCCTTGACGGCTTCGGTGAATTGTTCCGGCGTGATGCCGACAAACTCCAGCAGGCGCGTATCCATTGGGC
>CAYJUP010000228.1:0-3650 GCA_964373365.1 uncultured Nitrospiraceae bacterium
TGTTCGACGCCGTCTTCAGCTATGCTGTCTTGCTCTGGATGAAGAAACCCGACGCCGCCATCGACGGCGTGTGGCGGGCGCTGAAGCCGGGAGGACGCTTCGTCGCCGAATGCGGCGGCAAAAACTGCGTGGCACAGATCCGTGCGGCCCTTGGGCAGGCGCTGTCCCGGCGCGGGATCGACGCCGCCACCGTCGATCCCTGGTACTTTGCGTCGGCCCAGGAATACGGTGACCGGCTGCGGGCGCGCGGCTTTGTCGTGGAAAGCATCGCGGTGTTTCCCCGCCCCACGCCGCTGCCTGGCGACGTAACAGATTGGCTGCGCACGTTCGGCTCGGGCCTGTACAATACAATCGTATGGCACCAGCCCCGGTTGATCACGACGCCCGCCGCGCCGACCTGACTGCGGTCCTGCTGCAGGTCATCGCCACCCACGGCCTTGAGGGCGCCAGCATCCGCTCTCTGGCCGCCGCCGCTGGCGTGTCGATCGGAGCGGTCCAGCACTACTTCGCCAGCAAGGAGGATCTGCTCCTCTTGGCCTACCGTCGGGCCAGCGACGATCAGGCGGCGCGCGCCGAGCAGATCGTCGCCGCCGCCCGCAGCGCCCGGACCGCCATCCGCGATGTGCTGATCGAGCTGCTGCCGCTTGACCCGCGCCGCACCGCCGAGGCCAGGGTCCAGCTTGCGTTCGCAGCGCGGGCCATGACCGAGCCAGCGCTGGCCAGCGAGCTGGCGGCCGACCTGGCGAAGCGGCACAGCGAGCTGGCGGCGGCGTTCGCCGAGCTGGGTGCCGCGGCACCGGCTCGCCAAGCGACTCTGGCGATCGCCGTGGTCGACGGCCTCGCGACCCATCTTCTGTTCGCGCACGACACCGTCACCCCCGACGACGCGATCCGCGCGCTCGACACGTACCTGGCTGGTGCAACACGCCGGAAGGCACGCCCATGAGCGAGCGTGTCCGCAACGTCGACGCCCTGCGCGGGCTTGCTCTCCTTGGCATCCTCGCCGTCAACATGAACGCATTCGCCTCGGCCTACTACGGCTCCGGTGTCCACGACCCTCAGTTCACGGCACCGCTCGACCAGGCGGTGGCGTTCGGCGTGTCGATGCTGTTCGAGCTCAAGTTCTACCTGCTGTTCTCGTTCCTGTTCGGCTACAGCTTCACGCTGCAGATGACGTCGGCTGCGCGTGACGGCACACCGCTGCGGCCCCGCATCCTGCGCCGCCAGCTCGGCCTGTTCCTGATCGGCTGTGCACACGGCGCGCTGCTCTTCCACGGCGACATCCTGACCATCTACGCGCTGATCGGGCTGATCCTGCTGGCCGCCCGCGGCACTACCGATCGCCGCGCGATCAAGGCGGCGGCGATCCTGATCGGCGTCAGCACGCTCCTGTTGTCGGCGCTGACGATCCTGGTCGGGCTGGACGCCGAGGGGCTCGACGCCACCTCGATCCACGCTGGCACCGCACGGGTCACAGCCGCCTATCGCGGATCGGCGGCCACGGCCCTGGCGCAACGCCTCCACGACTGGCCGAAGACCGCGATCGTCCTCACCCTGATCCAGGGGCCGAGCGCGCTGGCAATGTTCCTGCTCGGGCTGGTCGTGGGCCGGCGCGGGGTGCTCGCCGATCCCGCCGCACATCGCGCCACGCTCGATCGCATCCTCCGCATCGGGCTGCCGGTCGGCCTCGCCGGCGCGCTCGTCTACGGCTGGTCGGCGGTGTTCGCAACCAACCAGGCCCAGACCATGCTCGGCCTCGCGGTCAACGTGCTGACCGCGCCAGCACTCGCTGCCGCCTACGTGGTCCTGGCGCTCAGGCTGTTCGCGGCGTGCCCGGCCATCGCCGCCGCGCTGGCCCCCGCTGGCCGCATCGCCGCCTCGAACTACCTGCTGCAGTCGCTGGTCTGCGCGCTGATCTTCACCGGCTATGGGCTCGCCCTGATCGGCTCGATCGCGCCAGCCACCCGGCTGCTGATCGTGGTCGCGATCTTCGTGCCGCATCTGGCGCTCGCCACCTGGTGGCTGCGGCGCCACGCCTACGGCCCGGTCGAATGGCTGCTGCGCGCTTTGACCCGCTGGTCGATCACGCGAAGATAGCTCCTATGCTCAGTAAGAATCTCCTGCGTGGGATGTCCCATTTCGTGGACTTCAGGGATCGAATGGATGGATGATTGATCGTAGGTTCATTCCTGACCCGAGATAGATCCTTGGAACCGTTACAGCTATTCGAACACCACGGAAGTTTGGTCTTCAGACGGTGTCGACAGCTTTTGGGAACGGACGATGCCGCCAAAGACGCAGTTCAGGAGGTATTTCTTCGCGTGATCCAGAAACACAAACGATTCCGTGGTGACGCATCTCCGGCCACATGGCTGTATTCCATCGCTACCCTGCATTGCCTTCAGCAACTTCGGAACCAGCGTCGGCGCAACGACCGTCCTTCTGCACAACATCGATAAGCGTTCGACAATACCGACGCTGGATGAAAGATCATGGTCCTGGCATCTGAAGCACGCGCAGGAACACGCCATGCCGTGGTCATCGCGAACAACGCGGGATTCGCCGACGAACCAATGCTGCATTTTGCCGAAAGCGATGCGGACCTGATTGTTCGCACGCTTCGTGAGCTGGGCGTAACATCACCAGCGACGACCCACCGGATCCCGAAGGGCACAGTTGCTGAACTACGCGAGTCGCTCGAACATCTGTTACGTCATCGTAGCCTTGGCGGAGATAAGTACAGCGGTGCCAGCATTATGGCCGGCATGAACTTCTTCCCGTTCTCGTTCTAGATGGCAGGGCCATCGAGGGCGTCACGGGTTTCAATCCGCTGCGCCCCGGCGTCGAGATCGACCGGGTTTTCTGACCACAGCCTGTCGAGCGTAGCGCGCCGCGATCCGGTCCGCGTAGCCAGGCTTATTGACCTGCGATACGCGCGTCAGGGCGAGGCTCCCTGCGGGCACATCCGTGGTCACCGTGGTCCCCGCTGCAACATAGGCTTGGCGGCCCACCCGCACGGGTGCCACCAGTTGCGTATCCGAGCCGATGAACGCGCCGTCGTTGATCACCGTTTGCCGGTGTTCATGATGGCCAGGGCGGGGCCATCACCGTCGTGCAGCGCTCGTCCTCCGACATGAAACTCAATCCCCACTTTCACGCCGTGTTTCTCGACGGGGTGTTTGCCAGCAACACCGAGCACGGTGCCCGGCCCACGTTCCATGCGCTGCCGCATCTGTCCACCACCGCTGTCGCTGACGTCCTCGCCGTCACCCGCGCTCGCATCGTCCGCCTGCTCGTGCGCCGGGGCGTCGTTGACCCCGACACCAATGCCATCAATATCGACCACGGCCTTGCCGAGCGTGATCCCGCGCTGGCGCAACTCGCGGATGCGGCCGTCGCTGGATTACCGCCCGCCGGGCCCGCTCGCAAAAAGCCCATGCTGGTGTCGTTGCCCACCAGCTCCACCACGCAGATCGCAGGCCCCCTGTGCGTCAACGATGCCGGTTTTGGCCTCCACGCCGCCACCATCACCGGTGCCGCCGACGCGCGGGCGCGCGAAGCACTCATCAAGTATGTGCTCCGCCCGCCGCTCGCTAACGAGCGCGTGCAGCTCACCCCCGCAGGTCTCGCCCGCATCACCTTCAAGAAGC
>CAYJUP010000229.1:0-3609 GCA_964373365.1 uncultured Nitrospiraceae bacterium
TTTCCCGCCTTGTGAGCGGCTTGCAGCCATCCCCTTAAAGGTTCGATCCAAAAGTGTCAGCGGCAATCCAAAACTGGACTAGAACCGCCGATGTAGAACTGGATATTCTTCTTCTGATTTTTTCTTCGTATTCTTTCCGTCTGCCCCTTAAGCAAATCATTTTCTTCGATCTTCTTCCTGCGGTGAATTAAAGGCCTGGGTCATCTGTCTTGCGCTGAGCCTTAGTCTGGCGAAGATAGCGGGATGAAGCATCTACGCAAACGCAAGTGCAAGAGTTGTAGAGAGTTGTACAAGCCCGATTATCGGACTGGCATGTGGCAACGTTATTGTGGCGCAGCCGCCTGTCGGGAGAAAAGCAAACGGGTCAGTCACCAACGCTGGCTATCCAAACCCGCCAACTGGAATTACTTTCGCGGGGCAGAAAATGTCCAAAGGGTGCAGCAATGGCGTCAGGCTCATCCGGGGTACTGGCGAAGAGGTAAGGCAAAGCATAGTGCGTTACAAGATCAGATCCATTCACAACCCCTTGGAGGGCAATGGGGTAGCTGGAAGATTGCGTTACAAGATGAGTGTCTTTTGCAACCCGCCTTACTGGTGGGACTTATCTCCAACTTAACGGGTAGTGCGTTACAAGATGATATCGCGCAAACGCTACGGCAGATGCAAACTCGTGGGCAAATGATTCTGGGCATGGCGCCTGGGATCGGACCGAAAGGAGAAGGTAAAGGTGCCCGAGAAACGCGTGTTGTGCCCAGAGCGGTTAAGACAGGTTCCAAAGCAGTTCAGTTGGGTGGATCAGCGCCTGGTGCGCCATGAGGTTGTGCGGCGTTGCGACTGCCGTGCGCTGGCGTTGTATTTGGTGCTGGTGAGTGTCGCAGATGCACAGGGTCTGAGCTATTACTCCGATAAGAAGTTGGTTGATTTGTTGTCGCTCTCGCAAGCAGAGCTTTCGGCAGCGCGCCGGCAATTGATGAGTGTGGGATTGATTGCTTACGAGCAACCTCTCTACCAAGTCCTGGCGCTTGAACCCTACCCTGGGTTCTTTGGAAGAGGAGATCAGGCATGATCTCTTATGAGATGTTTGTACGATTGCGCACATTGCTGGATCAGGAGGGCTATCGCCTGCGGCAGGTGGCGCGCACACTGGGGTTGGACATCAAGACGGTCAGGCTCTGGTCCAAACGCACGCAGTATCAGCAATGCGCCCAACCCAAGAGGGCAAGCAAGCTAGATCCCTTAAAGGGCGAGATCGTGCGGCTCTTGCATCAGCATCCGTTCAGCGCCCAGCAAATACTACAGAAGCTACGCCAGGGTGGCTATAGCGGGGGCTACTCGATACTCAAGGAGTTCATCCGGCTGGTGCGCCCGGTGCATCGTCCGGCGTATCTAACACTGCACTTTGAGCCGGGAGAGTGCGCGCAAATCGATTGGGGGTACGCCGGTGTTGTGCCGGTGGGCCAGACCCGCAGGCGGTTGAGCTTTTTTATCATGGTGCTTTGCTACAGCCGCCAGATGTACGTGGAATTTACCTTGTCCGAGACAATGGAACAGTTCCTGGCATGCCAGCAGAACGCCTTCGCGTTCTTTGGCGGTGTGCCACGCGACATGATGTTGGACAACCTCAAGACAGGCGTGCTGTCTCATCCCATGGGCGGCCCCGTGACTTTTCATCCGCGTTATCTGGACTTCGCACGATTTTATGGCTTCGCCTTGAAGGCCTGCAATGTCCGCAAGGCCAATGAAAAGGGCCGGGTGGAAAACGCCGTGGGATATCTGCGCAAGAACTTCCTTGCTGGGCTGGAACTTACAGCCTTTGCGCCACTCAACCCTATGGTGCAGACCTGGCTGGCAGAGGTGGCCAACGTACGGGTGCACGGAGAGACCAAGAAAATGCCCAAGGAACTCTTCGCCCTGGAGAAGCCGCGCCTCTTGGCACTGCCAGCCACTCTCTACGACGTGGCTAAAGTGCAAACCATCAGGGCCACCCCACGGTTCCGTGTGCATTTTGACTCCAACCGTTACTCCGTGCCCGCAGAGTATGCCAGTACACGACTCACCGTGCGGGTCTATCCGGACAAGCTGTTGCTATGCCATCAGGATCGCATTGTGGCCGAGCACCCCCGTTGTTACGACCGTGGCCGGGACTTCGAGAACCCGGACCACGTTCGCGAACTACTCTTGCAACGCAAAGCGGCTCGATCGCAGAAGCTCTTGCAACGCTTCCTGCAACTATCCCCCCTGGCAGAAGAATACTATCGGCAGTTGGAACAGCGGCGTCTGAACCCGCAGCAGCATGTCGCCAAGATCGTGGCCTTGGCGGAAATCTATGGCGCCGATGCACTGGCTTTGGCTCTGGGGGATGCCTGCCACTTCCAGGCGTTTTCAAGCGAGTATGTTGCCAACCTGCTGGAGCAACGCCGACGGCTCTTGCCCCAAGCCGGAGCACTTCACCTGACACACAGCAAGGATCTGCTGGACTTAGATCTGCCCGAAGCGGATCTGCGACTTTATGACCAACCCGATGAGGAGACAACACATGAACAAAACCAATGAACTGCTGGGATATCTCAAGGAACTACAACTTGTCTGGTTGCAGGAACACTATGAAGCAATGGCCCAAGAGGCTTCTACAGAGAACTGGACCCATGTGGATTATCTAGGGCGGCTGCTGCAAGGCGAATGTGAACGGCGGCGTGACAACAGGGTTACGCGCCGTCTGCAAGCGGCCCGCTTCCCCGTGACCAAAACACTCGACAGCTTCGACTGGAGCTGGCCTACGAAGATCAACCGGGCGCAGGTGCAAAACCTCTTTCGCCTTGCCTTCCTGGTGGACCACACCAACATCATCTTCGTAGGCAGAGTGGGCCTGGGTAAAACTCACTTGGCCACTGCCTTGGGCTACAGCGCTTGCATGCAGGGTTATCCGGTGCTCTTTACCAGCGCCGTGGATATGATCAACACCTTGATCGCTGCCCAAGCGGCACAACGGCTCAAGGCTGAACTCAAGCGCTATCTCAAACCCCGCCTGCTGATCTTGGATGAACTTGGCTACCTGCCCATCGACAAACATGGCGCCGATCTGCTCTTCCAGGTTATCAGCGCTCGCTATGAACACGGATCCATCGTGCTTACCACCAACAGGCCCTTCAAGCAATGGACTGGGATCTTCAACAACGATGCTACGTTGACCTCTGCCGTGCTGGACCGTCTCCTTCACCATGCCGAGACGGTTGTCATCGAGGGCCCCAGTTGCAGGATGAGGGACCGGATGAAACGCTAATCCAACTCGTGATCCACATCCACAAAAAGTGGACCGCCCAACTCTCATCGGGTGGTCCACTTTTACATCGCCACTTTTAGACCATGTTCGAGCCGCCGCCCACAAAATGAGGGCGGCTTTTTTCCAAAGCGCTCTTCGTACTTTTCTATCTGGCCTTTCACGACACTGGTTTCTGACTCACTGAAATTGTCATGATTGAATTCATCCAAAAATAAAAATCCACCCACGTGGCTCATTGCCGCCTTTGCGCCAAACTCCACATCCTTGCCGTTTTTGGAGGTGGACCCCATTGTCTAGACCATTTTTCTGGGAATTTAAGGTGAAAAAGT
>CAYJUP010000230.1:0-3604 GCA_964373365.1 uncultured Nitrospiraceae bacterium
CGGCGATCGGCAATCCGCTCCTCGACCAGGACCCCTTGCAGATCCCAGGCGGTTCCATAGTCAAGTTGATCATAACTGAGCAACACCCCGGGGCGCTTCACGACATGCTTCACACACATCTGTCCGTGTCCGGCGCGCAACTCACGGAGCCTCTCGCCCGATGAACTGGTTCGCGGTGGCATCAGCGAAGGGAAGGCAGAGGAGGGAAACCCGTCGAAGTCACTCGTCGAATCGGATCGGGGCTTACGATCCATGTACAGGAACGGTATCCCCCGGACCCCGTCCGCTGGATATCCCTGTTCCCCCGCACGCTCTCTTTGATCACATGATCCGGCGTGAGACACCGACTCGCCGTGGTCAGACTATACCATAGCCCCTAGAGCCCAGCAATGAGGGTCGCGAGACCCATCTTGAAACCCATGATCGCGGTGACGCCGGCGAGCGGTCCGGCGTTAGCGAGAAGCATGCGGAGATGGGGCACGAGGAAGCGACAGTTCGGTGAACTGACCGCTTTTTCCGTACACGGTGAGCTGCGCTGGGAGCTGTTCACCTCCCTGCAGAAAGGCATGCCAAAAATCGCCCATGTTATAGATCTGCGTGGTATCGACGGCGGTGATGACATCCCCATCCTGAAGCCCGGACTTGGCCGCCGGCTTGAACGGTTCCACTTGCGCGGCCAGGACCCCGCGGTCCACATACAGATTGAAGCTGGCCGCCACGCTGGGTGTCACCGTGACCGGGATAAACCCGAGATCCGGCCTCAGCACAGCCCCCCGCACCAGCATGGATTGAATATTCGAATACGCGGCGTCGATAGAAATCGCATAACTAATGGCCTGCGCCGACGGAGCGACGGCCACATTGATCCCCACGACGCGCCCCGACAAATCCACCAGCGGGCCTCCGCTACTGCCCGGGTTGATCGCCGCATCGGTTTGAATCAGGTCATACAACGTTTCCCCGTTCGGGGCCAGGATCGACCGGTCCAGCGCGCTGACGACCCCGACCGTGACGGTTGACCCTCCCTTCAGGGCGAACGGATTGCCGATCGCAACCACGGTCTCGCCGATTTGCAGCGTTGAGGACTGGCCTAAGCGGGCGGCGACGAGGTCTTTCGCTTCGATTTTGATCAGAGCCAGGTCCAAAAGAAAATCACGCCCGACCACACGGCCAGGCGTGAGCTTCCCCGTCGGCAGACTGACGACCAAGCTTCTTGTCCCCTCAACCAGATGATTATTGGTGAGGATGAATCCCTTCTCGTCAATGATAAAGCCGGATCCGGAACCGACAGGCAAGGTATGCTGGAAAGGGTAGGGTGGAACGCCGCGAGTCATGATTGTGACCACGGAGATCCTGACCGCCGCCACCACGGCAGGGACCGACATTGTCTTTTGCTGAGCCTGATCGGTGCCGGTCTGGGACACAGCACTTGTCGCCATCAGCAGCGCTACGCTCAGACAGGCGGATGTGCGCACCACCGCCCGGCAAATTCTGAGCATGCTCGTCTGGCACATCACGATCATCACCACCTAGTTCACCGTTGTCGTGCAGTCTCTGTCTTGGGGCTGCCGCATTCTCTCACAATTCGGCCCAAGTCAAAAGAGACCGACAGGTCTGGAAAAGAAACGGGCGAGGCAAAAGGCCTCGCCCGAACCGGCGTACCGAGATGCGACTGGCGTTCTTATTGGATCGTGGCAAACATTTGCCTGACTTCCGGCGTCTTCAGTTTTTTCAGGGCCTTCGCCTCAATCTGGCGGATCCGCTCACGAGTCACCGAGAGGCTTTGCCCAACCTGCTCGAGCGTGCACGGCTCATCCTGACCGATCCCAAACCGCAATCGGATCACCAGTTGCTCGCGGGGGGTGAGCGTGCTGAGGATCCGATCCATCTCTCGAGTCAGCTCGGTGCGATGGACGTGAGAGTCTGGCGGCACCACTTGAGAGTCTGCGATGAGCTCCCCGAGCAGCGTTTCGCCATCCCCGATCGGATTCTCCAGCGAGATGGGCTCTTGAAAGACTTGCATGGTCTCCTGGATCTTGCCAGGAGGAAGGCGCAGCACTTTCCCCACCTCCTCGGCCCGCGGGTCTCTGCCTAATTGCTGCACCAGCCTCCGCGAAGTCCGCAAGATCCGATGCGAGGCCTCGGTCATATGAACGGGGATTCTGATCGTCCTGGACTGGTCAGCCAGCGCCCGGGTGATCCCTTGGCGAATCCACCAGGTCGCATAGGTGCTGAACTTGAAGCCCTTGCGGTACTGGTACCGTTCCGCCCCCTTCATCAGCCCCATATTGCCTTCCTGAACCAGATCCAGCAGCCCAAGCCCTCGGCCGTTGTAGTGCTTGGCGATGTCTACTACCAAGCGCAAGTTGCACCGAACCAGTTCGTCTTTGGCCTTCTCGAGCAGGGCCCGGGACTCACGGACCTGGCGACGGCAGCTCGCCAGTTGCTTGACCCTCGAGGTCGCCACCTTGCTCGGGCCTTTCGCTTCCGCGATCAGCGCGGCGAGACTCGCTTCCACCTGGTCTATCGCGGTCGCGGAAAACCCGCTTAGACCGAGGGTCTCGCGCAAAGCGCGCGCCGCGTCCTGGAGTTTCTCGGTCTTTCGCATTCGCGCAGCGAGACTGACGGCGATTCGGAGGACTGCGCGGATGGTTCTGGTTCCTTCGTCAATCCGCTTGGCCAGCGCCACTTCTTCGTCACGGGTGAGGAGCGCCCGTTCTCCAAACGAACGGAAGTAGAGCGATTCCAGCGCGAGGGAGTAGCCTGCTTTCTCGGACGCGCTGCCTTGGTCCGATTGACCTTCGGATGCGCGTGCCCCCTTCGAATCACGTTCAATAACCTCTAAAAAAACGCTGGCTTCTGGGTCGTCGGCCTCCAGATCCTGCGTCAGAGGCTGCTCTCGCTCTAGATTCTCGTCTGAAAGATCTTCTTTCTTCATGTGATCGCCCTCCACTCCTGCAAATGGGGGGTATCCGCCACTCTACGCTGTCTGGAACCCATCCTACTAATCTACTATACGATTGATTAGAGGCCGTGGATGCGGAAAGGATTCACTCACCCTGGGAGCCGGTGAAGATCCCCTCTCTCTACGCGGTCTTGTAACCACACCCTACGTGCGACAGGGTCAGTGGAAAGAGTGCGAAGCCAGAGGGCAGCAGAGGCTCGTGATAGATTGAGATGATAAGGCGGGGATCGCCACATTCAAGGCTGTATGCTCAGAAGTGGAATTTCTCCCTAACTCCCAGTAGATAGAAATGTTTTTCTCTCCTCCTGAGCCGCCCCTACTCTTTCTTCTCCAGACCTTTGATGAAGGGCGTGATGATGTCGATGGGTATGGGGAAGATCGTGGTCGAATTCTTCTCGGCAGCGACCTCCACTAAGGTCTGGAGATACCGAAGTTGCAACGCCACCGGATTCTGGCTCATGACATTGGCCGCATCGGTGAGTCGCTGGGCCGCCTGGTATTCGCCCTCTGCATGGATCACCTTGGCCCGCCGTTCGCGCTCCGCTTCGGCCTGCTTGGCGATGGCGCGCTGCATTTCCTGCGGAAGGTCCACGTTCTTCACCTCGACCGCCGAGACCTTGACGCCCCACGGCTCGGTCT
>CAYJUP010000231.1:0-3588 GCA_964373365.1 uncultured Nitrospiraceae bacterium
TTCTACGGATGGCGTTGCATCCAGTGCGGGCTACGACTCGACCAGACGATTGCCCGGAACCGCCAGGGAGTCCAGCCAGAAGAACTTTCACCGGACCTTGACGACTCTCCCCATGACCGTCTGACCGGTCTCCAGAGAAGAACAGCCGGTCGTCTGAAGCGCCCTGCCGGCAAAGTGTAGCATCGCGTCCGCTACGGAGCCCCGACCCTTCCACCTCGATGCCTGAACATGGTCATTGACTCCCAGCGCACAGACACGCCCGATCCCATTGCGACCGTGCTCTCGGCGGTGGTGCCGGGGCTAGGTCATGCGCTACGAGGACGGATTCGACACGCCGCCGCCGCTTTTCTGACCAGCGCGGCACTCCTGGGATGCACCTGGGTGATTGGACATGCTGAAGGGAGTGGCGCAGCCATCTTCTTTCTCATGCTCGTGGTCTTGCCGTGGTGGGTGATCCAAAGCTACGACGCGTTTCTTGCCGCCGAATCCCCACAAGCAGGGCTGTTAAGAACCCTGACAGTGGTCTGGGCGCACGCCCATGACGTACGGTATCTAGGAGCCCTCTTTTTCCTAACCGCTTTCACGGACCTGTACATCATTGTTGCCAACCCCGACTATGCCCTGACTATCTTCTGCACCAAACCGACCGGCTTATTAGGAGTCCTGGCCAAAGCGCAGTCCCCCACCCTACACACGCTGATCGGCTACGGCTTCATGCGTCTACGTCGCTGGTCGCTTCTGCTCTACCTGGCGTATGCCGCCTTTGGGCTCCTCAACGCAACCGCAAATTACGCCTGTTTCGGGTACGGGCGTGTGAGAACCGTCTTTCTGTTCACCCTGCTCACCTTCACCGCCTACGTGCTGTGGCGTCGGCGATGCTTTACAGCGACAGACGCCCGCCGCCCAAGGCTTTGACAGCGCAGGTGGGGGTGTGCTATCAAAAAAGGTAAGGTGCATGGCTTCTGTGCAGGTTCCCCAGGTGAGAGGTCTCTCGAATGGACGATTCAACGTCGCTGTGCGCCATCAAGTACCCCGACGGATCCGTGAGTCTCTACGTGGATGAAGCCTACGCCATCGAACGAGGCGTCGATCCGGCCAAGCTGGTCAAAGTCGAGATCCCCAGAGAGCTCTATGTCAACGGGTCAGTGCAGCAGATCCGGGAATATGTGGCCACGTACCTGGAGTCCCAAACGAACAGCTCCGCGTAATTCATTCGTCCGCATCGCGCAGAGGAGACCATCATGGCCACCGTGCTGACCCCGGAGCAAATTGAAGCCGCCGTGAACGCCCTCCCGGTGCAAGGGCGCATTATGTTGCGCCTGCTGCTGGTTCAATATCTAGACGTGACGCAGGGAGACGTCGAGTACATGGCGGCGGATCGCCCCGACCCCCGTTTTCTTTCAGGGCAGAAACCCAAGACGCCGTACATTTCACAGGAGACCATGCAGGGTCTAACGGATCGCGTAGCCCAATACCGGACGCAAGCCCGCCAGAGACGGGAGCGCGTATCGCTCCAAATAACGTGTCTGCAAAAGCAGATTGCCCTGAGTGAAGCGCTCTGCTCACTGGCCGAACATCTGCTCGTCTCACAGTTTGGGATGGATGCGGAAGCGGTCCAGGAACTGAAGAAGCAGGCGCGCACCGCCATTCCAAAAACGGCGATCAGGGAACTGGATCGCAAATGGGAAACGGAGGAGATCACGGAAGAGGGCTACCGCAAGGAGCGTCTCTGCATTGAATATCAAAGCCAACTCAGGAAGCTTGAGCGGGAACGTAGACGCCTGGAGATAGCAAAGCGTGAGTTTGATACGTCGGGGGGAGTGCCACTGCAAGACCATGAAATCGGCCATATATGGGGGATTCCCGCCAGCACCCTTGCCGCTCGCAAGGCCAAATATCTTCATCAGTATCTGCAGGGACTTCAGACCCAGCTCCAAGAAACCAGATCGGCCGCGCAGCAGGCCCTTACGATACCGACTGACCTGTGGAAAGAAACCTTTGCCGCCCTGGCACACCGTCCCGTCGAACGCTCGGTGGCCGTCTATGACGGTCTTGAAGGAACTGAAACGGCCTTGCTGGACAAGCTGACGGCATTCGCGTCCGGCACCTTGCCTGAAGAAATCGAAGGCCGCTTTTGGCTTTCGATTGTCCAGGAATCCAGGACGAACGCTGAGTATGGCGATAAATTAAAATCGCTCTTCCCTCTCCAGCGCCTCTCCACAATCTTGGCTGAGATGGACGTCTCCCCGGAGGCACTGCAAGAAGAGCTGGTCGGCAGGGTCTCTCCGAAGCCCAAGGCGGTTACCGTGGAGCCTTCGGAAAAGGCCAAAACACCGGAGCCGCAGCTGGGCGAGTTGGGCGAGCATGTCCTGAAGAGTTTCTTTGGCGAGCAGCACCCCGATCTGCACGGTCGCCGGTAAGGAAGCTCAACGCAAGGCTGATTCCTAACCACCCCCTGCGCATTCCCTTCGTCCGACAGGAGGTTTCCCAACTTCCGTACCTGAGCCTATGGCCGAGCCGGTCTGGCGGCTGCGGGCTACCCGCTGGTATGGGCACCCGTCTTGAAATTCGAGCCGACGGCGGTATAATGGTGGCCTATGGCCACCCCCTGGCCCAGGAATAAATTGCCGCGACATGCGCGGGCTGTGGCCCGCAACGCAGCCTTCCTGTTCACGGCCTTCCTCCTCGCATCGTTGCCGGGGACAGCTTCGGCCGGAGGCCTGCTGGAGATTGCCGAACTCCTGTCCCACCCGGACCAGTACGACAAGCAGATGGTGGTAGTGGCGGGACGGGTGACCAATCTTCAAATTGCTACGAACCGTCAAGGACAGCTTGCCTATGGGTTTCTGCTCAACGACACCAACGGTTCGGTGAAAGTAGTGGGACTGGGTAAAGCAGAAGTGCACGACGGTGACCAAGTCCTCGTAGAAGGCATTTTTAGTCGCCTGCGCCAGGCCGGCCGCGCCATCATCTACAACGAGATCAAAGCCAACAGCATCCAGCCATTGGACAGACTCAACCCCGAACTGGTCGGTTGACACCCATTTCGATCACTAGCTTCTCGTAGACCTCACCCGCTGAGCGGCGAGCCGCAAAGTCAGGGCGTATAGTTGCGACTGTTCTCATGTTGTTCCTCGCCTTGCGCGGGGCTGCAGACATGGACCAACATCGAAGGCACCCGGCCGGCTCACCGACTCATCACCAGCACCCGTTGCACCAAGACTGGCAACGGGTACCCGACGGAGCCAGGCAATGGGTACCCGGCGCACAAACAGGGTATCCGCCAGGCGGGTGAATCCTTATTCGTCGCGTCGTGCACCCCTTGACGTGGCGAGCGACACTTGGTACAAGCTTCGTACGTGGCGGTGTAGCTCAGTGGGTAGAGCAGCGGACTCATAAGCCGCGGGTCGGGGGTTCGATACCCTCCACCGCCACCAACGATACACATACCCAAATGAACCCTCGACCGGGGGATACCGAAGGGGGTGTGCCCCCTTCGTGGGGTGACGCGAAGCGCAGCGAGCGCGTGAGGGGGCTGGCCCCCTAGCGGGAGCCGGCGAGGTAAGCTCCAGGGCCGAGCCGGCGACG
>CAYJUP010000232.1:0-3576 GCA_964373365.1 uncultured Nitrospiraceae bacterium
AGTACGTATACCAGCCGACCCCGCCGCGGTTTCCAAAAATCGGATTCCCGTCAAATCCGACCCTCATCAGCATTCCTCTCGCATCACCAGCGCAATCCCTTCAGTCAAGGAATCCCTCACGTCCTCATTTTCCGCATGCCTAGCGGTTTGAGTCGGATCACTCGCGCGGGATTGCCGGCGACGATGGCATGATCCGGCACATCCCGCGTGACGACGCTGCCAGCACCTACGATAGCATGCTCACCGATGACGACATTGCTCATGATGACCGCCCCACTCCCGACCGACGCGCTCCGCTTCACAGTCGTGGGCTCTACTGACCAGTCCCTCTCAGTCTTTAATTCGCCCTGCTCGTTCGTAGCCAGCGGATACTTGTCATTGATAAAGACCACATGATGGCCGACGAAGACGTTGTCCTCGATCGTCACGCCTTCACAGATAAAGGTGTGGCTGGAGATCTTGCAGTTCTTGCCGATCCAGGCGCCTTTCTGAATTTCTACAAACGCCCCGATTTTCGTATTGTCGTCGATTCGGCAGCCGTAAAGATTCACGAACCCGAATATCTTGACACTCTTGCCGAGCTTGACGTCGCTCGCGATCAACTGAAAGGGCTTCCGTGTTCGCCTCAAAATTTAACCGCCTTTCCCTGACTCTCCAATGAGCGCTGAGCCGCCTCGAGCAGCTTCACGACCTGCAATCCGGCCTGTCCATCCGTCACAGGTCGCTTCCGGTTCGTGACGCAGTCGAGAAAATGGCGGCACGCGACTTCGAGGGCTTCGGTTTGATCGACCTTCGGCGCCCACATGTCTCCGGCCCTGTACTCGACGAGCATCCGGTAGCGCTCCTTATCCGTGTGAATCTCCACCCCTTTATCGAAGATCTTGACCTGATTGTCCGGATCGAGATGATCGTAGACGATCATCTTCCTACTGCCCCCGATCAGCGTCCGGCGAATCTTCACCGGTGAGAGCCAATTCAGATGAAAGTGGGCCAGTATTCCATTGGAGTGCTCAATCGTGACGTAGGCGATGCTTTCGGCAAGCCAGCCCTCGGCGCGCAATAAGCGCGCTCCTACTGCGGAGACGCTGGTCACCTTTCTATCCAGAAGATGTGTCATGATCGAGAAGTCATGGGGTCCCAGGTCCCACAGCACGTTTACATCATGCTGGAACAGACCCAAGTTGACCCGCACGGAGTCATAATAATACGTCTCTCCTACCTCGCCGGAGTCAATCAGCTCCTTTATTCTCCTCACTGCTCCGCTGTAAATGAATGTGTGGTCGACCATCAGGACATGGCGCGTTCGATCAGCCAACTCGACAAGTTTCTCTGACTCGGCCACGGTGGCCGTCATCGGCTTCTCCACGAACACATGCTTGCCTCGACGCAACGCCTCGCGCGCCAGATCATAGTGCGTTGAGATCGGCGTGGTGATCACGACCGCGTCAATACCCTTCCGTGAAAGGAGGGCCTCCCCGGAGGTCATGGTCTCAACCCGTGGGTACAGCCGGGAGACGGTTTCGAGCTTCGTCGGCTCACGATCTGCGACCGCGACCACCCGGCAGTCTTGGAGTTTACTGAAATTCCGAATCAGGTTTGGCCCCCAATAGCCGCATCCGATGACGCCCACTCGAACCACACTGGCGCTCCCTGTTTTGCTTGGCATGGTTAAACGTTCGTTCCCATGTAGCGGTGGATCTGTTCGGCCACGTAAGCGATCTGCTCGGGTTTCAGCTCAGGATAGATAGGAAGCGACACGATCTCTTTCGCGCAGGCCTCGGCGAGGGGGAAATCACCCGCCTTGTATCCTAAATAGGAAAAGGCGGGCACGAGGTGGAGCGGCGTTGGATAATGGATCCCGGTGGCGATGCCCCGCTCCTGCAGATATTGCCGGAGTGCGTCTCGACTGCCACGAGTGACCCGTACAACATAGAGATGATGCACATGTGTGCTTCCTTCTCGCACCGATGGCGGGATAATCCCTGGAACGCCCGAGAGGAGTTTGGTGTAGAGCTGAGCGTGGTGTTGGCGCATTCCATTCCACTGTTCAAGGTATCGCAGTTTCACCAGCAGGATGGCGGCCTGCAGGGTATCGAGCCGACTGTTGTAACCCACGAGATCGTGTTGGTATTTTTGGATTCCACCGTGGTCTCTCAGTTTTCGCACAGTCCGCGCAATCTCAAGGTCATTGGTCACCACGGCCCCGGCGTCGCCATAGGCACCCAGATTCTTGCCCGGATAAAAGCTGAAGCAGGCCGCATCGCCGAACGCTCCCGCCATCCGTGTTCGATACTTCGCCCCGTGCGCCTGAGCAGCATCCTCCACAATCCGTATGTTGTGGCTCCTCGCGAGCCTGACAAGAGCGTCCATGTCTGCCGGTTGACCATACAAATGCACCGGGACAATGGCTCTTGTTCGCCCTGTAATTTTGCTCTTTATCTCGGGGATCTTCAGGGTGTACGTCTCGGGCTCGATGTCAACAAAGACCGGCCTCGCTCCGGCGTGAACAATCGCTTCGGCCGTCGCCACGAAAGAATTCGCCGCCGTAATCACCTCGTCCCCAGGGCCTATGCCTAGAGCTTTGAGCGCTATGGTCAGCGCGTCGGTTCCGTTTGCCACGCCGATCGTATACCGGCTGTCGACAAAACGACTGAACGCCTCTTCGAATTCCTCCACCTGCTTGCCGAGAATGAAGGAGGCGCTGTCCAGCACCGCGTCCAGCCTCTGATGCACCTCCTGCTTGATGGCGGCATACTGTGCGGTCAAATCCAGGAACGGCACTTTCATACGGCTCCCAGTAACTTCGGCATGCGGTCCAGCATTCGGCGCTTTCTCGCGTCTGCAATCTCAACTCGAACGAGCATTGAGCCGCTCCCAGGCTTTCGCATATTTGACAAATGTGTGCATGCCGGCAAACCCCGCCACAATCAGCCCGGGGACACCATCCCGGTACCCATTTCGTAGGAAAAAGGTCTTCAGAGCGGTGACGAGATGGTTGCCGGCCACATTCAGCATCGTGATACGGGACCGGACCTTGAGCTTTTCCAGCGCACCGAGCGTCGTATAGCGGTTCATCTTCTGCACGTGTTCATGAACACTAGGCATGCTGTAGTGATCCAGCGGGCTGGAAAGCCTAGCCGATCGGCCGTTGAGTATCACATTCTCATGCAACAGCACATCGTCATTGTATCGGCCCGCCGAGCGTCGGAAGAGACGCAAGCCGTAATCGGGGTAGAGCCCTCCGCTTTGAATCCATTGTCCGTAGAAGAAGTTGCGGCGCGGCATTTCGAACCCGGCCAGATCGGCAGGTGGTCCGGCCTGAATCACATTTAGGATTTCTTCACGGAGCGCGTCGGTGACCCGTTCATCGGCATCCACCACGAGCACCCATTCCGCGCTCGCCTGGGCGATCGCAAAATTCCTTTGCGGCCCGAATCCCGGCCAAGGTCGGACAAACACCTTGTCTGTATACTGCCGGGCGACCTCAACTGTCCGGTCCTGGCTCTGGGCATCGACCACAATGATCTCATCCGCCCATTTGAGGGACTCCAGACAGGCGGCAATATTCCGCTCCTC
>CAYJUP010000233.1:0-3557 GCA_964373365.1 uncultured Nitrospiraceae bacterium
CCGAGGTGACTCCCGATTACGAGATGTATCGCTATAGCTACAAATAGCCGGGCCTCCATTCTGTGGAGCCCCACGGCTTTAGCCTACTCCGCCGAAGTAGCTTCGGCTACGAAGGCCGGGCAGCCGTGGTCCCCTCACGTGCCTTCGGCGTAACCCGCCGAAGCGTATCCGCCTTCGCTAAAGCTATGGCGGATACCCGCTCGCATTCATCCACGGGTTGACACCCGTGGCGTTCTGCGGAGGCGGGTAAATCGAGCATGAACAATCTGCGCATCGGGTTACTGGAAGGCCTTCTGCTCGTGGTATTGGCCGTCGTTCTGGGCCTGGCCATGAACACCGGCCATTCAACGCTACTCATCGGCCTGGTTGCCGGTTGCACGCTGCTGGTTGCAACATTCCTCTCCACTCCTCTCAGCCTTTATGTTCTCGTGTTTTCCATGCTCCTCAGCCCTGAATTGATGATTGGGGCCATGGGAGGCGGTGCGACGGCTGGGAGAGGGGTGACGCTCCGCTTCGATGACTTCCTTCTTCTCATCATCGGGCTCGCCTGGCTGGTCAAGATGGCGGTTCATAAGGATAGTCCTCCCCTCAAACACACCCCGCTGAATGGGCCGATCATGTTCTATGTCGCGGCCTCCCTGCTGGCGACGCTCATCGGGGTGTTGCAAGGCCGCGTGAAACCTACGACCGGCTTCTTCTTTACCCTGAAGTATTTCGAGTACTTTTTCCTGTACTTCATGGTGGTGAATGCGATCAGGAGCCAGGAAGAGGCCAAGAAGCTGATCGTGGCCAGTTTCGTGACCTGTTTTTTGGTGTCGCTGTTTGCGATCGCGCAGATCCCCGGCGGAGAACGGGCCTCGGCTCCCTTTGAGGGAGAGACGGGAGAGCCCAACACACTGGGTGGCTACATGGTATTCATGCTGGCGATCGTCACCGGGCTTTTGATTACGCCTGGGGCGACGCCCAGGAAGCTCCCGCTCATGATTCTGATGGGAGCCGGAACCCTCGCCCTGCTGGCGACGCTCTCGCGTTCTTCATTTCTGGCAGCCGGTGTGATTACGTTGCTCGTGGTGCTTTTCTTGAACTTTCGTCGACCCTTGCTCTTCGTACTGATCCTGGTCGGACTGCTCGGCTCTCCATTGTGGGCCCCGAGTGCGGTCAAACAGCGGCTCATGCACACGTTCACGCAGGCGCCGGAGCAAGGCCAGATGCGTATTGGAGGCCTGAGGGTGGATACGTCCACCTCGGATCGGCTGCGTTCCTGGCGGGAGTCGATTGAGTGGTGGAAAAAGTCTCCCGTCTGGGGTCACGGGGTCACGGGGGGACCGTTTATGGACGCGATATACCCGCGAGTCCTGACCGAGACAGGACTCTTGGGGTTCGCGGCCTTTCTGGCCGTCCTCTGGATGCTGTTCCGCGTCGGGCTGATCACCTATCAGCAGTCACAAGACCCGTTCACGAAGGGGCTCGCGCTGGGGTTCCTGTTCGGGTTTGTCGGCCTGCTGGTGCATGCCATCGGGGCCAACACCTTTATCATTGTGCGGATCATGGAGCCATTCTGGCTCTACGTCGCGATGGTGGTGAGGGGCTTTTTGATGGTCCCGGCTTATCAGAGTTCGGACATCGAAGCGCGGGCCGTGCCGGCGATTGACCGTGGGGAAAGCAAGAGGGCCGGCAGTCCCGCATAAGGCGGACGAGGCTTCGTCAGCCCCGACAATCCGCGCCCAGCACCAGGAGGGGGTTCGCGTGACGGATCGTGCGGATTCGGTTGTCAATCCCGCTGTCCTGCCGTGACGGGCCGAATGCGCCGCGGCAGCTTATTCTTCAACGTCACCACCCTTGTCTTTGCGCAAGCGGTCGTCAAGCTGATCAATGTCGCGGTTTCGATCGCCCTCGTTCGCTATCTTGGGACACAGGAACTCGGCCGCTACGCCTATATCCTGGCCTTCGCATATCCGTTCGGAGCCCTTGCAGACTTTGGGTTGGCCACCTACGCGATCAGGGAGATTAGTCGCGATCGTGCGCGTGAAGTAGAAGTGGTGGCTGTCCTCCAGCACGCGCTGCTCTTCCTCGCCGGCATCGGGTGGGTTGCCATGATGGGATTGGCAGCCCTCATCCAACAAGATGCCGCCACGCTAGTCTGCCTTGCCTTGGCCGGATTCTCAAGTCTGCTCTCAGCCATGACGACCCCGTTGTTAGTGACCCTCACAGCCCGCGAAGATCTCCACCTGGTGTCCGTGTATCAAGTCGCTGCCTCCTTGCTGGGATCGGTGGCACTCGTCACCGTGCTGTTCCTGGGGGGGGCCACGCTGGCCCTCCTGGTGGCGGCAACAACAGCCAATGGCGTCATGTTGGGCCTCATGCATGTTCTTGTGGGACACAGGTCCTTCCCCCCTCACATCCCATTCTCCGCCATGAAATCGATGGTGCGCCAGGCGCTCCCATTCGGGCTCTTGTTACTTGGCTTTTCGCTCTATTATCGGGTGGATATGGTCATGCTGCAGTGGCTCCGTACGACCCGGGAGGTGGGAACCTATGCGGCAGCCTATCGGTTCCTCGATGCCGTGATCCCACTGGCGGCCTCGATCGGAAGGCCTTTCTACCCGCGTCTCTCGAGCATTACCGGACAGGATCCTCAAGGTGTCCGAGAGCTCCTTGAAACCACCTGGCGCCCCCTCCTGGCCCTCGGCCTCCCCTTTGCGCTCGGGATTTTCTTCGTGGCCGACCCCTTGACCCTCGCGCTGTTCGGTCCTGAGTTCGTAGAGGCGGGGAGCCTCCTCCAGATTTTGATCTGGGGGAGCATCCCTTTGTTCTTGATTAATATTCCGACCCAAGCCCTGATGGCTGCCAATCTCGCCCTGCCCCTCGCTCGCGTATATGGTGTGAGCGTTGCGGTGAACATCGTGGTTAACCTTCTGCTCATCCCCCGGTGGGGAGCGGGAGGGGCTGCGGTCGCGACGGTCCTCTGTGAGTGGCTGAATCTCGTGCTGGTGCTCCGTCTTGTGCGTCGGGAGTTTGCGGTTTCCCTTGCCTGCACGGGGCTTTGGCGATATGGTGTGGCCTGTGCCGCGATGCTGTTGGCCTTGTGGTTGGTTCAGGACTACGGTCTGATTGCAGAAATCCTGGTCGGCGCCTTTGCGTACTCGGGCGGTCTGATGATCCTGGGATATCTACGGCGCGCGGACATGCTGGCGATCAGGCGATTGCTGACCCAGTGATAGTCCACACGCGAAGAAATCAGCCATGCTCCGTTCGCTCTACCGTGCCGTCCATGGCTACCTAAAAGGTGGCAAGATCAACTCAGCAGGCACCGTCGGGACCATCCAGGGCGTCAACTGGCCGAGATGGTCGCGCGCGCGAACACTCGGAATCCCTCACGGATTTCGACTGGATATGGGGGGAGGGGAGGTTGGGACACACTATGATGCGTGAGGGTGGAGCGTCCTTGCACGTAACCCTTAGCGCCTATCGAGTTATGAGAACCGCTCCGGAATGTGTGCCATAGTTAGTGCTGTTAGCCAAGCGGTGGACCCATCTCATGAACCTTATCAAGCGCT
>CAYJUP010000234.1:0-3549 GCA_964373365.1 uncultured Nitrospiraceae bacterium
GGATTCTTTTTGGCCCCCAACGGGAAGACCGATCCCCAGGCTGAGCTCAATGCGACCCTCGCTCAGTTTTTCTCAGCCGACTTGGTTGGGCGCTCTCGTCAACCAGCGCAATGCGCCTTTATTGCCCGCTATCAGTGGCTAAAGGACATGCTGTCGTTCGACGACCGGCTACTCCCCCCGCAGCCCTGTGACCGATTTCACGCCTGGTTCGCTGAGCTGAATCCGCAATCCGTGAGCCTGATTTTTCCATCGGCTTTCATGAATAATCCAGCCTCCATGTTCGGTCATTCGCTCCTACGCGTTGACCAGAAGGGTCAGACCGAGCAGACGAGGATCCTGGCCTATACGCTCAACTTCGCAGCAGACGTCCCTCCGGGCCGGGACTTGCTCATTCCTCTGAAGGGGGTCTTCGGAGGACTGAAGGGCTACTTCTCGACGATCCCGTACTATCTGAAGGTCCAGGAATACCGCGATATTGAAAACCGCGATATCTGGGAGTACCGCCTGAATCTGACGGAGGGGCAGATCCGCCGGATGCTGATGCATGCGTGGGAGTTGGGCAACGCCTATTTCGATTATTACTTTTTCAAGGAGAACTGCTCCTATCATCTCCTGTCCCTCCTGGAAGTCGCCGATCCAACGTTGTCGCTCAGGGATCGGTTCCTGTTCTGGACCGTGCCGGCAGACACGGTGCGGCTGATCACGCAGCAACCCGATCTGGTCGGCGAGATCGCGTATCGCCCCTCGCGGAACACGCAGATTCGCCGGAAGCGCGCGGCTCTCTCCGAGGAAGAAGAGCGCTGGATGGACCGGATCACGCAGGATCCCTCTCTCATCCGGTCCGACGAGTTCAGAAACCTGTCGTCGGAGCGGCAGGCCTTCGTGCTGGATCTGACGTCTGACTATCTGCGCTACCGAAGCGTGACCGATGAGGCGCACGCCGCCTCGTACAAGGAGAAGAATCGAGCGGTCTTAACCGACCGGAGCGCGATGAGAGTGAAGCTTGACGAAATGCGCATCACCCCGTTCGCGGCGGCGCCCGAACAAGGGCACAAGACTTCACGGGCCGGGCTGGGCGCGGGCTGGCGCAACGATGAGCTGTTCGAGGAGCTGACGGTGCGGGCCGGCTACCACGACCTGCTCGATCCTGATCCCGGATATACTCCTGACGCGCAGATCGAGCTGGCAGCTTTCAGCCTACGACACTATGAGCGAAGTGACCAAGTTCGGCTGGAGCGATTCACGCTTGCGAATATTCTCTCCCTGTCGCCGGTGGATGCTCTGTTCAAGGCTCCGTCCTGGAAGATCAACGGGGGTCTGCAGACCGTGCGGCACAATGGCTGTCGGTTCTGTAGCAACGGTGTGCTGAACGGCGGCGTGGGCGCGGCGGTGGAAAGCCATCTTCTGCGTCGCGAGGTCTATTTCGCCTTTGCCGAAGCGGAGGCCAATGTCAGCCACGCGTACGAGGAGAACCACCGGGTCGGAGGCGGCGGGACCGTGGGCCTGTTGGCCGATGTCACGGGCCGGTGGAAGGTCCTGCTCTCGACCACCTATCTCCGGTTCCCTCTGGGGGAGCGATCCGACGATGTTCGGCTGTTCTTTGGGCAGCGGTACACGCTGCAGCAAAACTTGGCGGTCCGGTTCGAGTTCAACCACCGCGATCACGACAACGACGCGGTGTTCACCGTGCAGGCATTCTTTTAATAGCGGGTAGCTTCCATCAGCTAATAGCTAGCAGCTCGATAGACTCTTCATTCAAGAAACTCGCTATTCGCTACTCGCTGTTTGCTGGTAGCTAGTAGCTCGGAGCTATTGGCTGTTCGCTGTGAGCTATTAGCTCGGAGTTGGGAAGATGAGCAACCCCCTGGATCAGCTCTTCGTCTACCATCCGTCGCCCTGGATTGAGCGGGACTGGGCGCGGGTGAGCGGGCTTCCGCTGGAAGACGTGTCGTTTGCCGCCACCGACGGCACCAGCCTCTTCGGTTGGTACGTGGAGTCCTCGGCCACCGCGGCCGTGCTGCTCTGGTGCCACGGAAACGCGGGCAATATCATTCACCGGCTGGAGAATCTTGGTGAGCTGTACCGGTTGGGCCTGTCCGTGTTCCTGTTCGATTATCGGGGCTACGGTCGCAGTCGCGGAAGTCCGTCCGAGGAAGGATTGTACCAAGACGCGCTGGGCGCCTATGCCTATGTGACCCAAGCTCGACGCGTTCGGCCGGAACGGATTGTGCTCTTCGGTCGCTCCTTGGGCGCGGCCGTGGCGGGCGAGGTGGCCAGCCAGCGGCCAGTGGCCGGTCTGATCCTGGAGTCCGCGTTCCCCTCGGTCGAGGCCCTGGCCCGGACACATTATTTCGGGTTGCCGGTTCATTGGCTTCTTGGCGCGCGGTTCAATCTCACCGACCGGCTGCAGCAGATCTCGGTGCCGATTCTGTTCGTCCATGGCGACCGGGACACGATCGTCCCGATCCAACTGGGGAAGCAGGTCTTTGATGCGGCGCATGAACCCAAGTCGTTTTATGTGGTGCACGGCGCGGACCACAACGATCTGTACCTGGTCGGCGGGAAGCCGTATTTCCAACGCGTGAAGCGCTTTGTTGAAGAGGTCATGTCGCGGTGACGCGATTTGATTTCGTTTGTCTGAGGGGACTACACTCCCTGGCAGTGTTGAGGTCCCTTAGCAAGGAGGCAGTGCGATGAAACAGCTTCTTTTCTCAATTGGACTGTTCTGTCTTTTCGCTCTCATGGTAGGAGCCTGCGAAGCCAAGAAGGAAGTCGGAGCGGAGACAGCCATCATGTCGCCTGCCGGTTCGGCCGGGCGGACAGATAATGACGAAGGCGTCGGGCACTACAGGCAGGGCCACTGGGATGTGGCGGAGGGCCACTTCCGGAAAGCCATTAAGGCCGATGGCAATCTGGCCGAAGCCCACTTCAATCTTGGTCTGACGCTGGACAAGATGGGTAAGCACGATGACGCAACGGCCGAATTCAAGAAAGCAGCCGAGCTGGCGCCTACGAAGACGGCCATCAAGGAGTCGCCGATCCTCAAGAAGCACCTCGGCATGTAAGGACCAGGAAAAATCTGGAAGGCGCTCTCTCGGTTCACTGAGGGGGCGCCTTTTCTCCCGGCAGCTTCAGCGCTCGCCCTCACATTTCCCGTCCACAAATCCGGTCGGTCAACAATGAAGCTCCTCGCAGCAAAGCTGCGAGGTATCCTGCGAAATTCTCCGAAGCCGCCACCCTCCTTCGCCAAGGCTTCGGAGGGTTCTCCTCGCCTTCATCCCCGCAGCAAGCTACGGGGTATTCGGCGAAGGAGAATAATCTGCTGACACTTACGTAGGCGTTCTGGTAAAGTGCCGCGACCTTTCGATTGCGGGGACGCCAGGCCTCAGTACTCGGAGCCGTGTTCATTGCGGTCAAGCAGGTGGGGGCAGGTGAAAAAGCAGGGGGTTGTGCAGAGACGGGTGAGCGGATCTGTGAAGTGGGCGGTCTTCGTTATGCTGGTTTTCACAAGCGGGGGGTGTGCCAGTTTCCCCGGCTCCCTTCCGGAAG
>CAYJUP010000235.1:0-3532 GCA_964373365.1 uncultured Nitrospiraceae bacterium
GTCACCCCGCGGGCGCCGGATTATAGGAATGCCTTCAACTCAGTGTCAATGAAACGAATCCATAATCTGACACGAGTCGTGCCTGCACATCTATGGGGAAAATTCTCTTGAACCGATACGTTTATGCGCTTAGTCTATTGCGGGCAGTCAACCATTCAGACAGAAGGTGCGTTTATGGCCAAGAGCAATTACGATGCAAAATCCAGTCCTTCTCTTGTTGCTCTCTCTCTCTCTAAGTGACCCGCCGAGGGTCTATGCCGAATCAACCCCACCGTCCGCCCCATCGATCTTTTCCTCTGCGAAAGCCTTTGTTCAAAAGCACCAACTGGAATTTGACGCGGGGATCGGCACGTGGATCAGTCAAGGCTCAACTCGCTGGAGCCATAACGCATCGGGGGTCGACCCCCTCTTAGGCAATCCCTCCTCGGAGCTGAACTATAAAGACCTCGCGAGCAATGTGGTTGAGTTGCGTGGCCAAGTCACGCTGGCACAGAAGTGGTCCCTCAGAGCAAACTATGGCTTTGGGGACATTACCGGAGGGCGGCTGATTGATGATGATTATGTGAGCCAGGCTGGAGCGGTCTGTTGCACGACGCTGAATAGACCACACCGATTCTCCCGAACGTTTAGTGATGTGAATGGCAGCGACCTCTGGTACGTCAACGCCGATCTTGGTTACAAAGCATGGTCTTTCTTGCAGGAGAAAGGATCGCTCAGGGTGTTTCTTGGATATCAATATTGGAGAGAAAAAGTGGAAGCCACGGGGGTAACCCAAGTCGAATGCACGTCGGTTGGCGTTAATTGCAATGCCGTAGGAACCGTCACAAATCGTGGTCAAAAAGTGATTACGAATACGGTCAAGTGGAGCTCGCTTCGGCTTGGCCTTGAAAGCGGGTATCAGTTCACGTCGAGATTCAGCATTGATGGGAGCGTGGTGTGGATTCCGTATACTTCTATGAAGAATGAAGACATCCATCACCTAAGGACTGATCTTCAGCAAAATCCGAGTTTCTCAATGAGTGGCACGGGGATGGGAGTGAATACTGAGGTCACTGCAACCTTGATGATCATCCAAAAC
This sequence comes from uncultured Nitrospiraceae bacterium, assembly GCA_964373365.1. Classification (GTDB taxonomy): domain Bacteria; phylum Nitrospirota; class Nitrospiria; order Nitrospirales; family Nitrospiraceae; genus CAYJUP01. Next base: position 1,079 of record CAYJUP010000235.1, read on the forward strand.
CTATTCTTCAATGTAGGATATCGATACTGGTGGGTTGGCGTGACGGATGGGGATTGGACCAATCACCCGGTGAGTGGAGCTTCAAGCACTGTGCAACTCAATCAGCTGCAGAGTTTTCGTCAAGGGGTCACGTTAGGACTGGACTACAAATTTTGAAGCGCCCCGTGTGCCCGAGCCCTTGCCGTTTGCGACGGCTCGCCTCGGTGGCCAGGTCTCTGCTCCTCCTGAGAGGCCTGGCCACCATCTCTTCTGGAAGATCTCTCCCCGCTCGAGCCAGCCCAGTGGAGCGCCATCGGTGGCTACCTCTTGAGACCTCTCAGTTCCCTGCGTCACGGTGATCCACACCCTTAAGGCTAGAAATCGATCTCGACTCGATGTACCCTTCCGCCTTGGCCATTCACACGGGAGACCGTTTATGAAGATCTGCGGCGCCTGCGGCCACGAACTTCCTGACCAGAGCCGCTTCTGCACCCGCTGTGGACAGGCGGTCCTTGATTCATCACAGGCGAGACCTGCAACGAAGCCTGCAACGAAGTCTGTTGGTCCGGAAGCCGAAGAGATGAACATGACGGTGCTTTACGTGATGGTGGGGCTGCTGGGGCTTGCGCTGCTGTTTCCACCCTGGGAGACACCTCCCGCGCAGCCTCCCGAATTCCTGGGATTCCACTTTATCCTGAGCCCGCCGGAGTCCGACGCAGTGGTCAGTCGTCTCCTGATGACAATTGAGCTGGTGACCATCGCCGTGGCAGGGTTCTACCTGTCCTGGCTTTTCAGAAAACGGGCCACGAGAGTCCCGCGATGACGCGAACGCTTGCCGTTGATATCGGCGGGTCCGGCATCAAGGCCATCGTGCTGGACGAAGCAGGCGCTCCTCTGACCGAACGGGCTCGGGTTGAGACGCCGCAGCCCGCCACCCCGACGGCCGTGGTTCAGGCGATCGCCGGGCTGGCGAAAACGCAAGGAGCATTTGAACAGGTGGCGGTCGGCTTCCCGGGCGTGGTGCGCCAGGGGGTGACCGAGACCGCGCCTAATCTCGACCCGAAATGGAAAGGCTTCTATCTGGCAGGGGCGCTGTCCAAAAAATTAGGCAGGCCGGTGCGGGTGGCCAACGATGCGGACGTACAAGGGTACGGCGCGATTGCGGGGCGCGGCGTCGAGCTGGTGATCACGCTGGGAACCGGCGTCGGGTCGGCACTGTTTGTCGAGGGCAGACTGGTCCCCAATCTCGAAGTCGCCCACCATCCATTCGCACGGCATAAAACCTATGAGGACCATCTAGGCAACGCCGCCCTGAAAAAACACGGGAAAAGGAAATGGAATAAGCGCCTGGCCCAAGCCATTCAGCAACTGGAGGCCTTGTTCAACTACGATCGCCTGTACGTCGGAGGCGGCAATGCCAAGAAAGTCTCCATCAGGTTGCCGGCGAACGTGAAAATCGTTTCCAACGCTGCCGGACTCTTGGGTGGGATCGCCCTGTGGCGTGAGGAGCAGACAGCGGAGCGACGAGGGTGAGATTCAATCCAGGGCGAGCGTCAGGCACTTGGCCGACCCGCCGGCTTTCATGAACTCATCAAGGGGCAAGGGATGAGTCTCATACCCGCGCGCCTCCAGCAGTTTCATCGTGTCGGGGCAGCCTTCCGGCAGGACGACGTGCTTGGCGACACAGACCGCGTTGCAGGCGAAGCGGAGTGCGTCCGACTCCGGCGCCACCAGGCGCCGCTCCTCTCTGATTCGATCCGCGATCACCGCCTGCGCATAGGGGTCAAAGGCCGGCGGGTAATACAACAGTTCCCCCCCGCTCAAGGGACAGAAGCACGTGTCCAGGTGGTAGAAGCGACGGTCCACGAGTTCGACCGGGATGATCTCCCGACCGAAGATCTCGCTGAGGCGCGCGTAGGCGCGGATGTCTGATCGCTGGCGATACCCGCCGAACCAGGCATCCAGAAAGCCGAGCAGATCGCCCGCCCCTTCAAAGTACAGACCCTTGCCCAGCGTCGTCACCTCATAGCCGTGATCCTGAAACCAGGACTCAAAATGCGACTCCTCGCGTTGTCGCTCCGGATGCCGGAACCGACTGGGTACGGCCTGCCGTCCCGCAACCACCCCCGCGTTGGCGGTAAAGACCATGTCGGGGAGGCCAGGCACCGGTTCCATCCGCTCTAACAACACCCCGACTTTTTCTTCCAGAACCCGCATCAGCCCGTACCATTGCGCCCGTGCCCGCTCCGGGACGACGGCGTTCGACAGACGCATCCACGGATTGATCTCATAGTCGATGCGAAAATGCTCTGGTGCGCACACGAGGAGGCGACTCATGCCTTCCATCCCAGCTCGCGCGCGAGTTCACGCAAGAACGACGCAGCGTCCATGACGAGACCCACTGCCTGGAAACTCCCCCGATCGGCCAGCTTGGTGGGAACCGCCGGGTTTACGTCCACGCACACCGTCGGGACC
>CAYJUP010000236.1:0-3528 GCA_964373365.1 uncultured Nitrospiraceae bacterium
ATGAAACGGAATCCAAGACTCTGTTGTTTGACAATTGCGCTAGCAGGATTGGTGCTTTCAAGCGGCGCGCCACATGATGCACATGGGGCCGATCAGCCCCCTCAGAAGACATTGGCGTTGCCCGAATTGATCCAAGAGGCCTTGGCGAAGAATCCTGAGATCCAGGCTGCACGGAAGCAATGGGAGGCGTCCGCAAGTCGAATCGCGCAGGCTCGCTCGCTGGATGACCCGACGCTTCAGGTCCAATGGTGGAACGCGCCACAGACGTTCAACTTCGGCCAGGCCGCGAACACCATTATCGGTCTGTCGCAGAAATTTCCTTTCCCCGGGAAGCTCGCCCTCAGGGGGGAAGTGGCCAGCCGGTCCGCCGAGATGACCGAGCAGGCGCTGCGCGCCAAGGAACGGGACCTGATCGCGCGCGTGAAGCAGGCTTACTACGACCTGTTTCTGGCCCACAAGGCGATCCAGATCCACCATGAGCAGATCGACCTGCTCAAACAGTTTTTTGAGATCGCCAATGCCAAGTTTCGGGTCGGCAAAGGCAGCCAGGTGGACGTCCTTAAGGCCCAGGTCGAACTGTCTGCCCTGTACCAGCAACTGCCGGTGCTGGAACAACGGCGCGACACTGCAGGGGCCATGCTGAACACGCTGCTGGATCGGGATCCGCGGTTTCCGTTGGAAGTTCCCCAAGGACCGCGTGACGGGCAGTTCGACAAGGACCTTGAAGAACTGTATCAGATAGCCGTCAATGACAGGCCCGAGCTCAAAGCCGGCGAGCTGGCCATCCAGCTGAACGAACGCTCCCGCGCTCTTGCTTTCCGCGAGTACTTGCCGGATCTCAACGTGGGTTTCCAGCGGTTCCAGAACTTCCAGGCCCGCGACGGGTTCGGGGCAGTGGTGTCCATCAACATGCCGTTCGCATTCTGGACGAAGCCCAAATACGACGCGGCCGTACAGGAGGCGGCGGCGGCGGTCGCGGCCGCGCGCGCGGACCTCCACACCATGGAGAACCTGACTCGCTTCCAGATTCGCGACCTTCTGGCGAGAGTCCGGGCCAGTTGGGAGGTCGCGGTGCTGTACCGGACCACTGTGCTGCCGCAGGCCGAGCAAAGCGTGGAAGCGGCGCGGGCTGGCTATCGGACGGGGAAAACGGACTTTCTGAACCTGATTGATGCCGAGCGAGCCCTGCGAGAGTTTCAGCTTGCGTACTATCGCGCACTCGTCGAAAGGGCACACCGGCTGGCTGAACTCGAACAGGTGGTTGGGACAGATTTATGAAGGAGAGAGGTGCCTTATGCGCAAGATGACATTGAGTCAACGGCGCATTGTGCGGATCGTGATCGCTGTTGCTACCGTGTTGGTTGGGATGTGGTTAGTGAGTGCGTTGGAACGCTCCTCTGTTCTGCCAAGAAGCGAACTGACGCCGAGCCCAGGCCAGCAGGCAGGACAGGAGATGCGCAGCATGAAGGAGATGGGGGCCTCTGCGAGTCTGGAGCAAGGTCCCTCCCAGGCCTATGCCACGGTGGCTCCTTTCAAACAGCAACTGATCGGCGTGAAAACCGCGGCCGTGGAGAAGCGCCCACTTGAGTCCGTCATTCGAGCTGTCGGGAGAGTGGACTACGACGAACAACGCATCGCCCATATCAATTTACGGGTCTCGGGATGGATCGAGGAGCTTTTTGTGGATTACACAGGTCAGCGTGTTCGGAAGGGCCAGCCGCTCTTCACGCTGTATAGTCCCGATCTAGTGGCTACTCAGGACGAATACCTGCTCGCCTTAAGAGTGCAAGACAAGGTCAAAGACAGCCCGATTCCAGAGGTCCGCCAGCAGGCAGAGCAGATGGTTGAGGCGGCGCGTGACCGCTTGCGGCTCTGGACACTCATTGACGAGCAACTCAATGAACTAGCCCGGCTGGGGAAGGCTCAAACGTATGTGACGATCCACTCGCCGATACGAGGGTACGTGATCGACAAGAAGGTGTTCAAGGGGATGTTTGTGGAGCCGGAGATGAGGCTGTACACGATCGCGGACCTGTCCACCGTCTGGGTCAATGCCGAGATCTACGAGTACGAGGTGCCCTTCGTACAGATGGGACAGCTTGCTACCGTGACGTTCTCCTCTTATGCCGGGGAGGAGTTTCACGGTCGAGTGTCCTACATCTATCCCTATCTGAACAAGGAGGCCCGGACTGTGAAGGTCCGCCTGGAACTGCCGAACCCGGGCGTCCTGCTCAAACCCGATATGTATGGGGATGTCCTGATCAGTGTGAATCACGGGACCAACCTGGCGATTCCGGAACAGGCCGTGCTCGATTCCGGCAAGCGCACCCTCGTCTTCGTCGTCCGTGGCGAGGGCCTCTTCGAACCACGAACGGTGAAGCTCGGCCCGAAGATCGGATCCTACTACGAGGTCCGCGAGGGGCTCACGGAAGGAGAGCGGGTGGTCACCTCAGGCAATTTCCTGATCGACTCGGAAAGCAAGCTGATGGCCGCGACAAACATGATGGGCGCGCTGGGGATGGGCGGGATCAGGATGGAGCAAGCCCAAATGGGCAAGATGGAGATGGGTGGCATGGAGATGGGAACATCGAAAACGCAGCAGGCACAGTCTGCGGCCGCGGCAAAGATGGAAAAGAAGGCGGCAGGGATGAGGATCATCCTCTCGACCGAGCCGAGCCCGCCTCGCGTTGGGGACGACCGGATCCGGGTGCAGGTAGCGGATGAGGCCGGCAAGCCGGTCTTAACCGTGAAGGTGCTCCTCACGTACACGATGCCCATACCCGGAATGATCCCTGCGACGATTCCCATGACACTGGGGAAAGATGACGTGTACGAGGCGACGGCAAACCTTGGCATGGGCGGACAGTGGGACCTTACTGTCACGGTCCAGCGCGTCGGCCAGCCCGAGATCAAGGAAACGTTTTCGGTGACAGCAAGTGGCGGCATGCCAGGGATGTGAAGAGTGCAGCTTTTCTTGACGCGGCCATTTCGCCTTCGCAACACTCTAAAGATTCGGAGGAACTCAGGAGGAAGTCCCATGATACCTGTGATGAAGTTTCTCACAATTTTCATTGCCGGTGCGGTCTTGGCTGGCTGTGGCGGCATGATGCACATGATGTCGATGGACCAGATGGACATGTGTGGGATGAAGATGGAAGGAACTCAGATGCAGGGGACGCCATCCCAGTCCAAGCAAGAGAAGCAAGTGGACGGACTCACGATCGCGCTCTCGACCGAACCCGCGCCTCCGCGCATTGGAGACAATCGAATCAGCGTGAAGGTGACGGAGGGGTCTCTCAAGGCGCTCTCGAACATCACCGTGTTGCTCACCTATACGATGCCCATGCCTGCCATGGTTCCCACGACCGTTCACATGCGGCTCGGCGAGAGTGATCAATATGAAGCGACAGTGAACCTCGGCATGGGAGGCCAATGGGATCTGACGGTGACCGTTCATGCCCCCGACCGAGTGCCGGCCAAGGCAACCTTTTCACTGATCTCGGGTCAGGGCGGTATGTCGGGCATGCC
>CAYJUP010000237.1:0-3515 GCA_964373365.1 uncultured Nitrospiraceae bacterium
ATATGAGCGCAAGCGTCAGGAACTCGGCATTGTCCGCACCGTCACGGAGACCGGCATCTACCTCGTCGGCAGCCGAACTCCCTGAGACTTACTTCTTCCCTGCTCGCGCGGCACGGTGCAAGTCGCGGTGGCGGTCGTGACATTATCGGCCAGATCGCGAGCGGTGGCGGTGAGCGTCTAGAGATGGCCCATACCAGTGCCTGAACGCGCGGACATTCTTCGCGTCCCTGCCGGCTTGCGAGGAGGCAGCTATCTGATCCGATAGAGCTTCGTCATAGGGATCCCCTTGTGCTGGAGATCCACCTGCATTTCGGACTGGAGCGGGTTTCGGATGATAAATTGTTGATACGCCCACCAGGCGTCGAGGGGACTCGTCACCGCCTGGCCGTTGACCCGGCTGATGACATCGCCCACCTCGATCCCGAACCGCTGGGCGAGCTTGCTGTTCGTCACCGTGAAGCCGCTGCGGCTGAGCGTGCTGTCCACCACGGAGGAGGTGAGATTGAAGCTCAGCCCGCTCTGGATGGACAGGGCGGGCGACTCCTTGTTTCCCTGGTCTCCGACGCGCAGTGGAGGTTTCTCCTCGTGGAGGAGGAACGAGAGGGGCTTCAGCCGAGAGAACTCGAACCGCTGGGCCTCACTCGACGGGAGTCGGAAGCGCTGTGCTGGATCGCCCAGGGGAAGACAGATGGGGAAGTTGCCAGCATTCTGGGGGTGGCGATCTCAACCGTGAAGAAACATCTAGAGCATATTTTTGTGAAGCTCGGGGTGGAGAACCGGACGGCCGCCGCGATTCGCGTGCTCGAATGTGCGCACCGACACGCGAGCCTCTTTGCGGGGTAGCCGGCTATCGCGCGAAATGGTTGAGGGAGTTATGACTCCTTGTTACAGCGAACGGGTATAGAACGGCAGGGGACGGACCGTGGCGGGGTAGCGCTGCCCCACGATCTCGACGGTCAGCTCGGTGCCGGGGGTCGTGAAGTCGCGGAGGGGAAAGCGGAAGGCGCTCGGGCCTGGATCTTCCAGATCAGGAATACAGGTTGGGATTTTCGGTGGGAAGGCCAATCTGATTTGCCACCGTCAGCAGTCGCTCGTCGGCCGCAACGAAGGTCAATCGGATACGGGAAGGCACAGGGGGCAAGGCCAGGACACTGGCCAGTTGGACCGCGTCATAGGCGCGGAGCGGATGGGCCACAATAAGCTCCATCGCCCTGCGGATCACTGCTGGGCCTGGAGCAATGACCGCGTAGCTGGAGGTGAACTCGTTACGGAAGGTTTCAATAGCACGCTCCTGTTCGCTCGGAGCAATCTCGCCAGTTCGGCCCTTCCGCGTGATCGCTGCCAAGACCTCCGGGCCTGAGAGCGAGGAAATGAAGATCCGAGGGTTCTCGGTAGCGAGGAGCTGTCTAAGCCAGTCACTCCCGGTTTCGCGGAGATACCGCTTGACGAGTGCACTTGCGTCCAAGAAATAAGCCGGCACTCAGCCCGCTCCCCGCTCAGCGATAATAATCTCCGAAGCCGGGGTGCCAGTCGTTTTGATGGGATCGAAAACAGCGAACTTCGGCGTGAGGATTGCCCGCTTGCTTTTAGGAGTTGTGAGACCCAGACGGACGAGCGTTTGATAATAGCGGCTCCACGCCCGGGAGGCGGAGCGCGCTCGGTTAGCAGCGGCCGCAACCATCTTTCGTTTCTTGATTCTCGTCGGTCCCATCCTTTCACCAAAATAGCGTGATTCAACGAGGCCGTCAAGAGGACCCGGAAGCGGCTAATGCGATGTAAGCTCTCGGCCTATCTGGGAAGACCGGGTTTATTTTTGGTAGAACGGCAGAGGCCGGACAGTGGCGTCGTAGCGTTGTCCTTCAATCTCGACCGTGAGCATGGTGCCGGGTGCGGTGAAGTCGCGCAAAGGAAAGCCGAAGGCGATCGAGCACCCGAAAGAAGGCGAATAGGCCGCGCTGCTCACCCAGCCGACTTCCCGATCTCCGCTGAAGAGTTTTGCGCCCTTCGGAGGGAGGACAGGATCGTGGAGAATCAAACCCACCATGCGCCGGCGCACACTCCCATAGGTGTCCATCCGGGCGACCACTTCCTGCCCGGGGTAGCAGCCCTTGGTCAGGCTGAAGGCTTTCCCTTCCAGGTTGGCCTCCGGCGGGACAATCTCTTCGTTCAAGTCTGCGCCCGCCCTCGGCAGCCCGGCTTCGAGGCGCAGCGCCTCCCGCGCCTCGGTCCCGAACGGTCTTAACCCCATCGGCTCCCCGACGCTCCACAGTCGTTCCCATGCCGTGGTCAATCCGTCGGCCGGGATCATGATCTCCACATCGGTTTCGCCGGTTTCTTCCGTCCGGATCAGCAAGGCCTGCTGCCCGCCAATTTCGTAGGTCACGAACGCCAGCGGTTTGAGGCTGTTCACGTCGGTTCCGAATGCGGATTTGATGAGATCTCCCGCCCTCGGACCGCTGACGAGCAGCAATCCCCAGGTCTCGGCGCAGTTCTCCATCTTGGCCTTGGTGCCGTAGAGCAGGAACTTGCGAAGGGCTTGGAAGGTGGTCTCGCCGATCTCTCCGACATCCTCCAGCATGAGGAACTCGGGGAGGGCATAGACCCGAAAATACGAGAGCATCTTGCCCTTGTGGGTGAGGAACCCGGAATAGAGGCCGTTGCCGGGCATCAGCGGGAGGATGTCGTTGCTGATCACTCCTTGCAGCCATTTCACGCGGTCCTCGCCCGTGACTCGGAGTTTGCCACGATGCGACAGATCGGCGATGCCCACACCGTTTCTGACCGCGGTGTGCTCGGCCACAGGATCGCTATAGCGCGACGCGACTTCCCATCCAGCTACCTCGGCGAATGCCGCGCCCTGCTTGACGTGGTGCTCACGCAGTTGCGATTGTTTCATTTTTTCAAAAAAAGCTAGCGGCTTGTCGCGAATAGCTGACAGTGAAGAATTCGGAGCTACTAGCTATTTGCTATTCGCTATTTGCTGATCAGTTCCTCGACCAGCTCCCGCGTGCGTGATGAGAATTCGTTGCGCGACACGATCTTGGTGACGCCCAGTTCCTTGGCCCGCTTCCACGTCTCAACTTCCTCATGGTTGGCGAAGGCCAGGACCGGAATGGCCTTCAAGCGGTCGTTTCCCTTGATCTGCTCGAGCGCCTGAAACGCGTCCAGCGTTGTATCGTTCATGTTCAGGATCATCGCCGCTGGGTGAAGGGCTGCGGCTTTCTCCGATACCTCGCTCTGTGTCCGCGCTCGATCCAGCCGGTATCCCTTGGGGAGCAGCGCATCGCGGATTTTTGTGTAGAAGAACACGTCGCTTACGGCGACCAGCACTGTCTTTTCGTTTATCTGGTTTGTCTGGTTTATTTGGTTCATTGGGTTAATTGGTTCTTTTGGTGTGCCTCGTTCATCCCGCAACTAAACAAACAAAACAAGTCAGATCAGACAAACAAAACAAACCAGATCAGTTCAGCATGCTGATGAGCCGCCCTAACGCGCGCTTCGCCAGCGCGTAGTTC
>CAYJUP010000238.1:0-3514 GCA_964373365.1 uncultured Nitrospiraceae bacterium
CATCATGTCTTCGACGGTCATGCTGTTCAAGAGCTGATAGATGCTGTCTTGCACCTTGAGCAGGGGGGTCCGGATGGTGCAGTGCTCATGCTGCAAGCAGGACGAGGCATCCTTCTCATGATAGCAATCCGTGATTCCGAGTGGGCCTTCAATAGCTTCGAGGACCTGCGCAATCGTAATGGCGCCCGCCTTTCTGGCCAGCAGGTATCCGCCCTTGGGCCCGTTGTGGCTCTCAATGACCCCACTTTTAGCAAGCGTCTGTAAGACTTTGGCCAGGAGCTCGACCGGGATGTTGTGCTCTTCCGCGATCTCTTTCGTGTTGACGATGTGGGAGCGCGTGATCTCGCCGAACTGCACCGACGCGATGTATTGCAACGCCATTAACCCGTAATCAGCTTTTTTAGAGAACTTCAACACACTCGAACTCCGATAAGTTCAGTCGGCGACTTAATTAATCGCAGACTAAAAAGGTCGGACTCACTGTACCATTGTTATTCGAACACTGTCAACAACAAATAATGTCTTGAAATACAAAAGCTTGTGGATATAAATAAGGTGTGAACTTGGCAGGTCTCCTGTGATAGAGTGTCATCGTTCTGAAAGAAGGAGAGCCCAGTGGGTGGGACCAATCCCTATATCGAGAAGGCAGAGGTTGCATTACCGACTAAATCCTACACAGTAACGTTTGTGGCGACCGATAAGACCGTGAAGGTGCAGGTCGAACCCGACAAAATCCCGTATGGCCCGACCGGTCTTCCCGGCAGCCTCTTGGACATTGCGCTCGGCGCGGGCGTTGATTTGGAACATGCCTGCGGAGGTGTCTGTGCCTGCTCCACCTGTCACCTCATTGTGAAGCAGGGGCTGGAGTCCTGCAACGAAGGCACGGATGACGAGTTCGATCAACTCGACGAAGCCCCGGCCATTACCTTGCAGTCGCGTTTAGCGTGCCAGTGTGTGCCGAACGGGACCATGGACCTCGTCGTCGAGATTCCCGCCGTGAACAAAAACCTGGTCAAGGAAGGCCACTGACCGTCTGGCTCTCAATCGTAGGTTTCGTGCCGGAGTTCCCGCCGCGCAAATCCGCGCTCGGTTAAATAGGTCCGTAAGGGACGGACAAACGCCTTCACCCCGCAAATCATAGGGAACACGTCTCGTCGCTCGCCAAAGAGTGACGCCACGAGCTCGGCCTCAGACCGGCTCTCGCCCTCAGCTCTCGGCCCATTCAGGATGGTCGACGCATAGTGAAAATTCTGCTGGACGGCGGACAGCGCTGAGAACTCGTCATGGTAGATGAGTTCCGCTCGACTGGGTCCACCGTAGATCAGGGTCACTTCACGGGACGGAGGGGCGGCAAAGAGCTGCTTGAGTATGCAGCGGATCGGCACAATGCCGGTGTATCGCGCGACACAGACCAGATCTTTGGTGAGCGGATCGGGCACTACGAAATTGCCGTAAGGACCTGACAGCACGACGCGGTCTCCCTCCTTCAGCGTAAACAGATACCCAGATCCAAGACCGTGCGGAACGAGATCCAACGCCAGCACGATGTGGCCGGACGCGGTTTCCGGTTCGGCCATCGAGTAGGCCCGATTCAGCGGCGGATGCTCGCCGACCGGCAGCTTCAAGGACACCCACTGGCCGGGTTTGAACGCGATCTTCTGTTCCAGTGGCGCAAGCACCATTTCACGCACGGAAGGACTCAAAAGTCGGACCTTCAGCACCGCGGCTTCTTGCGTTGGCTCGGCCATGAATGACTGTCCTCCATCACCCTCTATAACAAAACCCAGCCTCTATTGAAAGCCTCTCGCACAGGACTGCGGCCGCCTTTACAACCTCTGGGGGGCATGATATAGAACCTCGCCTCGCAGTACCGCGCACGAATCGAGTGCCGCTGCGCTCTAATTTTTCTGACCAGGTAGGGACGATGAGCGACGTCAGAGTGCGGTTTGCGCCGAGCCCAACCGGCTATCTCCACATCGGCGGGGTGCGAACGGCCCTCTTTAACTGGCTGTTCGCGAGGCGCGAGCGCGGCAAATTCATTCTTCGCATTGAGGACACCGATCAAAGCCGCTCGACGGAGGAGGCCATCCAGGCCATCCTGGACGGTATGCGCTGGGTAGGTCTGGACTGGGACGAAGGCCCCTATCGCCAGACCGAGCGCATGGACCTCTACCGGCAGCATGCCATGAAGCTCTTCGAGCAGCGGCAGGCCTTTTGGTGCGTGTGCAGCGCCCACGAATTGGAAGCGCGACGGAAGGAAGCGCAAGCGAAGGGGCTGCCTCAGAAATACGATGGCCGATGCCGCGAGCGCCACATCGACCAGCCGAGCGGGGAAGCGGCGCTCCGGTTCAAGGCGCCACAGGACGGGCAGACCGTGATCGAGGATCTCATCAAAGGACGGGTGGTCTTCGACAACAGTGTCTTAGACGACCTGATCATCCTCCGGTCAAACGGCTACCCCACTTACAATTTCTCGGTGGTGGTGGATGACGCGCTGATGGGCATCACGCACGTGATCCGCGGGGACGACCATCTCACCAACACGCCCAGGCAGATCCCGATGTTCCGGGCGCTGGGCTATGAGGTCCCGCGATTCGGGCATCTGCCGATGATCATGAGCTCGGATAAGGCGAGGCTCTCCAAGCGACACGGTGCTACCTCGATCCTGGCCTATAAAGAGATGGGCTACCTGCCGGAGGCCATGATCAACTATTTGGTACGCCTCGGCTGGTCGTTTGGCGATCAAGAGGTCTTCTCAATAGCGGAACTGATCGAGAAGTTTGACTTTGATCATGTGCAAAAATCCTCGGCGGTCTTCAATCCGGACAAGCTGCTCTGGATGAACGCGCATTATATCCAGCACAGTGACCCGAAGCGCATCGCCGGGCTTCTCCAGCCGTTTCTTGAGCAGGCCGGCTTGGGCGCCGAGGCCAGAGCGAGGCCGGAAGGGTGGATGGAGAAACTGATCGTCGCCTTCCAGGAGCGCTCGAAGACGTTGGCGGAGATGGCCACAGCGGCGACACTGTACCTGAAGGATGAGCTGACGTTTGATGAAGCGGCGGTGAAGAAGTTTCTGACGCCGGCCCTCGCGCCGGCCCTCGAAAAACTGACAGCTCGGATAGAGGCCTTGGCGGATTTTTCAAGGACCGCCTTGGAGGGAACCTTCAAGCGAGTCCTGGAAGAGGAGGGGCTGACGATGGGTCAGCTCGCCCAGCCGGTGAGGGTGGCATTGACCGGCGGCACCGCGAGTCCAGGTCTCTTCGAGGTGATGGATCTGCTCGGCCGAGACCGGACTGTGGCTCGGCTGCGTCAAGGAATCAAGCGGGCGCAGGCGTCCCACCCTTGACTCCCTGACGGTCCTTGTATTAGGTTGACCATTGGTTGGGGGATCGTCTAGTGGTAGGACGCCAGACTCTGGATCTGGCTACCTAGGTTCGAGTCCTAGTCCCCCAGCCACTTTCTTTTTTCATTCTCTATTCCTCTCGAAAGGTAGCCTTTCCCCGTTTCTGTTCAC
>CAYJUP010000239.1:0-3507 GCA_964373365.1 uncultured Nitrospiraceae bacterium
TCGTGCATCTGCACACCCAGTGCGGCAACGGCGTCTACATGCCGGTCTGGACGGATCTGTTCGACCCAGAACTGCCGGAGGATCACGGCCCGGCCTGGACCTCGCCTGACGTCTGGATCTTCACCGCCGATCTCCCGATCGAGTGGCCCGGCGAAATGCTCACCAATCGGCTGTTGGCCGAAGGGTGCACCCGGTTCGAGAACCATATCGTGGAAGCGCCGGAGAACTGACCGGCTGGACCAGCCGCCGCTCCCGACCGATCTCAACAGAGGATGATGCGCGTACGATTCTGGGGAACTCGCGGGTCCATCGCCACTCCCGGGCCGAGCACCGCGAAATACGGCGGCAACACGTCCTGCGTCGAAGTGCGCGCGGATGACGGTACGCTGATCGTGCTGGACTGCGGGACCGGCGCCAGGGCGTTGGGTCTGCAGCTTCAGCAATCCTCGTCCAAGCCCCTGCGACTCCATCTGTTCATCGGACATACCCACTGGGACCACATCCAGGGCTTCCCCTTCTTTACGCCGGCCTTCCTCCCTGACGCGGAGCTGAACATTTACGCGCCGGCGGGCTTTCAGCGCGGCGTGGAGGAGACCCTTGGCGGACAGATGCAATACTCCTACTTTCCGGTGACGCTTCGCGATTTGCGCAGCCGCATCCACTTTACCGAGCTGGAAGAAGGGTTCTTTCGGCTGGGGGACGTGCTGGTCGAAACGCAATACCTGAACCATACTGCGCCCACCATCGCCTACCGGATCTCCAGCGACGGAACAACCGTGGCGTACGTGACCGATCATGAGCCCTTCTGGAAACCCGCCGGCCTGACCTTTCACCACCCCGGCGATCAGCGCCATATCGCCTTCATGAAAGGGGCGGACCTGGTCATCCACGACGCCCAATATAGCGAGGAGGAATACCGCACCAAGGGCGGCTGGGGACACAGCCCCGTCGAATACGCGACGGATGTCGCGCTGGCTGCAGGGGCACGACGCCTGGCCCTGTTCCATCACGATCCCGATCACGACGATGCGGCCGTAGAGCAGCTCGAGGCGACGGCGCGCGCTCGCGTCGCCGCGCGCCGCGCTGGCTTGGACGTCTTTGCCGCCGCCGAAGGCTTGGAACTGGAAGTGCGCGGCAGCGGCCCCGGCCCTGCCGTCGCTGAGTGGTCGGCGCTGCGGCGCCGGCCGATCGCCGGCAAACGGGTCCTGATCGTCAGTCCTTACGAGAGCGAGATCGCCTCCATCGGACAGATCCTGGCGGAGGAGAGCCTGGTACTGCTGCCGGCGCTGGACAGGCGCGCCGCGCTGGAGCAGGCCCCGGAGTTCTCACCTGATCTGGCCATTATTGACGCGCAATTGCCGGACGGCGATGGGGCGGCCCTGCTCCAGCCGTTGCGTACCCGTCTCGGACAGCCGAACCTCCCGATCCTACTTCTCACGGACAGTCCGGACACGGAGAGTGACCTTCGTGTCAGAAACCCGGCGACAACCGATTGCCTGGTGAAGCCGGTCAGTCTGCCGATACTGCTGACGCGCGTTCGGGCCTGGCTGTCCCGTGTGCTCGTGGGGGATCCCGCCCAGTCTCGCGTGAGAGCCGACCGCGGCGCCCTCGGCGCATCGGAAGCCGAACGCGCTCCCATGGCGACGGGTGCGGGAGCGGGGAGCGATCGCGGCCAAGCCGCCAACGCCGCCCACTATGCCGGCATCCTGGCGTCGATGCCCTTGTTTCGGCCGCTCGACCGCGAAGAACTTCACAGCTTGGTGGCGCAGGCCACCGAACGGGTCTATGTCGCCGGTCAGATCGTGGTTCGGCAGGGCGAGGCTGCCGAAAGCGTCTATGTGGTGCTCTCCGGGCAGGTCCGCGTCGTGGAGGGCGCGTCCGACACGCCGCTGGCGGACCGGTTTCTGGCTGAGCTGGGATATGGCGAGATTGTCGGCGAGGTCGGGATTTTGTTAAATCAGCCGCGGTCGGCGACGGTGGTGGCCGGCGAGGTGACCCGCTGCATGGTGCTGCCCAAAAAAGACTTTCTGCACGTACTCGAGAACTCGGCCGGCTTGGCGGTGGCCTTGGGTCGGGTGCTGGCCCAGAGACTGTACAAGACCGATGGGGTGCTCGCGCGGTACGCGCCGGATCCGTTGACGGGACTGGCCGGCCGGCAGGCTTTCCAGGAACAGTACCGGAGCCTGGCCGCCTGGGCACGCCGACGCCGCATCGATGTGGCCTTGCTCATCCTGGACGTCCTGCACCTGAAATCGATCAACGATCATTACGGCTATGCCATGGGAGACGAGGCGCTGCGAGGCGTAGCGGAAGTCCTGCGGGATGCGACGCGCATGACCGATCTCGTGGCCCGGTACGGCGGGGACGAGTTCGCCATTCTCCTGATGGATGTCGGGTATCAGGATGTGGAGCTCTTGCTGACTCGCGTGGAAGAGAAGCTCAAGAAGGTGGGTCCCCGGCGCGGGCTCCCGTTCACGGTCCAGTGCAGCACGGGGGTGGCGATTAGCCGGGTCCCTCCC
Organism: uncultured Nitrospiraceae bacterium; assembly: GCA_964373365.1. Taxonomy (GTDB): domain Bacteria; phylum Nitrospirota; class Nitrospiria; order Nitrospirales; family Nitrospiraceae; genus CAYJUP01. The sequence goes on from CAYJUP010000239.1 coordinate 2,520, forward strand.
GAGTCAGCGGAGGTCCTCTTGCGGGAAGCGGATCAGGATATGCACAGAAAGAAGGCGTGACCGCCGTTCTCGACCTGTCAAAGCCGCGCCCGAGCTCTTACCAGACAATCCTTTCCGACTTCGTCCGCCTTACCGACCTCGCCCGCCGCCAAACACGCCAACGCCCGGCGTGACGGTTCCGCCGGTGCCAAGACCCGGCGTCAGCGGGACGACCGGGACAACAGACCCGCGTTGTATGATCTGCCCGTGCGGCGTGAACGGCAGGATGATTGCCGGCGCAACCCCCTGCGGCGGGGTGGGGGCGCCGAAGCTCAACACCGAGCCGGACTGATTCTGCCCGCTCGGGTTGCTGAAGTTGTAAGTCTGGAAGCCGCCCCCGAAGTCTATAATGGTGCCGCTGTTCCCGTGGGAATCCGAATAGGTACGGAAGCCGCTGCCGAGATCAATGACGGTCCCACTGGTCCCGTCGCTGCCCTGGATGATGCTGATCTGAGCCCCCACCGGTCCCGCCGACAGCAGTACCAAAACCGTAATCCCGATCATCAGCCTTCTCATGGCTCAGCCCTCCTGGCAAAAAGGATAACTTGCGCCCAATTCATACCTTCATCATACCAGGCCCATGGCATTCTGTGTTAGTCGCTCAGGCCCCGCTGGACATCGTGAATAAGTAGAGACGGGAATGTCCCGGCGTCAGTATCCAGGTGCGAGCCGTCGCCGTCACCGCGCTCCCGGCGATCCGCCATCAGCTATTCGCTATCAGCTATTAGCTCTCAGCTATCCGCCATAAGCCATTAGTTTTTCATGGTCGTTTCCCCATTGACCATTGACCATGCCCCCCCTCCAACCCGGCCGACCAGCAAAATGGTGGTATTTCCCGACCCGACCCGGTTGATTTCTTCTCGCAGAAGGCGTAGGAGTCTGCTGAATCTTGTAGGAGGCAAAACGGTTCCTGGTACCGTTTCGTCAGCCCGGTACCGTTTCGTCAGCC
>CAYJUP010000240.1:0-3489 GCA_964373365.1 uncultured Nitrospiraceae bacterium
GGTACCAAGATTGTTCCGGCGCGCTAAACCCCTGCTTGCGCTTCAGCAGAATCTTATCCGGAAGAATTCCCTCCATCGCCCGCCTAAAGAGGTACTTTCCGGCCAGGTTCTCGTCGCCGGAGGGATTCTTGTCCCACTGATAGTTGATGAGATAGCGAGTCGGGAGCGTCGTGACAAAATCCACAATCGCGTGGTCGAGCAAGGGAACCCGAGACTCCAGGGAGTGGGCCATGCTAAGCTTGTCCTCGATCACGAGCAGGCCATGCAGAAAGGTCTTGGCCTCAAAGTAGAGGGCCCTGCGGATCGGCTCCGTGATGGTGCGCGCCCCCTCGGTCACACGGCGGAAGGTGTCATACGGATCATGCCCGCGCGCCATGCGCAGTGCCTCGGGCGAGAAGAACGTGTGCCGCTGCTGATCCGGGACGAGGCGATTCCAGTACCGATAGTACCGGGCCTGAAAGTCCTGGTGGGACCCGGCGCCCTCCGCCACTTTATACCGCCAGGGATAGCCGGCAAAGATTTCATCGCCTCCCGTCCCGGCGAGGACCACTTTCACGAACCGGCTGGCCAGTCTCGCTGTGTAATAGTAGGGATAGCACATCCCCACCCGGAGATCCTCGATGGCCCAAATGACCCGCGGGAGGGCCCATTCCAGATCTCCGGCATGGAAGACCATCTGATAGTGTTCTGTCTTAAAGAGGGCCGACAGCACCTCGGCGTCCTTCCGCTCATCAAACCCGGCCTCAAACCCGGACACATTCGTGAGATCGAAGCCTCCCGTGAAGGTCATGAGCCGCGGGATGCTGTTCGCCGCGAGTGCTGTGATCGAACCCGAATCCATTCCCCCGCTCAGGTAGGCTCCCACCGGCACATCGCTGATCAGTTGCCGTTTGATCGTATCCTCCAGAAGGAACCGAAGCCGTTCTCGGCAGCGTTCCTCCCCCAGGTCCTCCTGCGGTTCAAAATTAAAGTCCCAATATCGCCGCCGCTCGATCCGACCGTCCTTGACCGTGACGGTATGTCCGGGCTCGAGCAGGTGGACTCCCTTAAACAGCGTCGCCTCCCCAAACGTGTTCTGAAAGGTGAAATAGTCCACGAGGGCCGGAAGATTCACTTCACGGGTCATCTCCTGCATCGCAAACAGCGCCTTCACCTCGGAGGCAAACACCAGGCTTCCGTTGACTTCGGCATAATACAGTGGCTTAATCCCATAGCGATCTCTGGCCAGCATCAAGGTCTCGCTCCGGTCGTCCCAGAGCGCAAACGCAAACATCCCGTTTAAACGCTCCACACAGGCGGTGCCGAACTCCTCGTAGAGATGCAGAATCACCTCGGTGTCCGTCGCGGAGAAAAACTCGTAGCCCTTCTCGATCAACTCCTTCTTGAGTTCAAGATAGTTGTAGATTTCGCCGTTGTAGGTGATCCAGACCGTCCGGCCCCGATTTGTCATGGGTTGGTGGCCGGCCATTGAGAGATCAAGAATGGAGAGCCTCCGATGGCCGAGCGCGAGGCGATAGGCCAGTTTCTCGCTGGAAGGCCTGGCTCGACCGAGACCGCGGGTCTGGAGGTCCGGCAGCGCGCGCGCGCGATCCAACGCAGTCAGCTCCCACCAACGGGGCTCCGACGCTCTCCCGACCGGGGCTAACAGCACACAGCCGGCATCGTCGGGGCCGCGATGAGCCTGGGCATCGCACAACCGCGTGATCTCAAACGGCTCAATCGCCTGACCGGTCAAGCTGTAAATACCCGCGATGCCGCACATCAGCTATGAAGCTCCTTGACCAGTTCCTGCAAACCCTGACGCAATCCAATGGCCGCCTGGAATCCAAGCAGTCGTTTCGCCTTTTCATGACTCCCGACCCGCCTGGTCATCGCCCCCGGCGCATCCGGCTGATACATCGGGACCAAGGACGACCCGGTCACTTCCAGGAGCATCGCCACGATCTCCTTCACCGTCACCTCGGTTCCGCTGCCCACATTGAACGCTTCACCGGTGACCTCGCTGTCCATCGCCAACACCGTACACCGAGCGACGTCCCGGACATGGACAAAATCAAAGGAGGCGGAGCCGTCCCCGGTGATCACAGGCGGCTGACCGGATCTGATCTTCGAGAGCACGGCGGGGATCAGGCCACCCCCCTGCCGAGGACCGTACACATTCATATAGCGCACAATGACATACGGCATCTTCACGTGGAACGGCCGGAGCAGAAATTCTCCGCACAGCTTGCTGACCCCATACATCGTCCATGGGTCGAACGCATGCTGTTCGTCCATGAGCTCCCGCGTCTCACCATAGACCGAGGAGGCGGAGGTATAGACGAGTTTCCCCACCCCGGCTTTCATCGCTTCTTCGATGATGGTAAAGGTTCCTCGGATGTTGACCTCGAACGCCAGCTTGGGGTCCTTTTCGCAGGATCCGAGCGGCAGCACGGCCATGTGAAACACGCCGTCTACACGCTTGAGCGCACGGGCGAGTGCATGGATATCCAGCACATCTCCTTCGGCAACTTCAACGCGCGGATTCTTCAGAAGACCGGTCAGATTCTCACTCTTCACCACCTTGTCATAGATCACCACGCGCTCGGCCCCGCGTTGGAGCAACTCCTCCGCGACATGCGATCCGACGAAGCCACTTCCGCCTGTAATCAAAAATCTGTTTCCAGCGATCTTCATCCCTCGCGCTCCGGCTTGTGAACCATGTCGTCCCCCTCAGAGCAGGACCACGTTCTCTTTGCGGTGCGTCACGTGACGCGTGCCGTTGCGGGTATCGAACACCTGTGGGGCGTGGCGCACGATCAGCTCGTAATCGAACGCCGAATGAGCTGTCAGGATCAGCGCGCAATCGCACTGCGCCAGCCGCGCCGCCGTCACCTCCACCGCCGCATACGACCGCCTGTCCACTTCCACCGCCGGCGTGTACGGATCGGCGTACGCCAGCGTCGCCCCTTCACGCTGCAGCAGTTCCATCACCTTCAGCGCCGGCGTCTCTCGCGGATCCGCCACGTCCGCCTTATACGTCACTCCCAGCACCAGGATCGTCGCCCCCTTCAGGCAGCGGCCCCGCTGGTTCAGCAAACGCTGCAGCTTCGTCACCACGTAGTACGGCATCCCCTCGTTGATTTCTCCCGCCAGCTCGATGAACCGGGTGTGCAGGTCAAACTCCTTGGACTTCCAGGCCAGGTAATAGGGATCCAAGGGGATGCAATGCCCTCCCACGCCCGGCCCTGGGTAGAACGGCATGAAGCCGAAATTCTTGGTGGCCGCCGCGTCAATGACCTCGTACACGTTGAGCCCCATCCGGTCGCACAGCACCGCCAGCTCATTGACCAGGGCGATATTGACCGACCGGAAGACGTTTTCGAACACCTTCGTCATCTCGGCCACGCGCGGAGAGGAGACCGGAAAGATCTTCGTGACCGACTGTTCGTAGAAGGTCCGTGCCATCTCCAGGCAGGCCGGCGTCACACCGCCCACCAGCTTGAACGT
>CAYJUP010000241.1:0-3482 GCA_964373365.1 uncultured Nitrospiraceae bacterium
TTTGTGTTAACCCCTGCCGAGGTCTTCTGCGGGATTTCTGCCCTGGATCATGGATCCTACTCTGCGACAGGCGTTGCCGCGGCAGATTCCATTCTCCTACAAATTCCAGTCGAATGCTTCGATGCACTCCTAGAACGCTCCCCCCAGTTTGTGCGAAGGCTTTTGAAGATCTGCTGTGACCGGATCCGGCATATGGCGGAGGCCTACTGCCTTTCTCAGGCCCCGGTCGAGACGCGGATCGTCCATGTCTTGAGTCAGCTCCAAAAAGACTTCGGTTCGATTCTTCCTTTTACCCACCGGGAGATCGCCGAGATGGCTGGGACCACGGTGGAGACCTCCATCCGAACCCTGAGTCGTTTGAAGAAGAAGGGATGTGTCCGCTCCTCCCGCGGGGAAATCGTTCTTCTTAAGCCCAAGAAATCCCTCCCCCTTAAGGATCAAGTCGCATAGCTCCTTGGGTCTTACGGGCTTAAATTTTTTCCCAATATGACGTAGGTCATACATCTGAACAACGCCGTCTTGTATGATGTAACTCAGATAGATGTATGACAGCGCTCATAGAAACCGTGAAACCGTGGCTCTCCAAGCCATAATTACCTGTACGTCATTAGGAGATAAATACCAATGAAACTTACTTCCACGGAGAGAAAAGGAGGTCTGTTATGAGGGCAGCCAGTATCGTCGTAGTGGGCGTCATGTTTCTTACCGCAGGTCCGGCTGCGTTCGGTCAGCAGTCTGCCGTGGAGAAGGCGCAGGAACAGTATGTGCCTCGGTCCGAATACGAACGGTTGAAAGAGGCATTTGAAAAATTGCAACGGCAGGTAGAGCAGATCCAGAAACAAACCTCTACGACCACCGAACGGCGGGTGCAGCAAGGCATCGAGGAGAAAAAGGAATTTGGTCCGTCGCCGGAGAGCGAACTGAGACCTGGATGGGAGCGTCGTGTTCGGGGCCGGATCGGGTCTGGGCACCGAGACGCGATGGATGTCCGCATCGCCAACACGGGCGACATGGATCTGTTTATGGGAGTAGACACGGTCGGGCGTTTCCAGTACCTGGCGCAAGGCCATGTGGCGGACACGGTCGGGAGCAACAGCACCCTATCCGGCCCGCTGTCGCCGGGGTTCCAGACCGCTTACGGGAACTTCTCTTTCCTTGCCGATTTCGACCGGTGGCTGGAGGTGTATTTCAGCGTGTTCATTGCCGACTCACCACACCCGGATAAGTTGCAGGGAGATGAGGGGTATATGCTCATTCGGGAGTTGCCCGATTCCGTCGGCAAAACCCGGCTGGGCGAGGCCCTGTTTGATGCCGTTGACATCAAAGCCGGCCAGTTTGAGCTCGACTTCGGAGACGCACACTACCGCCGGTCGATCAATGCGGCGGTACAGCGAAATCCCCTGATCGGCAATTACGTGGTCGATCCGAGGTCTACCGAGATCGGCGTCGAGGTGTCCGGTGATGAAGGTCGCTTCCCGGCCGACTGGCTGATCGGTGTCGGAAGCGGCGGCGAAACAGGCGACTTTCAGAAAAACCACGGCTTGTCGCTGCACGGCAAAGTCGGAGGCCGCCCGGCCGAACAGTTGAACGTCTCTTCCTCGATCTACTGGGTTGACCAATCGGATTCACCCATCAGCTCACGGACGAATTTGTTCAGAGCCAACCGATCCGGCGGTCCGTATGCCGGCGTGCTCGACAACAGTGCCGCGCCCGGCGAAGTCTTTCTCACAGCGGGACAAAACGTGCTCGCTGCGCAATTCGACGCCACCTGGGAGGGTAATCCGCTGGAGGGGTATGCCCACATCGGCTGGGTCCAGGACAGTGACACCAACGGCAACGCCGCTGAGACCCCGAAGGAATCGTGGCTGTACTACGCGGCGGAAGGCACCTATCACGTCACGGACCGCCTCTACACTGCCGCCCGATACAGCGGCGCCGCAGCGCAGCACCTTGTGTCGGCAGCAAGCAGCAGCCGCGACGTCAATTCCGACGGGTTCGTTCACCGAATCCAGGTCGGCGGCGGCTACTGGCTAACGAAAGCCATGCTGCTGAAGGCCGAGTACGTCTACCAGCTGTATACCGGATTCAGTTCAAACGGCTCACAGGTCAGCGGGGTGGACGTCTGGAACGATCCAAGTTTCCAAGGTGTCATCACGGAAGCCTCGTTCGCGTTCTAGCGAGGCTTCTGGCGGTGCAGTCCTTTGAGGATCAGTCAGAATGAAACGTATATCAACTATCACGCTGACGAGTCTACTTGGTGTGGTGCTCATTGCCGCCGGGGCCTCGGCTGAGACCAGCGGGTCCGAGCGGTACAATCCAGACCTCAATGCCAGTCATGTCATCGTGGAGGGAACGTCCTCGATGCATGACTGGGAGGTGGAGGGACATATCATCGAGGGCTCGCTGATCTTTCAGGCGGCTGACCTCTCCTCGCTCTGGGCGAGTGGTGGTACGGTCCCGCGCCCTCTGACACCAACGGTCCACGTGGAAATTCCGGTCACGTCGCTCAAGAGCGGTAAACGTGGAATGGACAAAAAGATGTATGACGTCCTGAAGGCGCAGACGCATCCGGCGATTACCTACCGTCTTGAATCAGTTGAACTCAAGACGCACCAGATCGACACCCGAACCATCGAGACTACAGGAGTCCTAACGGTAGCCGGAGCGGAGCAGACGGTAGGCATTCCGATGCAGGTCAGGCAGCTGTCCGATGACCGCCTGGAGATCACCGGCGGAACCTCGCTACGCATGACGGATTTCGGAATCGACCCGCCAAAGGCCATGATGGGCATGCTCCACACAGGTGATACGATCACCGTTCGGTGGACATGGGTCCTTGTCCGGCATCGGCTGTCAGACATTGAGGATAACTTGAGAAATACCCAAGAAGAGCCCTCTCTCCTTCCTGTCAAGGCCGAGGAGTTGATGCCACTGGAACTTCACCAAGGCATTTACCTGGTAACGGAGGGTTCTGAAAAAGGCAAAAAGGTGCCGTTCACGTTCGAGCAGCATGGTGAACAGTGGATTCTGACGAAACATGAGATGGCCCGGCATGAGCTGCGCCGAGATCAACAGGGCAATATCGTGATTGACCGGGAGACTAATTTTAGAGACGGTCTGGAGATTGAATACGCCTCACCGGTCATCCTGTTGCCTGCTACGGTGGACCGCGACACGTCATTGACGGGAAAAACGCGCGTGATCGTCCGGAATGCACGCACAAAATCCGTCAAGTATCGCGGTGTTTGCGACTGGAAGCTGGACTTCATCGGCGTCGGCCCCGTTGAAACACCGACCGGCACCTTCCCGGTTTATCGCTTCCGCGCCACACGTGAGATCCGTCTCCGCCTTGCAAAGATATCAATGATCATCGACTTCGAGTATGTGCGCGGGAAAGGGATGATTGCGACAAGCATCGATCAAACCATTCGATCTCTCGGTCTGTTTACCGATCAAGAGGTCTGGCGTCTTGAACAGCTTCC
>CAYJUP010000242.1:0-3462 GCA_964373365.1 uncultured Nitrospiraceae bacterium
GAAAAAGCACAGAGTCTCCAGGCCGCATTGCGGACATCAAGGAAAAAGCTTATCGACCCACAACAGCAGTAAAGGAGCAGCCAAAGAAACTGACACTGCCTTGCAGCGCCCACCAGTCAAAACGAGAACGAGATTGGTATAAGAAGTCAGAACCTACGATGCCACGTCTCTGTTATGCCGTCCACGAGAGACGTCAACTGGCCGCTAGGGAAAGCTATGCTCGGCATCTGGCTGAACGGCGGCGCAAAGAACATTATTTGCTGGCGGTTTTGCGCCCCTTGGCTAACGAAGATTTGATTTTTCTTGAGTCTGCAGGGGTCGTTGCTGATGAACGCAGCCTTGAACAACGATTTCGTGAGCAAGCCGACAAGTGGGAACGCGAGACACAACATCTTTCTTCTTAATCACCTGACCGATACCGACAACACCGGCGAATCGGCGACAGCCTATTACGGGGACATTGTCTTTAAAAAGGAGACGAACTAGATGACCGCCGTCCGCACCGTCGCACGGCTGCTGCCGTATCGGGCCACCGCACTGGCCGTGCTGATCGTGGTGCTCGGTCCCCCCCTCTCCGGCTGCTCGACGGTGCCGAGGTTCTTCCACCCTGTTGAGCCGATCGCGCCTCAGGAGTTTTCGCATCACCCGTTTAGCGAGATCCTCCGCGCCCGTGTGACCGACGGCGTCGTGAATTACCCGGCCGTCGCCACCGATGGCCGGTTCGACGCGTACCTGCGGCAACTGGACCGTGTTGATCCGAACAGCTTGCCGACCCGCGAGGACCGGCTGGCCTTCTGGATCAATGCCTACAACGCGTTTGCCATCAAGGGCATCCTGGATGGTTATTCCCCCCGCACCCTGGCCGGACGGTATCGTTATTTCATCGGTCATGACTATCGGGTCGGAGGGGAGACGATTAATCTGTATGACCTCGAACGAAAGTTGTTGATTCCTGACTTTCTGGAACCGAGGATTCACTTTGCGATCGTCTGCGCTTCCCGCTCCTGCCCCAAGCTCCAGTCCCGGGCCTACAAGGCGGACGAGCTGGAGGAGCAACTGGAGCAGAGTGCCCGAGGTTTCATCAACGATCCGACCCGAAACCGGTTTGACCGCGAACGGAAGATCGCCTATCTCTCGATGATCTTTAAGTGGTTCGAAGAGGATTTTGTGGCCCACTCCGGCTCGCTCATCAACTATGTGAAGCGGTATGTCGCCGATCCCGAGTTGGCCCGGGATCTGGAATTCAAGCCCTATTCAGTCCAATTCCTCGAATACGATTGGCGGCTGAATGGTCCCCCATCTGAAAGGCGAATAGCCAGCAGCGAATAGCTGATAGCTTTGAGCTGCTCGATGTTTTCTCATGCTGCGTGCTGCTGACTGCTCGCTACTCGCTGAGGTGAAGCATGCTGGTTTATCCTAACGAACGGGTGCCGATCGCCCGTCTCCTGCGATTTCTGGAACACGGCGAGCGGCTGGCCCACGATTGCGCTCAGGCCCAGGCGGTGCTAGCTCCTGAGCCCGGGATGCGCCGTTTCCTCCTGGGTCAAGCCAGACAAGAGGCTGTCCACGCTGTGGTCTTCCAGGGAGTGATTGCCTGGCTCGCTCCTCGCCACCTTGGCGCCTCTCCCTTGCTCCCGCCGCTGGAACGCTATCGCGCGCTCCTGGACCAGGCGATCCTCGAGCGGAACTTTGTCGAAACGCTATTGGCGGAGCAGATCATCCTGGAAGGGCTGGGGGAGGCAATCCTGGGTCGAATCGAGGACGGGCTGGCGAAGCGGGGAGCGGCGTTTGGCCGTTTGCGGCGAATCCTCTTACGTCAGGAAGAGGCGCATCATGCCTTTGGTTGTCGGGCGCTAGATCGGGCCATCGCCGAAGGGCGCACGTCCCCGGAGGAGCTCCGCTCACGCGCCCAGAAATATCTGGCTCTGACAGATGCCATGGTCGCGACGCTGGGCGATCTGTTCGAGTCCATTGAGGAAGATCCGTCCGCTTGGGCCACGGATGCTAGGCGCTACCTGCCCGACTGGCTGGTGCCAGCGGGCGCGAGTAGCGCAGTTATGAGTTCTGAGTGTTTAGTTTTGAGTTGGCCTGGCTCTGCAACGACTAAGAACTCAACACTCACCACTCAAAACTAGAAACTATGATCTCCGTTATCATCCCGACATACAACGAAGAGACAGCGCTTCCGGCGACGCTGCAGCACCTGCTGAGTCAAGCCGGCGACTACGAAGTGATCGTCGTGGATGGCGGGAGTGTAGATCGGACACTCGCTGTCGCCGAATCCTTGGGATTCGCGGCGCCTGGCGAAATTGAAAATGCAAAATTAAAAATTAAAAATTGGGGCTGGCAAGGCCCCCATATCCGAAATCTGGTTCTTTTGTCAGCGAAAAAGGGCCGTGCGGCTCAGATGAATGCTGGCGCCAGGCAGGCGACGGGAGAGTGGCTGCTCTTCCTCCACGCGGACACGCGGTTGCCTGATGGCGCGCTGGTGCGACTCAATAGGTTGGAGTCGGACTCTACGATCCGGGCTGGAGGGTTTATGCACCGGTTCTCCGGCTCAGACTGGCGACTGCAATTGGTATCTTTCCTCGATAACTTCCGGTGTCGTCAGAGCCGGATTATCTACGGGGACCAAGCGATGTTCGTACGGCGGGCGCTCTTCGAGCAGCTCGGCGGCTTCCCGAACCAGCCGATTCTGGAGGACGTGGCCTTCTGCGAGAAACTGGTTCGTGTGACGGCTCCGGTGGTGCTTGCGCCGCCGGTGATCACCGACTCGCGCAAGTTCGTCAAGATGGGCATCTGGCGCAGTGTTGTCCGCGTGCTGCTGATTATCCTGCACGTGGAGTTCCGCCTGCCGGTCCTCCCCAGAGGGTTCTTTCAGGATATTCGCTGACTGATGCCGATACATTCACGTGCGCGGCACGCATCAACAAATACGTCAGGCTGCTTCTATATCAAGACCCCAATTCTTGACCACGTCAGCAACAAGAAGATGTTGCCTCGTGTCGTTCCCGGCGGGGAGGAGTGGCCTCAGCCGATTCGCTGCGATGACAGGATCAAAAATATTCCCGCAGCACACACAACGCCATCCGTAAAAACTTATCTCCCGAAGATCGCCCTTCGCCTCCTCGAATCTCTCCACCACCATCATTCCGCGACACCGAAGACAGTCCATAGCAGTCCTCCTTCCTGCCGCCATCTCGGCATGGTGAGATGGGATCCGTTACTGGTCAGGATGCCCGTCCTCCGATCATGAAACATGTCGCAGTGTATAGCGTGGAAAGGGTGAAGGGGTAGAGCGGAGTGGGAACCGATAAGAAGTTTTACGGCCCTAGGAAACTAGGGCCGATTGGCCCTAGTGGCGGACTGTTTGGCAAACAGCGCCGCGGCCTGGGCCCGGCGGGTAATTTGGAGCTTCTGGTAGATGTTGGAGAGGTAGTTCTTCACCGTCTTGGGACTGAG
>CAYJUP010000243.1:0-3451 GCA_964373365.1 uncultured Nitrospiraceae bacterium
GTGGCTGCGGTATGGACGCAAAAACCCAGGCCCGCATCTTCGAGCCCTTCTTCACCACGAAGGAGCCGGGGAAGGGGACCGGCCTGGGTCTGGCCACGGTCTACGGCATCGTCAAGCAGAGCGGCGGCAATATCTGGGTCTATAGCGAGCCGGGGAAAGGCGCCACGTTTAAAATCTACTTGCCCCGCGTCGAGGAGGAAGTCGAGGTGACTGCGCCAGTCCCAGTCCGCCCCGAGACACTCCGAGGCTCGGAAACGATCCTGCTGGTCGAAGATGATGCGATGGTCCGGACCCTCGCTCGAGCCGTCCTCCAATACAACGACTACACGGTCCTCGAAGCAAAGCACGGCACGGAGGCGCTCCGCATCTGCCAAGAGCACTCCGGTCCGATCCACCTGCTGCTGACGGACGTGGTGATGCCGGGGATGAGCGGGCGGGACTCGGCTGCCCGCCTGGCGCCGTTGCGGCCGGACATGAAGATCCTGTACATGTCCGGCTACACCGACAACGCGATCGTCCGCCACGGCGCGCTGGACACTGGGATCGCTTTCCTTCAAAAGCCCTTCACGCCAACGGCGCTGGTGCAAAAGGTCCGCGAGACGCTGGATACCCCCCCGAGGGACACGGCCCAGACAGGAGGCTGACCATGGCAAAGATTCTGGTGGTGGATGACGAACGGTTGATCTGCGACCTGCTGCAGGCGGTGCTCAGTCGTCACGGGCACGAGGTCCTCACGGCGACCAAGGGTTTAGATGTCCCGGAGCTGTTTCGGCGGCACCGGCCGCAGATTACGGTCCTGGATCTCCACTTGCAAGACACAAACGGGATCGCTGTGCTCAAGCAGATCCGCGCGGTGGACTCAAAGGCTTCGGTTATCATGTTGACGGGAGGCGGTACGGACGAGCTGGAGCATCGAGCACGGCTACTGGGGGTGACCGATTTCCTCAGGAAGGGGCTCTCGCTTGAGACCCTCGTGGGAGCCCTGGACCGGGTGACCACGCAGCCAGGTCAACCTGCTTTACCGACGCTCCGCGCCCCTGGAAAACCAACAGAGAGTCAGCCAAGAGAATCAATCCTCGTGGTGGATGACGAGCCGTCGGTCCGCGATCTGCTCTCCCAGTTCTTGACCCTTCGAGGCTTCCGGGTGCGAACGGCTCAGAACGGACCGGAGGCGCTAGATCTGGCAAAACAGGAGCCACCTAAGGTGGTCATTCTAGACCTCTATATGCCGGGCATGAATGGGGTGGAGGTGCTGCGCCGGCTACAAAGCCAAAACTACACGGGCGGGGTGGTCGCGCTGACCGCCAGTCAGGATGAGAACTTGCTGCTGGAGATGTTGAACCTGGGAGCGGTGGACATCGTGGGCAAGCCAGTTGATCTCGAGCGGCTGGTTCTCGTGGTTGAGGTAAGCTCCATCCTGAGCTCTATGAAAAACGGCGGGCCATCCATCAGTCCTTCGAAAAACCGATAACATTGACCATCTTCCCGCCAGCCCTCTCCTGAACTTGGCAGACGAGGCGCAGACCCGATCCCTGCTGCGCAGCCTGCACTTGGTTGCATTGACAGCCGGACGTTCTGTCTCCCAGGATAGCGCCGCCAATCCCGCCAGATCTCAAATCCCAGAATGGCCTGTGTGGGACTGGATGATCGTGTTGTTGGGCACCGGCATCGGGGTGGTGGCAGTCTGCTCCGTCTCCCGCCATCTCTGGCAACGGCGCAAGTTCGGCAGCCAGGAGAAATAGTTTGGCACGACACCTACTGGGGAATTTCTTGACACGGGGGGAGGTCTCTGTATAGTAGCTTCCATTAGGCCCCTTAGATTTTCCCCAGCGAACCGATGGAGGGGGGGGCGACGATTGTTCGTGTTGCGATCGGTGAGGGCTCCGGGGTCGTGATGATTCCGCGAGCTTTTTTTCTGCGCTGGAGGTGGTGATGCTGAAACGGGACCGTCTGACTGTGGCCCCCTGGCTCCTCGCCTGCCTGATGGTGACGCTGCTGGTCTTCCCCTCTACCCTTTACGCTGGATCGTTTCGCCTCATGGATCAGAGCGCGTCCGCGGCTGGACAGAGCTCGGCCTTCACCGCTCAGGCTGACGATCCGTCGGCGGTCTATTACAACCCGGCCGGTATGACCCAGTTGCGTCGCCTGCAGACGTCCGTTGGCGTGCTGTTCATCGGCGGGAGCACCTCGTATCGAAGCCCGAGTGGCGCCACGACGCGCGGCGACTTTGGATCCAGCGCGGTCTCTCCGCCGCCGCTGAACATTTACCTGACCGCCAATCTCAAGGATCTTGGGATCACGGCCCTCGGCGATCTGAGTGCCGGCCTGGCGGTGCTCTCGCCGTTTGGAACCAAATATCGGTATCCGGAAGACGCGTCGTTCAACGCGGGGATCCCGATAAACCTAGCGGCGACGCGTGAGTCGTTAGAGCTGATCGACATCAAGCCCACCCTGGCCTATAAACTCAATGACCAGCTTTCTGTCGGCCTCGGCCTGGACATCTATACCTTCTTCAGCTTCTGGGGCGCAGGGCATTATGAGTACCATGTCAACTCCAATGGAGTCCTTGCTCCAGTAGGGACACCCTTAGAGATTAACGGGAAGGATACGGCCTATGGCTTTAACGCCAGCCTGCTGTATACCCCGTTCCGCACTGTGGACGGCAAGCCGCTTATGAACATTGGCTTTGTGTATCGGAGCCAGGCCACGCTCCACCTGGACGGCGAATTCCGAACAAATGGCGCGCTCGCCGCCGATTCCTCAATCACCCTAGTCTTGCCACAAGTCTTTACTGGCGGGGTCGCCTACTGGCCGGTCCGGGACCAGGAGCGCGAGTGGAAGCTGGAAGTGGACGCGGACTATACGGGCTGGCAATCGTTCAGCAACACGGACATTCATCTCTCAACTGGCGTCACGGTTCCCTCCCCAAAAGACAACCGCAACTCCTACACGATCATGACCGGCACCGAATATAAATGGCTGCAACCTGAGCGCCTCCCCCACTGGGAGGTCGCGCTCCGCGCCGGATACTGGTTTTCGCAGACCCCGATTCCCGACCGGACGTTTAGCCCGACGGTCCCTGATGCGGGCAGCCATTCCATTTCCATTGGACTCGGCCTGCTGTGCAAGGAGAAGGGGTCGGTGTTCGGGCTGTTCCCATGCGGGAGTTCGGGGGGCGGGCCGTTCAGCTCCAAAGCGGTCGGACTGGATCTGGCCTATAAGGCGTTGCTCTACGAGACGCGAACCGTCAGCGGCAGCAATCATTTTCTCGCGGGGCCCAACGCCGTGGACGGCACCTACCAGACGACTTTCCATACGGCTGCCATCAACCTCCGCGTGAATTTCTAATAACTGTCACGCCGGCATCGTTCTCTCCTGCGAATCCTGCCATTGAACTGTGTGACATCATGTTGTTTGGCAGAATTCTCGTCTTCGCTCTCTGGATCACCGT
>CAYJUP010000244.1:0-3430 GCA_964373365.1 uncultured Nitrospiraceae bacterium
CTGGCTGTCCAGTTTCTGAAGGATCTTGGGGCCGAGGCTCGGATCGTGGAAACCGGCGGCTATCCGGTGGTGTCGGGCGGCTGGACCACGGGGAAACAGCACCCGACCGTGATGATCTACAATCATCTGGACGTGCAGCCGGCCCAGGAGCCCGAATGGCGGCATCCGCCCTTCGCCTTTCGGAAGGTGAACGGCGTCTATCACGGCCGAGGCGCCACGGACGACAAAGGGCCCGCGCTGACGGCACTCCTGGCTGGACGGTACTCGGTCGAGCAGGGGGTGCCGATCAATGTCCGGTTCCTCTGGGAACTGGAAGAAGAGATCGGCAGCCCGCATTTTCGGGATGCACTGAGCCGACGGGCTGCCATCCCGAGACCGGATTCAGTGGTGGTCTCGGACACGATCTGGATCGCCAAAGGCCGCCCGGCAGTGCCATACGGCCTGCGCGGGCTGCTGGGGGCCAGGCTCTCACTCCGGACCGGAGCGGCCGACGCGCATTCGGGGCTGACCGGTGGTGCCGCCAGAAATCCGCTGGCCGAGTTGTGCGCGTTGGCACATGCCTGTGTGGACGCGCGCACCGGCCGCGTGAAAATTCCGGGCTTCTACGAGGACGTCGTGCCACCCACCAAGGCCGAGATCAGCAACTTTCTGGCCTCAGGGTTTCAGGTCAGACGATTCATGCGGGCGTACGGGTTCCGGGCACTCAGAACCACGGACCCTGCCGAAGTGCTGCGCCGGATCTGGGCGTCCCCCACGTTCGAGGTGCATGGACTGGTCGGGGGCTACACGGGGCCGGGCGTCAAAACGGCGGTCCCCGGCCACGGCGAGTTGAAGGTCAGTATGCGCCTGGTGCCGGATCAGCGGCCGGAAAAGATTTTCGCGCTGCTGCAGCGCTTCGTGGCCAAGCAGAATCCGAATGTGCAGGTGGAGCGGGAGGGCATGCTGCAGCCGTTCCGCGGCGTGTTCAGCGGGCCCTACGCGGAGGCCGTGCGACGGGCGGTGCGGGCCGGGTTCGGCAAGGAGCCGGCGTTCATTCGGGAAGGCGGGTCCATCGGTGCGGTGGCGACCATGCACCGAGCGTGGCGCGTGCCGATTCTATTCATGGGCCTCAGCCTGCCGGAACACGGCTACCACGCGCCCAACGAACACTTCGACTGGGGGCAGGCCTCCGGTGGGATGCGAGCGTTCGCCAGCTATTTTGCGGAGCTGGCGAAATTGGGCAAGCGAGCAGCTAGTAGCGAGTAGCGAACAGCTGAGAGCTTCTGGCTATTCGCTGTTCACTGTTGGCTATCAGCTAGGAGGCCGCGAGCAGCGGCCGGAAGACCGGGTCCGTCTCAATCACGCCCTTGAGTATGTCGTTGGCGAGCAGGTACCGCCACGAGTCCCGAGAGGCTCCGGGCAGTTGCAGGTACCAGTTGCGCGCCTCGGTCAAGCGTTCCAGCATGGCACGGTTGTTACGGTTCGGGGTGAAGGCCAGGCTGTACGCCATCGTGTACGCGGCGGTGAACTTGTCCAGGGGTCTGTCGGTGAGCGTGAACGCTTCCTCCGCATCCTTGTAAGCCTGCAGGATGCCGGGGTCTCCGAACGAGCGGTTCCAGGCCACCTTTGCGATCCGGGACATGGCCAGCTCGATCAAGGCCCTGGCGTGAAGCGCGGCGCGGGCGGGGGGGATGTCCTTGACCAGCGCCTCGTGCGTGGCGATGGCTGCGAGCTGGTCGTTGTTCCACCGAAAGGCCGCCCCCAGCCGAAAGCGGTTCTCGAGATCTTGGGGACGGACTTCTGCCAGCTTCTCCATCGCCGGGATCATCCGGTATAGATAGTCGGCGGGGGTCGGCTTGGAGAGTCCGCCCATTTCCATCCCGAGCGAGATGTCCATCCGCGTCGTCTGCGCGTATACGTCCCAGTACAATTCGTTGAAGCGGGCGGCCAGCGCCGCATCGCTGAGCGGCACTTGATGCGTGGTCGCCCCAGCGCTCAGGATCGTCTGATACAGTTCGTGGGAGAGCGAGGTCAGGGCGTCCGGCTGGCGGGGATCAATGATCAACACCCTGTTGAGTATCGCAATGCGGTCGCGCTGCTCCGGAAACTGCGCAGCGCGTCCGACCGCGGCGATCAGCAGACCCGGCGCGTCGGTCGGCGCCCACCACGCACCGGATTGGGCCACATAGCCGCTGGTCTCGGTGACGAACGGAACGCCTGGACTCTGTTCCGTAGGTCCCGCGACTGGAAGATTCACAACCGCCGCGTCACCGGGAAATCCCAGCTTCCCCAGCTCCGACAGCACCACCCATTTCACCGTAACCGCTTTCAGCGCCGCTCGGGGACGCTTGACCGTGTTGGTCCATTTGTAGGCGTCAGGGGCGTAGGTCACCGGAGAGGTCAATGGATCTTTGTAGGTGACTCGCAGCCGGACCAACGTGGTAGGAACCGCGACCAGCGGCGCGTCTTCGCGAATCCTGAACGAGGCGGCCGGCAGCGGCACGCTGTCCACCAGCTCGACCCGCAGTCCGCCAGCCGGCGGGGACAGGCCCAGAAGGTCCATCACAAACACCGATGCCGGATATCGGTCGAGCTCCTCTCTGAGAAACACCAGGGTTCCCTTGCCGGGCCACATGTCGTCCATTCCCTGTTCGCGCCGCTCGACGGCTGTCTCGTGGGCTTTCGCAAGCTGGCCCCAGCAATCGGCATACGCCGGATCAGAGTTGGATGGGAAGGCCGAGAGAGGTTGAATGCTCGCGGAGAC
Organism: uncultured Nitrospiraceae bacterium; assembly: GCA_964373365.1. GTDB lineage: Bacteria > Nitrospirota > Nitrospiria > Nitrospirales > Nitrospiraceae > CAYJUP01. Next base: position 2,744 of record CAYJUP010000244.1, read on the forward strand.
CATCCTGTACTGGCAAGCGAAGTCGAGTTGACCTGCTGCGACACGATCACCGGACGCCAGAGCCTGGACATACCGCTGCGCTGCAGACACGGCCGCCGTCGCTTTGACAGGCGGTGCGCTTTTCTTGTGAGCCTGGGCGGCGTGAGCCAATCCGGGCGCACCATCGAAGACAGAGACGAGACTGACAAGCGATGCGACTACGAACAGGAAGATTCCGTGAAACATGGGACGCACACCACGCATGACTCGTCTCCTCTGTTTCGGACACCAAACACTAGGGAAGCTACTGTACCATGCCGCGCCGGCGAGACGTCAATGCTGTTCTTGTGGCGGAGGTGGCGTCAGCGGTCTGGGTTGGAAGCGGACCAGGGTCCGGATATAGGCGAGCACGTCCCGCCGCCGCTCGTCGCTCAACAGGTCTTTCCAGGCCGGCATGGCGGTGCGGGGCTTGCCGTTTGCAATGATGGCCAGGAGTTCGGCGTCGGATTTCACCGACGTCCCGGCCGAAATGAGGCTGGTCGGCCGAGGGGAGAGGAACGGCGCCTCAGGCCCGTCGCCCAGGCCTTGAGGGCCATGACACACGGCGCACCGCTCCACGTAAATCACCCTTCCCTGCTCGGCCACGCCGGCCGGGGCGCCGGTCGCAACGGTGACCAAGACCATCGCGACGTACGACGTCATCAGGGA
>CAYJUP010000245.1:0-3430 GCA_964373365.1 uncultured Nitrospiraceae bacterium
CGTACGAGAGCACCATGCGCCGGAGTTGCGTGCGCATGTAGGCGATGTTTTCGTCTGTCCACTGGCGCGGGTGCACCCCCTGTTCAATGGCCGCGTTTTCGGCGGGCAGCCCGAACGCGTCCCACCCCATCGGATGCAGCACGTTGTAGCCGCGCATGAGTTTGTATCGCGCGACCACGTCGCCGATGGCGTAGACACGCACGTGCCCCATGTGAATCCGACCCGATGGGTACGGGAACATTTCCAGGCAATAGTATTTGGGCCGAGAGGGGTCTTCCGTGGCCCGGAAGGTCTGGTGTTGCTCCCAGTAGGCCTGCCACCGGGCCTCAACCGTTCGATGATCGTACTGTCGGGGCATCATGGCGCGTGTCACCAGCTTCTGCGAGATCTCGACCAAGGGGAAAATCTAACATAGACGGCACAGGGCTACAAGGATTGCGGCTGGCTCCGGTTAGGGGCACGGGGCTATGGGCAATAGGGAAGGCTAGAGGCTATAGACGATGGGCTATGGACTGGATCAACTTCCCTAGAATTTCTTATCTTTCGCCGCTCGTCTTTCCTATTGCCTATGGCCTCTTGCCCATTGCCCTCCCCAGAGCCTATAGCCGCTAGCCTCGTGCCCCTTGTCACCTCTGTAGCAGGAGAAGCGATCCATGCTACATTGACGCAGAGCAGCATGCTCGCCAGGAGCACGTGATGGGCTTCTATGCGGACCATGTGTTCCCGCGCCTCATGGATTGGGGCATGGGGACATGCAAGTTCCGGCAGGAGCGGCAGCAGGCCTTGGCGCCCCTACATGGGGCGGTCCTTGAGATCGGGTTCGGAACCGGTCTCAACCTGCCGCATTATCCGATGGCGGTGACCTCGCTGACGGCGCTGGAGCCGGCGACGCTCCTTCCAAAGAAGGTCGCCCGACGGATCTCGGAGGGATCCCTGCCGGTCGAACTGGTGCGGCTGAGCGCCGAGGCGCTGCCCTTTGAAGACGGACGATTCGACTGCGTCGTGAGCACCTGGACCCTGTGCACGATCCCCGACGCGGTGGCCGCCCTGCGCGAAGTGGGACGGGTGCTGAAGCCCGTCGGGAAGTACGTGTTCCTGGAGCACGGCCGCAGCGACGACGCGCGAGTGGCGAGGTGGCAGGACTTCTTTAATCCGCTGCAACAGCGTCTGGCCTGCGGATGCAACCTCACCCGGCCGATCGACGCCCTGATCAGGCAAGCCGGCTTGAAGTTGGAGAACGTGGATCGGTTTCTGATGCCGGGCATCCCCCGCATCGCCGGCGAGATGTACCGCGGGATCGCGATCCCCGCCTAAGGCGATGGGCAATGGAAGACGGCCATCCTTACAACCCATAGCCTATCGCCTAGAGCCTGTCGCCTGGAGCTAAAAGCGTATGCAGGCTCTCGATGGACATATAGCGGGAGGAGGGTTGGGCCGGCAGGCGCGAGCTGGATTTCGAGCGATGGTAGACGTACCCGATCCCGTAGTGATGGGCGGCCGCCAGACAGGCTTCGTCGTCGTCCACATACAGGGACCGTGACGGCTCGAACCCGAGCAGACGTTGGCAGGTCGGCCAGAACTCCGGGCGCATTTTCAGGCACCCGATCTCGAAGGCGGTGACAATGCGGTCCACGTACCGATCAATGCGCGTCCGGGCGACCTTGATCTCTAGGCCAGCGGCATGGGCGTTGGTGAGCACATGCACCCGCTTGCCTCGTGCGCGGAGGTGGCGCAGGAAGTCCACCGCGTCCGGATGGAACGTGATCAGGTGCTCAAACTCCCTCGTCAGCGCCACCACGTCAATCTCCAAGATCTTGGTCCAGTAGTACAGGTCCGTCCAGTTCAGTTCCCCTTCCACGGCTCGGTACATCGTCAGTAAGCGCTCCAACGCCTCTTCAAACCCTAGCCCGTGCTTGGCCGCATACCGTCTGGGCAGCTCCTCCTCGAAGAAGAAGTTGTCGAAGTGCCGGTCCAGGAGGGTGCCGTCCATGTCCAGCAGCACGTCATCCACACCGTTCCAATCGAATCCGTTCTGCATGCAGTTGTTCCTCTCTCCGGTTAGAGCCGTTCAACCACAGGGCCCACCCAGGCCGATTATACCGAACACCCCCGTTTCTTGTCTTTCCTCGAAACGCTGTGCTACCGTTCGCGGGGCACAACAGAAATGGTGAATGGTTGATGGTTCATGGCTAATGAGTTCGCCTGCAACCCGACCATCCACCATCAACCATGAACCATTCACCATGCCTCCCCCATTGATTGCGATCATCGGACGGCCGAATGTGGGCAAGTCCAGGCTGTTCAACCGTGTGCTGGGAACGCGGACCGCCATCGTGGATGACGTACCGGGGGTGACCAGGGACCGCAACTACGCCGACGGCGCCTATCGGGGCCGTCCCTTTCGGCTCGTGGACACCGGCGGGCTTGACCCCTCCGCGACCGAAGGCATGCTCTCCCTGATCCGGCAACAGGTTCAGCTCGCGATCGCTGAGGCCGACATCCTGATCCTCCTGATGGACGGCCGCGCCGGCCTGACTCCCACCGACGAGGAAATCGTCAGCCTGTTGCGCAGGGTCAAGAAGCCGGTCTTTTTCGCGATCAATAAGATCGACACGCCGAAGTCGGACGCGCTGCTGGCAGACTTCTATCGCGTGGGGAAGGGGACCTTATATCCCGTCTCGGCTGAACACGGCATCGGGGTGGATGATCTCCTGGAGGCTCTCTTCCCCTTACTGCCGGCCTCGGGCGCCGACGAGGACATTGCCGAATGCCCACGTGTGGCCGTCGTCGGCCGACCGAACGTGGGCAAGTCCACACTGGTCAACACCCTCCTGGGCCAGGAGCGGGTGCTGGTCAGCGAGCTGCCCGGCACGACACGCGATCCCATCGATACGGTTGTGACCTGCCAGGGACGGCAGTACGTCTTCACCGATACCGCCGGCATCCGGAGGCGCGGAAAGATCGAACGGGGGATCGAAGGATACAGCGTCGCCCGGGCGCTTCGCGCGATGGGGCGCTCTGATGTCGCCGTGCTGATCCTGGACGCGGTGGAAGGCATCACCGAGCAGGATACGAAGATCGCCGGCCTGGTGCTGAAACAGGGGCGCGCGTGCGTGTTGCTGGTGAACAAGTGGGACTTGACGGAAGGCGATGTGACCGCCGGCGAGCAGTACACGCTCGACTTGCGGCGGCGGTTTCCCTTCCTGCCCTGGGCGCCGGTCCTGTTCGGGTCGGCGTTGAAGCCCGACTCTGTGCGCGGCGTCTTCCCGCTGATCGACCGCGCGATGGCCGCCTTCACCCTGCGCGTGCCGACTGGGCCGCTCAACAAGTTCCTGCAGGAGGTCCTCGCGGAGAATCCGCTGCCGGTCCGCAAAGGCAAACCGAGCAAAGCGGTCAAATCGGCCTACATCACTCAGGTGGCCACGAAGCC
>CAYJUP010000246.1:0-3416 GCA_964373365.1 uncultured Nitrospiraceae bacterium
AGGATCTCCCATGACCGCAACACCTCCTCGATCTCCTCAATCGTAAGGTGATCGTTGAGCCTTTCCTCATCGGCATGGAAGGACAGCTGTAACGTGTTCTTCCAAGGTTTCTTCACGCACAAAAGCCCTTCTTGTCCGACGGTCCTTTCCCCTCTTTCTCCCCTTGTACGCCTCGTACTCGGCACGGCACCGCCCGAACGCCTCTTTATCCGTCTTCACTATTCACGGATCTTACGAGTGCGTCGTTGCGGGCGGGCGACCAGCGAGACCTGCGAGAAAGGCGCGCCAGGCGCGAGGAGCGAGTCGATCGCCGGGGGCCTAGAGCTCGGCCTTGAGATACCGCCCAATGGCACTGAGGTACAGGTCAAAATCCGTGAGATGTTCCTCGATCACGCGGTACACCTCGCGGTCGTCCACCTTCCAGTAGAGATGGACCAGCAAGTTCCGAAACCGCGCCATGCGGCTCATCCGCTGCCGGAGATCCGGATCCAGCACACCGATCTCTTCCAGAATCGTCATGCAATCCGCGTAATCCTCCGGGGCCCGTCCTCCCTTCTTGGCGGCCAGATGGTTGCAGAGGTCGAGGGCCGCTTCACTGGCGACAATCAGCAGGTACTTGGCGCTGTTGCGCGTCCGGGAATCCCCCAGGAAGCGCTCACTGCCCTCGGCCGCGATGGCCTGAAGCTCGCGGCAGGCGTTCCGCACGTGGCCTGCCAGCTCGCGGACACGGTCGCGATTGACGTCACTCAACGAGAGCCTCTCGAAGGTAGCGACGGGCGAACGGCGCAAAGTCGAGGTAGTCGTCCCACGTCCTGACCCGAAACTGCTCGAGCCGCTCCTCATCCCGAACCAGGAGGAGCTTGCCTTTGAGCGCCTGATACCGGAACGCCAGCGGCGCGTCGTTCAAGACCCGCACGTCGACCGGTGCGGTAGCCCCGGACTCGAGCTCCGTCGCCAATCCGCACTCGTACCACCGCAGCCCGTCCGGCGGCAGAGCCCCCGGCACCACATAGACCGCGACGTCGAGATCTCGAAACGGACCGTCGCCGACGAACGAGCCGTGCAGATAGGCAAAGAGTACCTCCGGATGCCGATCGAGTTGCTCCACCAGCCTCTTCTGGAGCGATGCCTTCTCTTGAGCCGACCGCACAGTGGGTGTGGAATCGCGGGGAGCGTTCATGCGTCGATTGCGCCTGCGCACCGGAGCGCTCCGGCGCACAGGTGCGTCTTTCGCGTCCTTGCGTCAATAGCGTCTGTTGCGTACGGCGTCTATTGCGTTCATTGCGTCGTTGCGTCGGCTACGTCCATAGCGTCTATTGCGTGCAGTGTCTATTGCGTCGTTGCGTCTATTGCGTAAATCGCATCGAGGCATAGGCCAGTGTCGAGTGCGAAGCGATAAAGACCGTCGACCGAGGCTAGGCGATTTGCTGGATGACTGGCTCTTCGAGGCGAGAGTGCACCGGTCGTAGCCCCTTGACATGCACGTAGACGACCACTTGCCCCTGCTCACGTTGCCGCTGGGCTAACCCTCTGGCCCACAGGTTGAAGTCCTCGTCCCCTTCGACCTGAATCACCACCTGCGCTCCTGGCGGGATCTGAGCAGCGAACTCAGGGTGTTCCATCACGTAACGGTCGAATTCCGTCACTAACAACGCTTGTTTCTTTTCATATACCTTCACGGCCATTCACCCTGGAGAAAACGGTCCCGATATTCTTCCCCTCTCTCCTGAATGTCGTCATCAGCAAGTGTCAGCGCTTCGGCAAACGCTAACGGTACCTGCTCCTTGCGGGATTCGCCAGACCTCGGTACCAGTCAATGTGCGAGAACCCGTGTGCGCTATCATACCGCACGACCGGGCACCATTTGCCCTCACAGAATACCTCAAGTTGAACCACGAATGCGACGACGGCTCCCCTGACTGTTTCATGGCTGTGTCGCTTCCGGGCATTCTCTCCCAAGGGCAACACATATTCAACCAGTGCCATCCGCCTCTATGTCAGTTGCGTGGGGCGTCGATCGCGTCCTTGCGTCGACATCTGCGAGACAAGCGAGAAGCGCGAGAAACCGTGAGGCGCTAGGAGTGAGGCGTGAGGCGATCTCGCAAAGAACAAAGGACTGGGTGCTGAGGACTGAGTGCTGAGATCACAGCGCGAAGCGCGCGACGCGCGAAAAGCGAAGGACTAAGCGGACTTCGAGGGTTCGAACCGGATCGGCAGCAGTCTTGCCAGGTCCAGAGGCAGGGAGGCCTCGCCGATGTCGAGCACTACGTCTACGGTGAAAGGCGGCTACCTGTGCTCGTCGAGCCAGCGGACTATCGTCTGGACGAAGCTGTCCAGTGTGGCGAGCCGAGCTGCCAGGGCGTTATGCACCCGCTCGTGATCAATCGCCCAGTAGAGATGGACAAGGAGGTTTCGAAATCTGGCCGTCTCCACCATCTGCCGGACACGTTCTCGAGGGAGCACTCCGGCATCCCCCAGCACGCGGAAGACATCCGCGTAATCTTGGGGCGCTCTCAGGCCGAGTCGCGCGATCAGGTGGTTGCCGACATTGAGACACCCCTCGGCCGCGGTCTGCAGTCTTCGCTCGACAATGGCTTGGAGGTCCTGCGACGCGAGATAGTCTTCTTTCTTCGCAGGCGCCTTCTGCCGCAGCATCCGAATGTCTTCGCTGACGAGGCGGAGCAATTCTGTGACCCGCTGCTTGTCGATCTTGTCGTCGGGCATGCGTGCTCCTCGCAAGAACTCCTGATTCCCTGTTTGCCGGAGCCAGGCAATGTCCGGCGCCGACCGATAGCTGGCTTCAGCCACCGGGGGCACTGCCGCTGGATTCCGACAGACCAGTATCCGCCCCTCGCTGAGCACCTTCCATACGACAGACGCCGGTGCGGCACGGAGGTTGATCAGGGTGAACTCGTCCGTGTGCAATGCGGCTGCAATGAGTGCGAACAACTCCGCGTCAAAGCGCTCGAGCTGTTCGCCTGTGAGATCCTTTTCCGGTAGATAGGCCAGATCCACATCGCTCACCGGTGTCGCCTCACCTCGCTCCATTGACCCAAAGAGCCATAGAGCCGCGAGTCCTTCCATCGTCGCCGCACGTGTCGGCAACTCTTTGAGCCGATCCTGAATATCGACCGGTAAGAGCTGAAACTTGCTGGTCATTTCCTCCTCAAGCGGGCTACCTTGCTTGGCCTTCCCAGTATTGGAAGATACACCTCATTGCTGGTGAGTGCAATGACTCTGAACGATTGGCGATGGGCGGTCTGTTCGGTCGATGCGAAGGCTAGAGGTAATAGGCACTGGGCGATGGGCCTTAAGACGGTCTGTTTGGTCTATTCAGTCTGTTCGGTCTCTTGAATGGTGTGGCTTAGAGCAGGAGGACAGGCGCGACCGCGTGAAAACTCAACCAGCCTTTGAAG
>CAYJUP010000247.1:0-1286 GCA_964373365.1 uncultured Nitrospiraceae bacterium
AGCCTCGCGGATTGGCGAGATAAATCTTCATCTCGGGTCCTCTGCGTCTTTCGCGTCTGTTGCGTCGTTGCGTCTGTCGCGAGAGACGCGCCACGCGATGACGCGATGGACGCGCCAAGCAACGGGCCTCACCTTACGTCATCCCCCCTCTCTCCGTCAACTGAATTAGCTATCCCTGAGGGATTTAGACTCTCTACCAAGAATCAATTCAACCCATCGCTCCATTCCATTCTTCCTCTCTCTTACCACTTCAACCTCATCCTCAATAGCGCCTCGGATCTCGGATGGAAGGGAGGACTCTAGGAGGGAGTGCGGCATGGGTTCGGAGCGGACTTCACCGGAGCGGCGGGGTCCCGCCCGGCGTCCGAAGAAGGAAAGCTGGTACTGACCACCGCACCGTGGAGGGCACCCGTTGCAATCTTGGAGCAACGGGTCCCCGACCACGGCGACGGGAATACCAGAAGGATTCCGCGTCGGACCGCCGTGGAAGGGGTGCCGCGGGAGGTGCGGGAGCGACGAGCCCGTGCCGCACTCCTCCACCCTTCATCAGGCGAGGCGCTCTTGACACACCTTCCCCTTCCCTCTACGCTGTCGCTCGATGGGAACCGCATCAGGCAAGAAAATCCTGATCGTCGAGGATGAGAAAGACATCCTCGAATTGGTCAAGTTGTATCTGGAGAAGGGAGGCTACCGGACCTGCGTCGCCATGACCGGCCTGGACGGCCTCAGGCACGTGAAGTCGGAGCATCCCGATCTGATCATCCTGGACCTGATGCTGGCCGAGATGGACGGCCTCGAGGTCTGCAAGAGGATTCGGGCAGACCCTCAGACCGCCATGATGCCCATCATTATGCTGACCGCCAAAGCGGAGGAGTCGGACACGATCATCGGCCTGGAGCTGGGGGCGGACGACTACGTCACCAAGCCCTTCAGTCCCAAAGCGCTCGTGGCCCGTGTGAAGGCCATGTTCCGGAGGATGGAACGCAAGGAGGAGACGTCGCGCTATATCTATGGGACGCTCGTGATGGACGTCACGCGCCACGAGGTCAAAGCGAATGGACGCGACGTGTCGCTCACCGCGAAAGAATTTGGGCTGCTGGAACATCTGCTGCGGCATCCCGGTCGCGTCATGACCCGCGATGTGCTGTTGAACGCCGTCTGGGGGTATGATTATTACGGGACGACCCGCACGATTGATGTGCACGTCCGCCGGCTGAAGCAAAAGATCCCGCTGCTCAACGACGCCATCGTGTCGGTCAAGTCGCTCGGGTACAAGCTGAAAGAGC
>CAYJUP010000247.1:1386-3348 GCA_964373365.1 uncultured Nitrospiraceae bacterium
CATGAACCTCTCCATCCGGTGGAAAGTTACCCTCGGCGCCCTCCTTGCCGTCACATTGGGGCTGGCTGTGGCCGGATGGCTCGCGCTCCGTTCAATCGAGCGGCTCGAACTCGCCCGATTAGCCGAGACTCTAGAGGCGCAGGCTGGCCTGACTGCGATCTCTCTGCAATCGTTCCTCCTCAACCCCGACGCGGGCGACCTCAGCCCAAACCGGGAACTCCAGGCCAAAGCCCAAGAGCTGGGCCGACGCGCCCTGGCAAGGGTCACGGTGATCAGGTCGGACGGCACGGTGCTGGCCGACAGCGACATGCCGTACAACGAGGTGTCGCGGATGGAGAATCACCAGGACCGCCCCGAAGTGGCGCAGGCCCTGGCCACAGGACGCGGGACCGACATCAGGGTCAGCGCGACCACCGGCCAGCGGATGTTCTATTTCGCGCTTCCCTTCACCCCGTCAGATGCGCATCTCACGGGGGTCGTGCGACTGGCGCTCCCGCTGACGGCGCTTGAAGGCCGGATCCGTGATCTCGAACATGTCCTGGGCATCGCCTTCGGCGTGGCCTTTGTGGTTTCGGTGGTGTTGAGCATCGTGTTCGCCAGGGGACTGACGCGGCCTCTGTCCGACATGGCCGCCGTGGCCCGTCAACTGGCCGGCGGCGCCCTGGGACAACGCATTCGGACGACCTCTCGCGACGAAGTGGGCGTGCTGGCCTCGACGCTCAACCAGATGGCGGACCAGCTCGAATCGAAAATGCAGAAGGTTTCTGAGGACCGCGCGCAGTTGCTCGCCATACTGACCTCCATGGTGGAGGGCGTCATGGTGCTGGATTGTCGAGGCAGGATTCTCCAGGTGAATCCCGCCCTCGAGCGGATGTTCATGGTGCGAGGGACCGAGGCAAGAGGTCGGGCCCACTGGGAGGTGATCCGTCACCACGAACTCAACGAGCTGACCACGAAGGTTCTGAAGTCCAGGCAGAGCCACAGCGGCGAGATCACGATGGCCCCGAGCGGGCGCATGCTGAGAGTCGAAGCGTCCGTCGCCAATTGTGAACGGGAAAACGAGGCCTGCGCCGTGCTGGTCTTTTACGACGTGACCGCTCTGCGCCGCCTAGAACAGGTCCGCAAGGACTTCGTCGCCAATGTCTCTCACGAACTGCGCACTCCCCTCACCTCGATCAAGGGCTACGTCGAGGCGCTGCTGGACGGAGCCAAAGACGATCCTGAGCAGACCGTGCGGTTTCTGGACGTGATTCTGAAACAGAGCGATCGGCTCAATCTGATCCTGGAGGATCTCCTCCAGCTCGCGCAGATCGAGTCCGGTCAAGTCTTGTTCAAACGGGACCCCGTCCGGCTGAGCGCGGTGGTGGATCGGACGGTGGCCCTGATCAAGCCGCTGGCGGACAAGAAGGGGCATGTCGTCACGGTCGCCATGCCCGCTGACCTCCCCCCGGTCCTCGGCGACGAAGAGCGGCTGGCACAGGTCCTGACGAATCTCCTGGACAACGCCGTGAAATACACTCTTCCGAACGGGTCCATCCACCTTGCCGGTCGAATAGTAGGCGACTCCCCCCAGCGGATGGTGGAACTCAGCGTCGCGGACACGGGCCTGGGCATTCCTGAGCCCGACCGACCTCGCGTGTTCGAACGGTTTTACCGCGTGGACAAGGCGCGATCACGGGAATTGGGCGGGACCGGCCTGGGCCTGGCGATCGTCAAGCACATCGTGGAGGGACATGAGGGACAGGTGTGGGTGGAGGGCAACCACCCCAGCGGCAGCCGCTTCGTGGTCAGATTACCGACGCAGACGGACTCGCAACCACGCGTTCAGCCGAGCTTGGGAAACCCCCAATAAATCACCGCCGCAAGCAGCGCCGCGCCTGGAAGCGTGAAGATCCAGGCGTACAGGATTCGGGCCGTCACCCCCCACCGGACCGCCGACAGCCGCTTCACGACCCCCACACC
>CAYJUP010000248.1:0-3329 GCA_964373365.1 uncultured Nitrospiraceae bacterium
AGCCCCCGCGAGGGCGCCGTAGCTCGATCGTTTCCCTCCAAATGCGCCACATAACTTTTGGGATCCTTATCGTTACAGAGCCTTGAGGAAGCCCATGAGGCTCGGCTCCGCGCGCCAGCGCTTCACGGTTCCCTCCTCGGGCGGGTCGCATCGAGCGAGCGCGTTCGCTTTCATTTCGAGGTCGATCTCCGCGTAGACATGGGTGGTGTCCAGGGAGACATGCCCGAGCCACGCTCGGATGGTATTGATGTCGACGCCGGCGCGAAGCAAATGCACCGCGCAGGTGTGTCGAAGTGTATGGGGGCTGACTCGCTTCGTTGTGAGCGACGGGGTGTTTAGGCGTGCCTGCGTCACGGTCTGCTGCACCAGGCTGTAGATCCCAAATCGCGTCAGAGGCTGACCATGACGGTTCAGGAACACCCCGTCATGCGGAGCGCGGCCGAGCACCAGCCGTTTGAGGGCATCGGCGGTGACGGGCCAGAGGGGACAGGATCGCGTCTTGTTTCCTTTGCCGACCAGGCGGACCGAGGGCGAGAGTCCCAGCGTGAGGTCAGCCACGGTGAGGTGGGCGGCCTCGTCGACCCGCGCGCCGGTGTTATAGAGGAAGAGCAGGAGCGCGTGATCGCGCGCCCCCTGTGCCGTGCGCCGGCTGTGAGTCTTCAGGAGGGCATCCATCTCGGGTTTGTCGAGATAGGCCATGGCGGGTTTGGCGGTTTTCTTGAAGGGAATGGCGCGGATGTCGGTACACCAGGCGAGGTGTTCCGGGCTGCGCCTACCGATAAACTTGGCGAGCGAATGAATGGCGCCGAGGCGCTGATTGCGAGTGCCACCACTACATCCTCGATCTGTTTCCAGATGCTCGAGGAACTGCCTGACGGTGATCGGGGACAGATCGTCGATGGCCAATCGATCGATCGGGGTCTTGGTGGTCGCGCTCAGGAAGGGGAGCAGCAGGGTCAGTGTATCGCGGTAACTGGCCTGGGTATTGCGCGCCAAGTTGCGCTCCGCGACGACGTGTTCGAGAAGGAAACGCCGAATCCAGGAGCCCATCAGGGTTCGGTCATTCATGGCTGGCCTCCGGTTGGGCATACTGTTCGAAGCGCTGACTCGCTTCGTGCAGCAGCTCTGGGGTCATGCTGAGGTAGCGCTGGGTGGAGACGATGTCGACGTGCCCCAGATACGTGGCCAAGTGGGGCAGCAATCGCTGCACGTCCGCCCCCGCGTGATACCACGCGATGAGCCGGTGTACGGCTGCCGAATGGCGCAGGTCATGGAGACGCGGTGGATACCGTGCCCCGCGTTCGCGTCGGATGCCGGCGAGCCGACGGATGCGGCAAAACGTTCTGTTGGCGTCGGCATAGCACACGGCATGGCCCGTGCGCGTGGCAAAGAATGCTGAGGCGTCACCTGCTGGCAGGGGGAGGTGCCGGCGTCTGGTGACGTAGGCGGTGAGTTCTTCTGTCAGTCGTGGGCCCGTGGGGACGAGGCGGGTCTTGAAGAATTTGGTGTCGCGGACGGTCACCAGACGATGTTCCACGTCGACGTCGTGGATCGTGAGGGACAGCGCCTCCCCGATCCGCATCCCCGTGCTGTAGAGCAAGAGCAGGAGGGTGCGGAAGGTCAGGGTCCGCAATGGGCTTCGGGGTCCCTTCAGCGTGTCGGTGGCCTCCAGCAGACGTGTGAGCTCGTCCACGGAATAGATGTGCGGCGTCAGCGGCGGGGGGAATTTCGGGAGCGTCGCCGGCAAGGGGGATGTCGCGGTGAAGCCTCGACTGAGCGCATAACGATAGAACCCGCTCAGAATGAGCCATTTTTGCCTCCAAAAGGCGGTGACCGGCCCTCGGCCTGCGATGAACGCCAGCACCGCGTCCGGCTTCACGTCAGCGATGTCGACATCGCCCATGGCTCGGCAAAACGCTCGGAGCTGATTGGCATCGGTGCGAAAGTGCATCCCGAGCGAACGCTTAAAGGCGACGTACCTCTCGATAAGATCGATGAGTTTCATCGCAGCCCTCCCAGGTCAAAGGCCGCGACGTCGCGGAGGCTCGGCAGATCCACCTTGGCGTAGATGCGGGTGGCCGCGGTGCTGCGATGCCCCAGATGATCACCAATCTCCTTGAGGGATACGCCGTCGGCGACCAAGCGAGCGGCACAGGCATGGCGCAACGTGTGGGGGCCTCGGTGGGCGGTTCGGACACCCAGCGCTTTCAGTCTGGGAGCGACCACCTCGTAGAGCGCGCCTCGTGACAGCGGGCCAAACGGCGAGGTGAGCGTAAGGAATACCTCGCGGTGGACAGAAGGCCGCCGGACCGTTTGCACGTAGCGGAGAATCGCGTTTCCCACCGAGGGCAGAAGAGGATAGACCTGGGTGTCTCGCCGCTTGACCCGAGCGACGTGGAGGAGATCGCGTTCCCAATCAACGTGGTCGAGGCGCAGCTTGGCGACTTCGCTCGCGCGCAAGCCGTAGATGGCCAGGAGCATCAGGATGGCCCGATCGCGCACGTCCCGCGGACGCTGCGTGTCCGTGTCCGCGAGCAGGCGCTGAACATCCGCCCAGTCCGGGCCAGCCGGCAGGCCCTCCAACGCATAGATACGAGGCCCGTGGACAGCCTCGGCGAGGTGCGGGCCCCACCAACCCCGCGTCGCGCCATAGCGAACGAATGACCGCAGGGCGATGGCCGCATTGCGAACCGATATCCGGCGCCAGCCGTGGTCGCCCCCGTAGGCCAGGTACGCATCCATGTCGGTGGCCTGCACATCGGACAATGGACGCGCGAGGACGCCATACCAGCACAGGAACTGCTTGACGTAGCCGTGGTAGCGATCAATTGTCGCCTCAGTGAAACCCCGTTCGTGCTTTGCCCAGTGGGCGTATTCCTCAAGCTGCGCGTGGAACGGGATGGGGGCTTCCAGTTCTCGAAGGCAGCCAAGAAATCGAAGCCAGGGCCGAGCCACATCAACGAACAGCCTGCGGGTCCAGGGCGTGTCACGATCTTTCCAGCCGCAGGCCACCGCCCGCACCTGCTCGATCGTGACGTCCAAGGTGGGATACACACTGAGCTTGCGAGCGACCCGGAGCAGTTCCCCGGCTTTGAGCAACAACGTGGCTCGGGCATCACCCCGGTGCGCGCAATAGGTAAGGTATCGTGCCCGCTCTTCCGCGTACGGGGCATCTCGGTGGCGAGCGAGGGTAGACGGACGCGTGAATAGTTCTTCGAACATGACCGGGCCTCCATCGCTGAAAAGTGGATGCCCGACCAGGGGACTCGAATTACTTATGTGCGGTCAAGGTGACCAAGAAGAAGCCTTTCCAGGCTGTTGCGCCAGCG
>CAYJUP010000249.1:0-3318 GCA_964373365.1 uncultured Nitrospiraceae bacterium
GCCTGCACGGCGCCCCGCTGGCCGGCCGGCCCGCTGCCGATGCACAGGAGGTCATAGTCGTATCCACGGTTCATGTGACACCTTTCTCCTCTCCTGGCTCGCCGCTCGGCGGCGGATCGTCGTGCCCGAACATCGCCCGCTGCTTGAAGACGCGAAAGAGATAGTATAGCGACGGAAACAACAACAAGGCTCCGACGCACAGCGCGAGCAGCAGCCATTGGAGGGTCAGGGCCGGCGCGGCGGCATTGTAGATCGTCAGGTGTGGCGGGACGAGGTAGGGAAATTGCGCGAACGCCCAGGCCCAGAGCGTCAACGTGACCTGCCCGACGATGCAGAGGCGGGCCCATCGAAACCGTTTTTGCCACAGACACACGATTCCGGCAAGACCGGCGGCCGCGGTCCCGAACTGGGTGGCCGCTCCCCAAGCGGTGCCGGTCAGTGCGCCCCAAATGATGGGCGCGCCGCTTCGAGACGCCAGCAAGACCGTCTCCTCCAGCAACGATGCCGCCAATCCGGCTGCGATCGCGCGCCAGCGAAAGTCTTCTTTGAGCCTCTCGTCGGCAGCCTCAACGGCCAAATAGGCAGCCGCCACGTAGGACACCAGCACGACGGTAAAGAGGCCGACAATGAAGGGAAAGAATTGCAGCCAGGGACTGATGAAGGTCACGACAAAGCCGCCGGATGCGGCAGGGAGACCTCCGGTGATCGTCCCGATGACGACGCCTAGCCAGAAGGGCGTCAACAGGCTGGCGAGGGCGAACAGCCGCTCCCACTGAGCGTGAAACTCGCCGAACGGGACATCCGAGAGGCGGAAGGCGAACGATGCGCCCCGCATGACGATTCCGATCAGCAGCAAGGTCAGTGGAATATGGAGGCTGGTCACGATGGCGGTGAAGGCCGGAGGAAACGCGGTGAAGAGGAGCACCAGCACGAAGATCAGCCAGACATGGTTGGCTTCCCAAATCGGGACCAAGGCCTGGTCGATGAGTGCCCGGTGTGCGCGCGATCGAGCGCCTCTCGCGAACAGGCACCAGACCCCGGCCCCATAGTCGGCGCCGCCCGTCAACACATAGACCGTCAGAGAAACCAGCAGCGCGCCGGCGATGATCAGTTCCAGGCTCATTCTCTTTTCTCCGCGGTCCCGAAGACCGGCACGGTCATCTCTTCACCCCGCGTCTCTCCGCTGTTCTGCCGCACCGGTTCCCCCTGAGGACTCGCCCCGATCTGGTGGAACAGCACCCAGACCACCACGGCCGCCAGAAACAGATAGAGCGCGCCGAAGAACATCAGCGGCACGATGAGCCCGGGCATGGGCGTCACGGCCTCCGCCGTTCGCATAACGCCCGCGATGATCCAGGGTTGTCGCCCGACCTCCGTGGCCGTCCATCCCGCTTCGATCGCGAGAAACCCCAGCGGCGCGGTGATCACCATGGTCTGGAGAAAGCGTCGTGAGCGAACGATCGATCCGCGCCGCCACCAGAGCCAGCCGCCCCAGAGGGCGACGGCCGTCATCCAGACCCCGGCAAGGATCATGATCTGAAACGCCGCGCGGACGACGCCGACGGGCGGCCACTCATCGCGCGGGACGGCATCCAGCCCCGCGACGGTCGCGTGGGGATCGAGGTACAGCATGAGGCTCAGGGCATAGGGAATCTCAATGGCGTAGCGGAGCCGGCCTTGTTCAAGATCCGGAATGCCTCCCAGCCGAAACGGCGCGCCCGATTCCGTGGAAAATTGCCCTTCGAACGCCGCGAGCTTGGCCGGCTGATGCTCGGCCACGACCTTCGCCAGGATATCGCCGCTCACCGGCTGGAAGAGCGCGCTGACGCCGCCGACCACACAGGCGATGACGAACGCGCGCTGATGGAACTGATTGTCCGGATCGCGCAGCAACCGGAAGGCATGGATGCCGGCGACGACGAACCCGGTCGCCGCATAGGCGGCCAGGATCATGTGCGGAACTTGAAACAAGCCCGAAGGATTCAGCATCGCCGCCACCGGATCGATGTCCGTCGGTTGGGCATCGACGACGCGAAATCCGCGCGGGGTATTCATCCATCCATTGGCGAGCACGACAAAAACCGCGGAGGCGACGCCGCTGAGCGCCACGACGATGCCCGCGCCCAGATGCGCCGCAGGAGAAAGCCGCCGCCATCCATAGAGATAGAGGCCTAGAAAGATGGCCTCGGAGAAAAACGCGAAGCCTTCCAGCGAAAAGGCGAGGCCGATGATCGGGCCGGCCCAGGCCATGAACCCGGGCCAGAGCAGTCCGAGTTGAAACGACAAGACGGTGCCGGAGATCGCCCCGACCGCGAACAGGACCGCCGTCCCCTTCGCCCACCGTTTTGTCAGCGTCAGATAGACCTCTTCCCCGGTTCGCAGCCAGCGCCATTCGGCCATGACCATCATGAGCGGCAGGCCGATGCCCACCACGGCAAAGACGATGTGGAAACCCAGCGATATCGCCATCAAAGACCGGGCTGCGAGAAGATCCGTCATCCTGTCTCCCCCAGTTGCCTAAAGAACCGGAACAGCGAGAAGCGGACTGCGTGCGCGGCGCAGCACCCGCTCGGTCGTGCTGCCGCACAGAGCGCCGAGGAACCCGTGCCGCCACTGCGTGCCCATCACGATCAGATCGGCGGACTGGCGGTCCGTCTCGGAGAGGATCTCGTCTACGGCCACACCCATGGACAGACTCCAGTTCCAATTCCACCCGTCGCGTTTCGGCGTGAACACCGTTGGCAGGTCTTCCTTCTGCCCCACGTAGAACAGGTGGAACGATACCTCCTGGGCGCCGAGCCCGGCGGCCAGGGTGTTATGCGCCCCATCCAGTACGAAGGTTGGCCTTCCGGGGAACACTTCACAGCAGGCGGGGAACTGGACGCCCTCGAGCGTTGTCCGCACCGTGGACCCGCTGAGATCGGGTATCGACGCCCGCTCGCGGACGACTTCAAACGCCGCCACAGCCTGGGCGGCATTGGTTGCCATGAAGGCCGCCGGGCAGTTGAGCATGATCCCGCGCCACACAGTCGAGTGGACACGGAGATCGCACGACCCGCAATAGCCGGTTCGCACAAAATTCTGAACCTCGTAGTGATGTCCGATGAGCGACACTGGGGCATCCACGTCGCCCGCGCGCGACAAAATGATCGCCCGCGGTCCGTCGGGCATGAGTCCGCAGACGACCGGGACCTGCGGTTTGATGATGCCCGCTTTCTCGAACGCAATCTGTTCCAGCGTGTCGCCCAGCAGTTCCATGTGGTCGTAGTCCACATTGGTGATGACGCAGGCCTCCGGATGGATCACATTCGTCGCGTC
>CAYJUP010000250.1:0-3308 GCA_964373365.1 uncultured Nitrospiraceae bacterium
AGGAGCGAGACCATCTCATCCGCACGCTGAGCAGCCAGGACTTTCTGCTCGACCAGCGGTGGGCCGATGAAAATCCCATGATCCGCGACTTTCATCTCCGGTTTCGCCGCGGGCCAATCCCTGTGGATTTAATGCTCCCGCGTGATGCCCATGATCAGGCTGCCCTGAGCCGTCGCAGTAAACACACCATGGAAGGCCTGCCAGTCTGGGGCATTTCCGCCGAGGACTTGATTCTCCACAAACTGAAAGCCGGGCGGGCTCAGGACTTTATTGATGTCCTCTCCGTTCTCCACCGCCAGCGTGCCTCACTCGATCAGGCCTATCTGACCTCCTGGGCGCAGCAACTCGGCATCCAGGAAGAATTGAGCTACTGCGGGAACCAGCTCGCGTCGTCCTAGAGAACGTCAGCTTCCAGCAGTCGCCAACCGCGAGCGCAAAGGCCGCTGGGTGAACCTGCTCGCCCGCCGCCCTACTGCGCGACCTGGCTTAAAAACGTGTCTCCAGAGCCCATATCCCGAGCATCGATTTTTTAAGTGGTTCGGCGTATCCTTCCCGCCAGCCAAAAACCAGAATGTCACCATTTCATGTCCCCATTTTTGGAATAGGGCCGGATGGCGACTAAACACTGGCTCTTTCGATGTGTTGATAGCCTCGCTTGTGAAAAGGCTTTTGGTGCGCGAGCAAACAAGCCTCTTGGATGGATGAAGGCCTCTAAAATCCAGTCACTTGCAAGCGCAGTAAGCCGGATAGGTCTTCGGTAGAAAGTGCCCGGTTGATCACGTCAACGGAGTGGGCATACCCCGCCTCGAAGGAAAGGCTCCTGCGTACCGGACCTGTCTGGTAGGTCCAGGTGTAGACGCTTTTTGCGTTATAGGTGCTCCCGTTGACGAGCCGGTCACTGCTATGGGCCTGGCTCCATGATCCCACCGTCGTGAGGTTGAACACCGTGCTCGGCGTATAGCTCAGCGAGAGCGAGGCCGAGGCAGTGTTGATCTGTACGCCGGACCATCGCTGCCAATCTTCCCGCCAACTCAAGCTCGGGGCAATCATCAAGGAAGTAGTCGGGCGATAGGACCCGCTAAGTGCATGGGTCAGCCCGACCGTTTCGGCCCCTGCGCGCAGCCGATCGTTGTTCAGCGAATAGAGTGACGACAGCTTCGTAGTCCACGTCGCACTGGTATAGGAGAGCGCCCCCTCCACAGTATCCACCTGATTCCTCTGTGGTAGAACTCCCTGTGGCTCCAGGGAGCTGGCTATGGAACTTCGAGCGAAGGCGAGGCTAAACTCCGGCCATCCTAGCGGCGTGATCGCAAGAGAAACCCTTTCCTGGGTCTGCGTTAAGCGCGATTGAGTTGGATCTTTATCCACATTATTCCAGGTCTCGGTTAATGAACTTCTGATCCGAGCCACGCCAACGCCCCATTCTCCCCAGACTTCTCTCGTCGCCTGGTCCGGCAAGTTCACGAAGTATTTGCCGGCTGTTCGGTAGGTGATCCCATAGCGCAACCCACTCTGGGTGCCACTCAGCCTAAGTCGGAGGAGCCCGGACTGGGTGTTGCCTCTCCCCTCAACTGATTGGGGATCGGACGGAGTGTAAGCCAGTTCACCCTCCCCCAGTAGGGTGCCTTGAAACAGAGAAGAGGTCGCCAGGACACTCTGCGTCCGATGCTCCCCCGCCTCAGGGCGCAGATCTTTCAGGCGCGTCGGCTTGTTTAGGGGAGCCATGTAGGAGGTTTTCAGTGTCAGGAGGCTGTGGACCTGACTCAAGAGCGCTGGGAAGGGCGCGTGAGAATCGGTAGAGGGGTAAGGATCGAGCTGCACGACACTGAGGCTCTGCAGAGGAGAGGGTTGCTTGGAGAAATCCTCTGCCCAGGAAATCTTTCCGAGCAGGACAAGAGTGACAAGTGTCGTGCCGAAGAGGAGCAGCTTGCGCATAGCAGCTTGTCCCTTCCTTTTTCGAGGAACCGTTCGGGTCAGGCTTTGGTGAGCCTAGGCTCGCGCCAAATGGAAGGGGAGACCGCAAAGAAGAGCGCGCGTTCCCTGATCGGAACCTTATCTCAGAGCTTCATTCCCGGCAGTGATCCTCCAGAGATTGGCAGCGCCAATTTTAGGGCTCTAGGGAGACAAGATTGGAAGGGGCTTTTGGTGCAGGGGAAAAGCCGAGCAAGTTCCGCACGCTGGTCACAACTCTTCCTTCCTTCGCCCGCCAAAGCTCAGTCAACCCTAGCTGGTTGGCATGAGCCATGACATGAGTCGTCAATGCCTTTTCCACCCACTCTTCATACGGCGGCTTCGTCCCCTTCACAACGGTGAAGGGAAGCTCACCCTTCCACACGACGGTTCCCTCCGCACTGACGAGATGGAGGTACAGCCGCTTTTGAAGCCGCTCTTTCAATCCCCAGTAGCTCTCCTGGGACGGTCCCTCTACCACGCTCCCGATTAGCACACAATCCACCCCCAAGTCCTTGGTAAGACTCCGAGCCAGTTCAATGTCACCCTGGTCGGTTACGCTCCCCGACAGAGCCGTGACCACATCCGTCGTCACATGCTCGGTGACCTCGATCGGACCTACCACGCGGAGGTCGGTTGCGTGCCGGAGCACTCTTGTAAACCGTGCAGCCATTTCCGCATCACCTGAAAACGGAATAATCGCGATGCTCTGAACCATGCCAAGCTGCCACTTCTCAGATGGAGCGACCCACGAGTTCTCAAATGGCTGAAGCTCAACCTCACCGCTCCGAATCGTATCGGTTCCCACTGCAGCAAGCCAAACTGCTGGGAGGCAGCCCTGCATAAGAAACGACCAGGAAAACGCGATCAGAACAAGGACTAAAAGCCTGATCCTCATGAACCGATCTTTTCCTTCAAATTTGTTGTGTGACGGGGGGAAATGGCGAACCTTCCAAGCACCCGAATGTGAGGAGCAGATTGTATGCCGTACAACCCTAGATCTGGGGAACCCGTGGGGGATTCAAGAAAAACGAGGGGTTAGAAAGACACTTCGGCCAGTTTATTTCCAATGTCAGAACGAAAATAGTCCATTCTTGCTCTCGATCGGTCAGATTCGAACAACCCGGAGTACATGGAAACCAACCCCAGTGAGTCGTGAACGGCGTTCGGATCTGGATCTAAGTTAGCAATGGGTTTCCGACGGAGGCGAGGAGTGTAGAGTGAAATTCCCCTGCGAGGCAGTTTTTCTTAACGATTTCCAAACCCGCGTGTCTTCGCTTTTGCCGAGGCTGGGCCGCTGCTCAACCTGCTCGCCCGCTGCCCTACTGAGCGACCTGGCTTCAAAAACGTGTCTCCAG
>CAYJUP010000251.1:0-3306 GCA_964373365.1 uncultured Nitrospiraceae bacterium
TGAGTTATCTGTCGGTGCCATGTTAAAGGACCAGCAGAAAGATACAAGGGGTGAGTGAACCTCCCCTGATTTTGTGGACACCTCTTAGGCATCATTCAAAGGAGGAGGTGTCCGATGAGGAGAGCACGACGTGCCTTCAGTGTGGAGTTCAAACAGGACGCCATCGAGCTGGTGCGCCGGAGTGACACGAGCGCCACTCAGGTGGCGAAGGAACTGGGCGTCAATCACACCACGCTGAGCCGGTGGAAGCGTGGGGCGGATGCCGCGGGGCCGAGGAGCCCTGGGGGCCAAGCCGCAGAGGAGTTCCAGCAGTTGCGCCGTGAAGTCGAACGGCTGCGTATGGAGCGCGACATCCTAAAAAAAGCGGCGGTAGATTCAGGCGGAGAAGGCCACCTATTCCCGTGACGGTCCTGTGTCAGGTGCTCACCGTGGCCCGGAGCGGCTTGTATGCGTGGGCGCGCCGACCAGAAGGTCCGCGCGCTCGACAGAATCAGTGGCTCGGGACGCACATTCGTGCCTGCGCTCAGGAATTTCGCGGGCGCGATGGGAGTTCCTCGCCTCTATCGGGAACTCCACGCTCGGGGCATTCAGGTGGGCCGGCATCGGGTCGCCCGGCTCATGCGGCGACACGGGATTCGGAGCATCTGTCGGCGACGATATCGCGCGCCGGTGGCAGGGGGTGTCTCCGTGCCTGCTGCCGAGCATCACTTGCAACGGCGGTTCCTGGTGGCCCATCCTCATCACACGTGGGCAGGCGATATCACGTCTATCCCGACTGGAGCAGGCTGGCTGTATCTGGCCGTGCTCATGGATGTGTACTCCCGGCGGATCATCGGCTGGGCCATGGCGACGCGCAGCACCGCGGAGTTGACGAGGAATGCCCTGGAGATGGCGTGGCAGCAGCGGGGCGTGTCGGTCGGACTCCTGCACCATTCGGATCGGGGACGCCAGTACGGTGCGGCGCTCTACCAACAGCGGCTTACCGAAGTGGGCATCCAGTGCTCCATGAGTCGTCCGGGCAATTGTTGGGATACTGCCGTGGTGGAGAGCTTCTTTGCGACGCTGAAAACAGAACGCACCCATCATCGGCGGTACGCGACCCGGCAAGAAGCCCAACCGGAGATCTTTCAGTATCTGGAGGCGTTCTACAATCGTCAGCGCCGTCATGCACCCTTGGGGTATCTCAGTCCGGTTGAATTCGAACGGCAAGCCGGTCAAGTGACAGGCGGTGTCCACTGAATCGGGGGAAGATCACTGGGACAACTGCTAGAACAAGTGCTATAATCACGTCTTAGGTGTGCCATGACAAAGCAAGAATCCCCTACGCCTGCTTCGGGATCAGAGACCATTCTGGTCGTCGATGACGATTCCTCCATGCTGGCGCTTTGCAGCACAAAACTTCAAGCGCAGGGATTTACGGTGTTGCAGGCGAGCGAAAGCCCTGAGGCCCTACAGATGTGTACGCAGTACTCGGGTCCGATCCATCTCCTGCTGACTGATCTCCTGCTGCCGCCTAAAAAGCTCCAACTGGCCTCAGATAAGAAGAAGTTTCCTAGCATGCACGGCTTCGAACTGATGCGTCGTGTGGTGGCGATGCGCCCGGAGATCCGCGTGATCCTTATGTCGGCCCACTCAGACGACGTACTCAAAGCCTATGGTATCGTCACAGAGAAATGGCCATTTCTGCGGAAGCCCTTCAATCCGGAAGCCTTGGTTCAGATGGTGCGCGAGGTGATGGTTAGCCAGCCTCGTGCTTCCGAGGCAAAGGGCGACACCGGAAAACAACCTGAAAAGAAAGAACCTGAATGGTTTGACTAGGCCCGGTCGTGTCATGGACCACTCCTAACGGTTCTACCAGAAGAGACCCTCTTCACGGTTTTCCTCCCGGTCCCACGCCCGGTGCGTACATAGACATCGCTGCCAGTAGTTTCGAGACCAGCGCTTATTCCGGTAACTGGCCGCTAAGTTTCAGGCGGTACTTACCAGCTCTCCTGTCCGAGAACAGTATCGAGTTACAGTTGAGGTGTAATCCTAGACCGGCTCTAGTCTTTCAGAGGTAGTGCTTTTCCCATCCTTTCCCCCTGATAAGGAGGAGAAAAAAATGAGCTTAGCCATCGACATCCATAAGGTAGAGTCGGTGTTATTGCCGGATGGGAAATGGTATGCGATCGCGGACAAATCATTTAAGCTAGATTCCTACGATTTTGTTGAGGAAGGAAAGGCGGTGGTAGGCGGAGGCCAAGTGCAAGGTGTTCCGTCAACCGGAGCCACGTGGAAGGATAACATGGGGAAACGGTTCGCTTGCCCGCTCACAGCAATACTTGCGATCAGGCACAGCTCGTAATCTACGTTGAGAGGAACCCGGCTTTAATAAGTCTTTCAATCAGCCTCACAACCAAAGAAGACGATAACAAAACAGAAGGGATTGGCCAAGATTGTCGGCCAATCCCTTCTGTATTTTATCCGCGCGGGTCTCTTCGTTGCTGGCCCGATCGCCTGTTGGTTGGCAGGAGTGGCGTTGGAGGGTGCCAGAAGGTCTGCGAGCGGTTAGAAGCGGACGCCGAATGTGAGTCCGGGCATCACGTTGGTGTGAGTCCCGGGTCCTGTATCGAGATCGGTGAAGTTGAGCAGGAACGTCGTCGTGAGGCTGAGCGATCTGTGCACGGCATAATCGAGCCCCACGCCGAGGGGAATCAGCCAGGACGTATCGGATCTGAGAAAGTCGGCGTGTACGAATCCGAGACCCGCTTGCAGGACCAGCTTCGCCCGGTTTCCGGTGTCGGGGATGGCGATCCAGTATTTCGCCTGGCCTGAAAACCCGACTTGCGTCATATCACCGGTGAAGGCGAGCTGCAACAATGGACCGAACGAGAGGTTTCTGGTCAGGAATCCGTCAGCGTTGAAATTCAACGCAAACGCGGTCCCCTTTCTTGACCCCTTTGATCACTTCGCCCTCCGAGATTGAGAAGGGCAGCATCTGACCGAAATCAGTTTTAATGATCACGCTCAGGACCGCTGGATTACGCCCTTCGATCGTTCCGTGGAACATGGCAAAATCAATCTCTCTCCGGCCGGTTCGCGACCACCCGGCCAGCGAAGGCTATTGACGGTTCCTACGGATGACCGGATCCTCGATGTGTCCGCAGTTGAGGCACCGGCGTCCCCAGACCCACATCCGGCTGCTTTGACAATCGGGGAATGCCTCGACAACAAGCAATCCGCCACCACGCGTGCATGGCATGGCGTCCCCTCCCGTTTTTCTAGGTCTCCGGCCGGGCACTATATGCAGATATCCGTTCTTCGTTG
>CAYJUP010000252.1:0-3305 GCA_964373365.1 uncultured Nitrospiraceae bacterium
CAACCCGAGATTCCAAGAATTGTGACTGGAGTTCAACGTGTGCTCTTCCGATCTACTTCAACTTCTTGAGCTCTGCCGCGAACAGAATCCCAGGGCGCGCATCATTTTCGCTAGCTCTCGGCTTGTCTTGGGAAGGGTCGTAAGCCAACCGATCCGGGAGGACCATCCGACGGAACCACTTTCCCTCTATGGGGTGCATAAACTGGCTGGAGAGAAATATCACAGGCTCTACGCGGCCGTTTATGGCATGAACACGGCAATCGTACGGCTGACCAACCCATACGGCGAACGACAACAGCTCAAGCACAACAAGTATTCCTTGCCCGGATGGTTCATGCGCCTGGCCCAGGAGGGAAAACCCATTCAGATCTTCGGCAATGGGCAGCAACTGCGAGATTATATCTATGCGACAGACGTGGCTGATGCCTTCTTAGCCGTGGGCCAACTGACCTCTACTCGAGGAGAAGTTTTCAACTGCGGGTCAGGCCGCTCGATTCCTTTTGCTGAGATGGCGGAGACGATCGTTCGGGTCCTGAAGAAAGGCAAGATAGAATACGTACCATGGCCTGCCGATTACGAGAGAATAGAAACGGGAGACGTCAACTTTAGTGTGGAAAAAATACTTGAGTCAACGGGGTGGCGTGCATCGGTCTCGCTGGAGGAGGGGATCGAACGAATGTATAACTATTTTGCCCCTCGTTTGCGGCTTTATATGTAGGAGTTAAGCGAATTCCCCTGTACGTAGGCATCTTCTTTCAGGGCGGTCACATGGGATCGAACCGTCGGGATGGAAACGGCGGAGCACCGAGTTCTTACACATGCCCCGTCTGCATGAGCCCATCAACCGAATTACTATTTGCCCTGAAAAGAGGAAATCTGCGGAGATGTATTGCTTGCCGGCATGCATTCTCTACTGACATCTCTGTTCCGCCTGAGGATGTTTATACGGTTGCATATTTCCAAGCCGCCCACCGGAATTGGTTTAACAATCCGGACTACAAGCTTTATGACCGAATTCGGAGATCCCTCGTCAGGCATGTCGACATCTCTGCTTCGATTCTTGATGTTGGTTGCGGCACTGGTAACTTTTTGAAGTATCTGCACGATTGTGGCTACACGAATCTTCACGGGTTAGACCTCATGAAGAACGAGCATAAGTCAATCCGTTTTTATCACGGCGACTTCTTTGACATCGAGTTTGATCACCAGTTTGATGTCGTTGTTTCCATGATGAATATAGAGCATGTGTACGGAGTCCATGCTTATCTGGCGAAAATGAGATCTGTTCTGAAGGCCAACGGGTTGTGTGTGATCAATACTATTGACGAATCCAGTTTTATTTATTGGTTGGCGAGGTTCCTGAAAAGAGCCCATATCGGATTTCCGGTTGAACGTCTTTACGACATCCATCACGTGAATCATTTTTCTGTATCCTCTTTGAGACGGTTATGTTCTCAACATAGATTGACAGTCCTCGAATCACTCAAGTCGAATTACCCCTTGGAAGGTCTTGACGTGGGTAGTGGGCTCAATGCGGTGACGATCAAGAGAGCCATTGGGTTTATTAACTTTGTTTCCGTTTTGATCGGAAAAGAATTGGCGCAGACCGTTATGCTCAGAAAGAGCTGCTAAGCTGTACTTGGATAAGAATTCATATCCCGGTCCCCTCTGAGTTGAGACCACCTCTCAGACATGGTCCACTCGCGGACCACGCAGGTGGACATATAGTGCTCCACACGCCGTTTCGGCGGACAGGCACTCATGCGCGGCATGCACCGATCGTTCAACGCGCGTTCGCGTGACACTCTCAAGTGCAACCGTCCCGGGCTGGCCTGGCTCTTCCTACGCAGACTCCACGCTTCGGGCACCGGACACCCATGAAGCTGGCCAATCCCCTTGGCACACCTCCTGACCTCGCGATCGTCATCCCTGCCTGGAACGAGCGGGAGAATCTGGAGCTCCTGCTCCCGGCCCTGAAGGAAATGATTGCCGGGCTCAATCTGACAGCAGAGATTGTGGTAGCCGACGCCGGGCCACACGATGGAACCCGGGAAGCAGCGGAAGGGAGGGGGGCTCGCATCGTAATCCAGCAGGAACGGGGCTACGGTGGAGCCCTCCTCGCAGGCTTTGCGGCCACGACCGCCCCTTACATTGTGACCATGGACGCCGACCTGTCGCACAGACCTGTGTTCCTGGAGGAATTCTGGCAGCGGCGGGATGAGGCGGAGGTCCTGATTGCCTCCCGCTATGTGACAGGCGGGCGTGCTGACATGGGTACACTGCGCCTGCTGCTCAGTTTCCTCTTGAACCGAACGTACAGCCGGATCCTGTCACTGCCGCTCCACGACCTTTCCAGCGGGTTCCGGATGTATCGTCGTGAAGCCCTGGCGAAGCTGAAGTTGCAGGCCCGTGATTTTGACGTGTTGGAGGAAATTCTGGTTCGAGTCCATGCTGAAGGCTGGCGGATTCATGAGATTCCATTCCACTACATGGCCCGTGGCTCCGGCCGCTCACACGTTCGCTTCTTGAAGTTCGGCTGGGCGTTTTTGAAGACGCTCGGGAGGATGTGGCGGCTTCGCAATTCAGTCGCCTCGGCCGATTACGACGCTCGTGCGTTCGACAGTCCAATTTGGCTACAGCGGTACTGGCAACGCACTCGATATCGGCTTGTCATGGGATTCGTGGAGGGGCGTCAAGAGATCTTGGACATCGGGTGCGGTTCCAGCCGCATCATCATCGATCTGCCGACTGCCGTCGGGATGGACATTCTGCAGAACAAGTTGCGGTGGCTGCGGTCGCGCCATCGCCTCTTAGTGAGAGGAACCTGTACCCGGTTACCGTTCCGCGACGGGAGCTTTGCAGCCGTCATCAACTCAGAGGTGATCGAGCATGTCCCGGACGTTCCGGAGATACTGATGGAAATGTGGCGCGTGCTTCGGCCCGGAGGGATTCTGGTTCTGGGGACTCCGGACTACGGTCGCTGGCTCTGGTGGGTCCTGGAGTGGATCTATGGAAAATTCTGCCCGGAGGCTATGCCGATGAGCACATCACCCATTTTACTCATCAGGACTTGGCCAACCGGCTTCTGGCCGTAGGCTACGAGATTCTGGACTGCCAGTACGTGGGGTTCTGCGAGATGATTTTCAAGGCACGGAAGCCAAAGGCGTTGAAAGCGGGACAAGCATGATCCGCCTTGGCGTGGATGGCCGCGAGCTTGTCACAGGCGCCCGTACCGGGATCGGCCGGTACGTGATCGAGGTCCTGCGCGCCGCTTCGCAGGAAGGATGGCATTGCACGGTCTATGG
>CAYJUP010000253.1:0-3297 GCA_964373365.1 uncultured Nitrospiraceae bacterium
GGCCTCTTACGTCCCCATCTCCCACGACGCCAGGTACTTCTCTTGTTCCTTCGTCAGCTTATCAATCCTCATCCCCATCCCCGCCAGCTTCAGCCGCGCGATCTCTTTGTCAATCACCGCCGGCACCGGATACACCTTCTTCTCCAGCTTCTTGTGGCTCTTGACCAGATATTCGGCCGACAGCGCCTGGTTCGCAAAGCTCATGTCCATCACGCTGGAAGGATGGCCCTCGGCGAGCGCCAAATTGACCAATCTCCCTTCGCCGAGCAGATTGACGCGCCGGCCGTTTTTGAGCGTGAACTCTTCCACGCTCGGCCGCACCATGCGCTGCTTCCGGCTGAGCTTCTCCAACGCCGGAATATCAATCTCCACATTGAAGTGCCCGGAGTTGCAGATGATGGCCCCGTCTTTCATTTTGGCGAAGTGCTCGCCGCGGATCACCTTGAGATTGCCGGTCACGGTGACGAAGAAATCGCCGACCGGGGCCGCCTCCTCCATCGGCATCACCCGGTAGCCGTCCATCATGGCTTCGAGGGCCTTGACCGGGTCCACTTCGGTGACGACCACATCCGCGCCCATGCCCCTGGCGCGCATGGCCACGCCGCGCCCGCACCAGCCGTAGCCGGCCACGACCATCGTTGAGCCGCAGACGAGGCGGTTGGTGCCGCGTATGATGCCGTCCAGCGTGGACTGGCCGGTGCCATAGCGGTTGTCGAACAGGTGCTTGGTGTCGGCGTCGTTCACCGAGATGATCGGGAACTTAAGCACCCAGCGCTCCGCCATGCTCCGCAAGCGAATGACGCCGGTCGTGGTTTCTTCCGTCCCGCCGATCACGTGTTTGGCCAGATCCTTCTGCTTGGCATGCAGCGTGGAGACCAGGTCCGCGCCGTCGTCCATCGTGAGCTGCGGCTGGTGCTCGATCGCCGATTGAATGTGCCGATAATAGGTTTTATTGTCCTCGCCCTTGATGGCGAATACCGCGATTCCGTCGTGCTCGACCAGCGAAGCCGCCACATCGTCCTGGGTACTGAGCGGGTTCGAGGCGCAGAGCCGGAGTTCCGCGCCGCCGGCCTGGAGGGTCTTGGCGAGGTTTGCAGTTTCGGTGGTCACATGGAGGCAGGCGCTGATCCGGGTGCCGGCCAGCGGCCGCTCCCGCTTGAACCGCTTCTTGATCAGCCGCAGGACCGGCATGCTGGCTTCGGCCCACTCGATCTTGAGCTTGCCCTGGCCTGCCAGCCTGATGTCTTTGACGTCGTAATCCACGGAACCTCCCTTGGAAGAGCGTATGGCTTATAGCTAATGGCTTATGGCTCGTACAAGTAGCAGAGAGCGAAAAGCAGGCCGCACATGAGTCGGACCGCGGAACTGCTAGCTTTTTGCTCTTGGCTGGTCGCTTGCCATCGAAATTCCAGAAAAAAGGGGACGGTGAAGATCTCCGTCCCCCGCATGGTCGTTCGTGTCCGGCGATCGTTACTTGCCGGCTTCCTTTCGCAAGATCTTCGCCTTGTCGGTCCGCTCCCACGTGAACTCCGGTTCGTTGCGTCCGAAATGCCCGTAGGACGCGGTCTTCCGGTAGATCGGCCGACGCAACTTGAGGTACTCAATGATGCCGCGCGGGGTCAGGGGAAAATGCTTGCGCACCAGCTTGTCAATGACCTCGATCGGCGCCTTTTCGGTGTCTTTGGTGTGAATCAAAAGCGACACCGGGTCCGGGACGCCGATCGCGTAGGCTAACTGGATCTCGCACTTGTCGGCCAGGCCGGCGGCCACGATGTTTTTGGCGATGTAGCGGGCCATGTAGGAGGCCGACCGGTCCACCTTGCTGGGGTCCTTGCCGGAGAAGGCTCCGCCGCCGTGGCTGCCCACGCCGCCGTAGGTGTCCACGATGATCTTGCGGCCGGTCAGACCCGTGTCGCCCATCGGACCGCCCGTGACGAACCGCCCGGTCGGGTTGATGTAGTACTTCACGCTGACGGGATCGAAGATTCCGGCCGGCATGACGGGCTTGATCACCTGTTCGATCACGTCCCGCTCGATCTTCTTGCTGGTGACATCAGGACTGTGCTGGGCGGACACCACGATCGTGTCAACTCGGACCGGTTTCCCGTTCCGATACTCGACCGTGACCTGGGACTTGCCGTCCGGGCGCACCCAGGGGAGGATGTTCTTTTTCCGCACCTCGGCCAGCCGCTTGGTCAGGCGATGGGCCAGGACAATGGGCATGGGCATGAGTTCTTCGGTTTCATTCGTGGCGTAGCCGAACATGAGGCCCTGATCGCCGGCTCCGCCGGAGTCCACGCCCATGGCGATGTCGGAGGACTGGTTATGGATTGAGGTGATGACCGAGCAGGTGTGGTAGTCGAAGCCCCACGAGGCATCGGTATACCCGACGTCCTTGATGACGCTGCGAATGATGTCCGGAATCTCGACGTAGGCTTTGGTGGAAATCTCGCCGGCCACGAAGGCGATGCCGGTAGTCAGGAGGGTCTCGCAGGCGACCCGGCCGTGCTTATCTTGGGCGATGATCGCATCCAGGATGCCGTCCGAAATCTGATCGGCGATCTTATCCGGATGCCCTTCGGTGACGGATTCAGACGTGAACATGAAGTTATTTCGGCTCATTTCATTATCCCTTTGCCCTCTTGCCTTGATGATGGATGGCTGTCCCTGCCGCAGTGGGAACTGCTTTCACACCAGCCTTGGCTTCAGGATGGGTGGGTTGGTGCCCGCCGCACGCGGCGCTTACGGGCAGCTATTTTTAAACCATAAGTGCTGATTTGTCAACGATAAATCCGTCGTGTCTGTCCGAAAAGCGAGCATGAAGTTTGCTTGACACTGCTCGGAGGCGGCCTGTAAGATAGCTTCTCTTTTGCGAGTTTTTGGCCAATATATTTCCCGAGCATTCGCGGGGAGTGCCAATCCGCTTCCGGTTCACCCCCCAGGCTCCGAATCTCGCGTTGGGGCATCGATGACGACAGGTTCCTGTGAAAATTGTGTTTAAATACCAATGTGTTGCGATTCTAAGACGTCATAAGAGGTCAGCGGTCTGATGAACGGGAAGCCGGAAGTTTTGGTCGAGCGGGGAGCGACGCAGGGGTCTACCCCAGGGCTGGGGTGGGAAGAAGTCAAAGCGGAACTCGTCGGATTTTTCGCCTCGATCAAGCTGGCCATGTTCCTGTTCATCGTCCTGGCGATCACGGCCACGATCGGGACCGTGATCCAGCAGAGCGAGCGTCCCGAGGTGTCCCTCATTGAGTCTGGCGAGGAGACGTTCCGCTGGTTCGTTCGCCTCGGATT
>CAYJUP010000254.1:0-3261 GCA_964373365.1 uncultured Nitrospiraceae bacterium
TCTTTTTTCATTCTCTATTCCTCTCGAAAGGTAGCCTTTCCCCGTTTCTGTTCACATCATGAAGACCACGCGATCACTCCAATGGCTTCTGGTCTTTGCGTTGCTGGTTACGGGGGCTGTGATCGCCAACTCAGCCGGGCACGCGGCGGATAGTCGCCCACTGGCCAAGGCCACGTTCGCCGGAGGCTGCTTTTGGTGCATGGAGGAAGTCTTCGAGGGCGTGGAGGGCGTCGTCTCGGTGACCTCGGGCTACACGGGTGGCCAGAAAGCCAATCCCAGCTACGAGCAAGTCTCAGCGGGAGGCACAGGCCATGCCGAGTCAGTGGAAGTCGTCTACGACCCGGCGAAAGTGAGTTACGGCAAGCTCCTGGAGGTCTTCTGGCGCAACATCGATCCCACCACCCCGGATCGGCAGTTCTGTGATCGTGGGAATCAGTACCGCTCCGCGATCTTTTATGATGACGATGAGCAGAAACGGCTGGCGGAGG
The DNA here is from genome assembly GCA_964373365.1 of uncultured Nitrospiraceae bacterium. Taxonomy (GTDB): domain Bacteria; phylum Nitrospirota; class Nitrospiria; order Nitrospirales; family Nitrospiraceae; genus CAYJUP01. The sequence goes on from CAYJUP010000254.1 coordinate 489, forward strand.
AATCCAAGCAGGCGGTGGAGAAGTCCAAGCCGTTCAAGCAGCCGATCGTCACGCAGATCGTGCCGGCGTCGGCGTTCTACGCGGCCGAGGGCTATCACCAGGACTTCTATAAGAGAAATCCTGTCCGGTACAAGTTTTACAAATTCAACTGCGGGCGTGCCCAGCGCCTGGAGGAGCTCTGGGGAAAGTCGTGATACTCACCGCAACGTGTTGACACGATTCCTCTCAAAAAGTAGCCTATCCCCGTTTCTGGTTCCCGGCTCGTCTAATATAATAATGGGTAGCGATCCCATTCGGAGGCGATGATGACGGGAAGACTGATCGTGAGTCTCTTGGGTCTGCTGCTCGCGGGGTGCATGGCGCTTGGGAATTCGGAACTGGCCAACGACGCGACGATTGCCCAGATCAAGGTCGGGGAGACCACCAGGCAGCAGGTCGCCGCCCTGTTGGGTGAACCCACCGACCAGCGGAGCACTGAGCTGGCAGGCTACAGCCGGGAATGGTGGCATTACCGCTATGCCATCTCCACCATCAACCCGCTGGAATACCTGTTCTTGTTCGGGTTTCTCACGAACGGAATCGGACTTCCCGACACCCGATATGACCTGCACGTCTTCTTTGATCCCAACGGCACTGTGGCCAGCCTTTCCCGACAGACGACGTCGTATGACATGGGTGGGCCGTTCAGCCCTCTCCGGGTCACGAGCACGGCCGCCACTGCCGTCGGCTTCGCAGGCCGTCCCGGGGGGCCGATTCGCTTCGAAGACAAGATGGAGTTTCGGTACTGAACTCCTCGGTCCTGTGGTACGATTGGCTCGATGCCAGCAGGTCCTGTGAAATCTATTCTGTTTATCTGCACGGGAAACCTCTTTCGGAGCCCGGTTGCGGAGTACGCGTTGAAGGCCAGGCTGGGACCTGAGTCCGATTACGTGGTCGGCTCCGCCGGAATCGAAGCGCTGCCCCAGGCGATGCCTCTGCTGATCCACGACCGCTTGTGTGAGAAAGGCGCCGATCCCTCGATGCATGTGCAACGGAAACTGACGCGTGAGCTGCTCGATCGCGCGGATCTGGCGGTGGCCATGAGCTTGGATCACCGGGACTTCATCCGCCGGCACTTTGGACGGGAGGTGTTGTTGTTCAACCAGGTGTGCTATCAACAAGAGGAACCCGTGCTGGACATTCATGAGGCGATCCCGGACTGGCAGAACAACATGCAGGTGGCGCGAACCTACGCCCTCTCGGTCATCGACTACATCTGGGCCGCCATGCCTGCCTTTCTCGCACGCATTCCCCATGTGTCACCCGTGCAGGACATGGCCGCTGGGATCACAAGCCGTCAGGAGCCTCGATGATCACCTCGATCGCCTTCTCAGCGAGGTGGCGCGAGCCCAGCGCTTTTATGAGGGTGTGCTCGGCCTGAAATGCAGCTACGACTTTCGGGGCGAGTGGGTGGGGTACGACGGAGATAGTTAAACAGGTGCCAGGAACCTTTTTCTCTCTTTACTTCTATCCTCCCTCCGATTCCACTTTCACGGTTTGCCAATCGGCGACCACGCCGTCTTCGAAATAGACTCGGAATTCCGCCGTGACGCAGGGGAATTTCCCGCCGGGTGGATACAGCCACACTTCCACCGGCCTTCCCTTGTGCTGAATCGCCTTTTTGCACATGGGCTCGCCCATCACGAGGTAGACCTGGTCGCGGTCCATCCCATGCATGAGATTGCCATGGTCAATGGCTCGTTTGATGTTCTCGGGATAGGAGGGATAGTTCTCCTTCATCAACCGACTTCGTTCCGATCCACAGCCGGCGAGGGTAACAAGCGCCACTATGAGTATGGCGAAGCTTCCAACAGTTCGCACTGAGCACCTCGGCTGAAAAGGAAGACCTGTCACCCTTTACCCTGTACGCCGAATCCCGGTACCCCGTTATCCTTCCCGCTGAGCCTTTTCGATCTTGGCCCAGGTGTCGCGTAGGGCCACGGTCCGGTTGAAGACGAGCGTGCCCTTGGATGAATCAGGGTCCACGCAGAAGTAGCCCTGCCGCTCGAACTGGTAGCGACTACCGGGCGCGGCGCCCGAGAGGCTCGGCTCCACGCGGCATCCCGTCACCCGCTCCAGCGAGTTCGGATTCAAATTCGCGGTGTAGTCTTGTCCTTGGGCCATGTCGCCGGGGTCGGGCTTGGTAAAGAGGTGATCGTACAGGCGCACTTCCGCTTCCAGCGCGTGGGTGGCGGACACCCAGTGCAGCGTGCCTTTCACCTTGCGGCCCGCCTGGGCTGAGCCGCTGCGCGTCTCGGGATCATAGGTGCAATGCACCTCGACCACCTCGCCGGTGCGCTCGTCCTTCACGACGCTCACACAATTCATAATGTAGGCGTAGCGGAGGCGGACCTCCTGGCCAGGCGCCAGGCGGAAGAACTTTTTCGGCGGGACTTCGCGAAAATCCTCCTGCTCGATATACACCACTCGCGAAAATGGCACCGTGCGGGTGCCCGCGCTCGGGTCCTCCGGATTGTTCACGGCCTCCAAGTCCTCGACCTGGCCTTCCGGATAGTTGTTGATGACCACCCGGAGGGGCCGCAGCACCGCCATCACCCGCGGCGCGCGGCGGTTCAGGTCTTCCCGCACGAAATGCTCCAGCAACGCCATCTCGACCACCGCGTCGCGCTTCGCCACGCCGATGTGCTCGCAAAAGGCGCGGATCGCGTCCGGGGTGTAGCCGCGCCGGCGCAGCCCCTTCAGGGTCGGCAGCCGAGGATCATCCCACCCGCTC
>CAYJUP010000255.1:0-1361 GCA_964373365.1 uncultured Nitrospiraceae bacterium
CGCGAAACCGTCGCAGCGGAAGATATTCTCCACGATCTGGGCGCGATCAGCATCATGTCGTCCGACTCACAGGCGATGGGCCGGGTCGGAGAAGTCATCATCCGGACCTGGCAAACGGCGCACAAAATGAAGGTCCAGCGGGGCCATCTCTCGGACCCCGGCGTGGATCAGGAGGGAGACCAGCACGACAATTTCCGGGCCCGCCGCTATGTGGCCAAATACACGATCAATCCGGCCATTGCCAACGGCATTGCGCACGAGGTGGGATCGGTCGAGGTCGGCAAGCTGGCAGACCTTGTGCTGTGGCGACCGGATTTTTTCGGCGTGAAGCCTGAGATCGTGCTGAAGGGCGGCTTTCCGATGTCGGCGGCCATGGGCGATCCGAATGCGTCGATCCCAACGCCACAGCCAGTGCTCACTCGTCCCATGTTCGGGAGTTTCGGCCGCGCACCGTTTTCGACCAGCCTGACATTTGTCTCCGGCGCGGCACTGGATGGCGGGGTGCCCCGGATGCTCGGCTTGCAGAAGCGAGTCGTTCCCGTCATGCGATGCCGGAGTATCGGCAAGCGGGACCTCAAGCTCAACGACGCACTCCCACGGATGGAAGTCGATCCGGAGACGTACGAAGTCCGGGCAGACGGGGAGTTGCTCACGTGCGAGCCGATGCGCGTCCTGCCGATGGCGCAACGGTATTTTCTATTCTAGCGTGAGACGTGAAACGTGAAGCGTGAAACGGTAGGACTGCAACGAACTAACACCTCGGCCCTCCTGAACGGATTGAGATTTCTCGACAGCTTCTTTCCGTCCGGCGGATTTGCCTATTCGTCTGGATTGGAGGCAGCGGTACAGGGCGGGATGGTCAAGAATGCGGAAGACCTCTCGCGGTATGTGAGCGACCTCTTGCGAAATGGAATGGCTCGACGTGAGGCCGTTGTTGCAGGCCTGGGACATGATGCGCTCACCCAGGGGAAGCTCAGCCTCGCACTCGATGCCGACCGCGAACTGGAGGCTATGCAGTTGGGGCAGGAGTCCCGCCTGGCCAGTCGGCAAATGGGACGACAGGTGATGCGGATCGCGGCTGAGCAGTTTCCGAGGTCCACCGTGGTGCAGAATTTTCAGGCGAGCATTGACGCGGGGACCACACCGGGGCATGTACCAATTGCCATGGGGCTGACGCTCGGCGCGGCCGGGTGGGACCGGGAGAGCGCTGTCGGCGGATACCTCCATCAAACGGCCGTGGGCTTTGTGTCGGCTGCACTCAAGCTACTCCCGATTGGTCAGCGCGATGGCCAGCGTCTGCTCGAACAGTGGACGCCTCTGATTGCGGAGCTGAGTCGTTCGGCTCGTCCGGAGCTTAAATT
>CAYJUP010000255.1:1461-3246 GCA_964373365.1 uncultured Nitrospiraceae bacterium
ATTAGCCATACGCCATAAGCTCTTTGTCTGATCATGCATCGAGACGATGAACATCTCTGTGGAAGCGGGCACTCGACGAAGGCTCGCACCCGAGGCATTCCCGTCATTGGGATCGGTGGCCCAGTGGGCTCCGGCAAGACCGCGCTTGTCGAAGCGCTCTGCCTTCGTCTGCGCGATCATGTGAGCTTGGCGGTGGTCACCAATGACATCTTTACCAAGGAGGATGCCGAGTTTCTCACGCGCCGGGGAGCGCTGCCTCAAGACCGCATTCTAGGCGTCGAAACCGGAGGCTGTCCGCATACGGCGATCCGTGAAGATGCGTCCCATAATCAGGAGGCCTTGGACGATTTGCTCAAGCGCCATCCTGATGTCGAGCTGATGTTTGTCGAGAGCGGCGGCGACAATCTGGCTGCTACATTCAGCCCTGAACTCGCGGACAAAGTCATCTATGTTATTGATGTGGCAGCCGGTGATAAGATCCCACGCAAAGGTGGTCCTGGAATCACCCGGTCCGATCTCCTGGTGATCAACAAGGTCGATCTCGCGCCGCATGTCGGAGCCGATTTGTCCGTGATGGATCGGGACAGCAAGCGAATGCGGGGCGACTTGCCCTATCTCTTTACGAATCTCAAGACAGGGCAGGGGCTCGACCAGGTGATCACTTGGGTTGAGCAGCTCTTGCCGCAGCGCGTGCATCGCCATTGAAGAAAGGCCTCCTGTGAACCTTCCGGTGGACGGTTCTTCTGTGCTTGAATCAGTTGGCCGGCGTGGGGCGCTGTCCTATGAGTTCGAGCGCGAGGGTCGGCGCACTATACTCACGCGCTCGTCTTGCACGAGTCCCTGGCACCATTTTCCTCCTTCGTATCTCGACGACAGCGGGTGTGCCTACACCTGGCTCGTGAATCCATCTGGTGGCTTGGTCGGTGGGGATCATGTGTCGGTAGAGGCGCAGTTCCATGCCGGGACGCATGTGCTGATGACGAGTCCATCCGCCAATCGTGTCTATCGAAGTCTGTCTGAGCCGGCTGTGCAGGAGGTTCGTCTTTCGGTTGGTCCTGAAGCTCGGCTGGAATGGTTGCCCGAGGTCACGATCCCTTTTGCCGGGTCTCGCTTTCGCCAATCGATCCATGTGGATCTTGCACCTGGCGCGACAGCAGTACTATGGGACGCCATAGCCTCCGGTCGGGTTGCCATGCGGGAGCGCTGGGCGTTCGCTGGTGTCGAAAACGAGATCCGCATCCGAACTGCTTCAGGTGCTTCGGTCGTCGAACGGTATCGCGTGGTCCCTGGCCGACTGCCTGAATCGGTAGGCCTCGCCGGGAGCTGGGACTATGTGGCGTCGCTCTTTGTCATCGGCGATGCGGTCGACGCCGATGTCTGGAAACGTCTCGACGTAGTACTAGCTACTATTCTGGAGCAGCGTCCTGGCCTGGTGCTGGGAGCGGTTTCAACCCCGGCAGCTCCAGGTCTGGCGGTCAAATTCGTCGCCCGGTCGGCTCCAGACCTTACTGTGACGTTGGAGGCGATCTGGGGGGCGGTTCGGGAAGATCTTTGGAATCTTCCGGTCCCGAACTTGCGGCGGTATTGAGTCAGCGAGATCCCTGTCTAAAAGCTGTTTGATACCCCTTCAACTGGATGCTATCCTTGCGCCAGTGGTGGAGATTCCATTGTCTCCACCACTGGATTCTAGATGGTGTAAAGCCCTATGCGTACCTTTCGAATCGCCATGGTGCAGATGAATCCGACGGTCGGGGATCTGGATGGGAACGTCCGCCGGATCACGGC
>CAYJUP010000256.1:0-3243 GCA_964373365.1 uncultured Nitrospiraceae bacterium
TAATAGGATACCGATGATCAGGCCGTAACGAACCCCCTGGCCAGCTCCGCTCTTCTTTGCGTCGTATCCCTTGATGTAGATCAGGGCAAAGACCGGAGCGAAGACCAAGTAGCCCACCCACATGAGCCACATGAGCCCCTGCATCTCGGCCTGTGGTCGCCAGATCGAGGCCGTTTGCTGATAGAGATCAGCCAGCAGGACTCCATGGATGAAGCCTTCCAGGACAAAAATCACGGCAAACGCTGCAAGGCTGGCCAATGCCCAACGTTTGGTGTTCATAGGGTCCTCCTTCTGAGGTCGGCCGGTGAAATGGCATCGGTCCGTACGCTGACGAGGATGACATCTGCGAGTCGAGTTGGATGCGAGCTCCTTGCCCCCGTTGTCACACCCGTAGCCGTCACTCAAGACGAGCGTGTTTGACCCGTGCCCACACCATGCCGATCTGTTCGTTCGCGCTGAACCCCAGCTTCTCGTAGAAGGACTCCTTGTCCCGCGTGCAGAGCCAGAACAGCTCCACCCGCTTCAGTTCGGGATGGCGCAGAATGCGCTCCATGATCTGGGTCCCGATGTCCTGGCCCTGGTAGGCTGGGTCCACGATCACGTCCCAGATCGAGGCCCGGTACACGTAATCGGTCAAGACCCGTCCGAATCCGATTAGGTGCTCGCCGTCCCACGCCGAGAGCGCGAGGTCCGTCTGCGCCAGCATCTGGCGCGTCTCCTCCGCCGTCCGCCCCTTCGCCCAGGGCGCCTGCTCGTAGAGACGGACGAGATGGACGGGATCAAAATCTTTTCGTTCTGAAAACGTGATCATGGGCTTGAGTGGCTAGCCCGCCTTGTATTACAGTACATTTTTAGCTCATAGCGAATAGCTTGAAGCTACGAGCTGCTTGCTGCCGGCTTTTGCATGAGGGTTGATCTATGAACACGCAGGTTCGAACCTGTCCATTCTGCGGGTTGCTGATGTGGGTCAAGGACAAGGACATCGAGCATCCCGATGAGAATACGATCCGCTACAAATGTCCCCACTGTCATCAAACCGTCCGGTTCAAGCTGGTCTCGCAGGGCTCCAACGCGGCCGGCCCCAAGATGGGACACTAGGACGTTGTGTCCGTTCAGTCCGTTAACGGACCAGACTGACCCAACTGACAAAACGGACCAAACGTCTAGAGCTCACAATCCCTTTCCAGCCCCCTCCAGTTCCGGTTGGTTACCCGGCAAGATCCGATTGAGTGTGGTCCGATATTCGCTCATGCGTTTTTCTTCCGCCGGTGTCACCGCAATCTCCTTGTCCCGCTGCATGAGTTCCAGATGATCCAATACGGTGAGCAGGGGCTGGGTCGCGCTCAGGAGCCGCCCCCCTTCGAAGGCTTCCAGGGATTCGATGAACAGTTCATTGAACCGGCGGTAGGCAGAGGCGCCGCCCTGCGTGCGGAACCGATACACCGTCTGTTCATAGGCCGTGACCGCTTCCGGTGTCGGCTTGATTCCTCCCGGCATCACAGAAAGCGGCACGACAGCCGGCAGCTTTGCACTGAAGGCTCTAAGTGCCGACACCAAGCTGCCGATCACGTCCAGCAACTCGCCAGTCTCCATCGGAGGTTGACACATACTCTGCCGTCTTGCTTCTGTCAAGCAGAGGGGACACGGAACGCCGACCCTTGGTTGCGCACCGCGCCCTGAAGGGCGTCAAGGACCGCTTCCATGTCCGGGGGGAGTGGAGCCGCGAACTCCATCAAGCGACCGGTGGTCGGATGCAGGAATCCCAGCGTCCGCGCGTGCAGCATGACACGTGGGATTATCACCCCTTCGAGCTCCCGCACTTTCCGCCCTCCATAGGTCGGGTCGCCCAGCACCGGATGACCGATGGCCGTCAAGTGCACCCGGATCTGATGCGTGCGACCGGTCCGAGGGAAGAGATCCACCCGCGTGGCGAGCTTGCCGAGCCGCTCGGCCACCCGATAGGCTGTCGCCGACAGTTTCGGCCGGGCGGTGCGGGCCGAGAACTTCTTGCGCTCCTTCACATCACGCCCGATGGCCAGCTCGATCACGCCCTCTGATTTTTTGATGGCCCCCCACGCGAGCGCCTCGTACACGCGCGTGATGCTGTGCTGCTTGAATTGCGCGGCGAGGGACCGGTGGGCTTGATCGGTCTTGGCCACCACCATCACTCCCGAGGTCTCCTTATCAAGCCGGTGGACCAGCCCCGGCCGTTCCTTGCCCCCGATGGACGACAGCGAGCCCTCAGGCGAGTCAAAGTGATGTAGGAGCGCATTGACGAGGGTGCCGGACCAGTGCCCCGGCGCCGGGTGGACGACGAGGCCGGCCGGTTTGTTGAGGACCAGCAGCGCCTCGTCCTCATACAGGACATCGAGCGGGATCGGTTCCGGCTTCAGCTCGAGCGGCTCGGGCCGAGGGATTTCCAGAACAATACGGTCGCTGGGTTTAATCTTTTGACTGGGCTTGACGGCGCGGCCGTTGATAGTGATACGCCTGTCCAGTATCAAGCGCTGAAGAGCCGTGCGGGACAGCGTCGGCTCGCGGTTGGCCAGGAATACATCAAGGCGCTTCGGAGTCTCGCCGGCTGTGACAATGAGTTCAATACAGGAAGCCGGCCACTTTCTCTTCTGGTTCATCGGAGCCTTTCGCTGGTACAATTCCACCCCCACCGAGATCTGAGGCATAGGTCCGCGTTGCGGGGGAACGCTACCGCAGAACTGTAAGGAATTTCAACAACGAGCCTCTTCCAAGGAAAGGAGAAAGGAATATGGTCGGCAAAGCGTTCTTAGGCAGAGCACTGACGATCTTCCTGGTCGTGATGGGCTACCCAGCCCTTTCGTCAGCGGCAAATGAATCCAGCGCCCAGCTCGGCATTCCTCCGGAAACCGTGGCCGACTATCTGCACGCCGTGATCGAAGCAGGCCGGACGTTCTATACGATTCAAGTCGTAGAACGGCTGCAGAAAAGAGGCAAGATCGTGGCGTCGGAAGATTGGCGGGTCTCCCACACCTTGCCCTTGCCGGCTCAGTTCTTGAAGGAGTCCAGCGAGCTTGCTGCGAAGACCGGCACCAAGATCCGGTACCGCCTCATCGGCCTCTGGCCGATCAACCCCCAGAATGGGCCTGCGACTGAATTTGAACGGAAAGGTCTCGAGGATGTCAAGATGAACCCGGAACGTCGGTACAGTGGAATTATCACGAGCGGCGGGGAACGGTATTTCCAAGCGGTCTACGCCGACAGAGCCGT
>CAYJUP010000257.1:0-3228 GCA_964373365.1 uncultured Nitrospiraceae bacterium
CAGCAACGCCCTGTCATGGATCTGTTGTCATACCGTACAGAAAATTTATGTGTCATGGATCAGTTGTCACTTGACGGTTAACCGTTAAACGCATGTATTTCTCGGCCGAAGTCTATTCTTGGCGATTCACGAATAACGATTAACGTTTAACGTCACACGCATGACGACTATCGAAAAAATCTGGCTCGCGATCGGGTTCTTCGGGCAAGGCATCTTCTTCATGCGGTGGGTGGTCCAGTGGCTCGCTTCGGAGCGGAGCGCCGAAAGCCGCGTGCCAATCAGCTTCTGGTACATGAGTTTGATCGGGGGGTTGATGACGCTCGCTTATGCGATTTACCGGAAAGATCCGGTGTTCATTGCCGGGCAGAGCGTCGCCTCCTTCGTCTACCTCCGCAATCTCATGCTGGTCTATCGCCCGAGACGTACCGGCGCGACCAGCCCCGCCACTCCTCCCGCCCAGTTGTGAGCCTACGATGACGGACGGGACTTGGGCCTCCTCGATCCGAAGCCTCCAGTGAAGCGAACCTTTTCATTCCAGCACCTGTTGCTTCTGCTCTCGCTTGCCGGGGTCCTCTTCTTCGTGGGACTTGGGTCCATGGGACTGACCGATCGAGATGAAGGGAGAAACGCCGAAGCGGGGCGGGAGATGTACGAAACCGGGGACTGGATTAGCCCCACCTTCAACTACGAACTGCGGGTCGCAAAGCCGGTTTTCCTGTATTGGCTCATGAGCGCCTCGTACCGTCTCTTCGGAGTGAACGAATTCGCTGCGCGGTTTCCGTCGGCCCTGTTCGGGTTGGCCTCGATTCTCCTGCAGTATCTGGTTCTGACCCGCCTCCGCGGTCCCCTTATCGGCCTGGTTGGGGGACTGATGTTGCTGCTGAACATCGAAATCATCGGGCTTGGCCGGATGGCCCTGACGGACAGTGTCCTGATCTTTTTCACGACGCTCTCGCTCTATGGCTTCTGGATGGGCTTGCACGGAGAAGGGCGCGAGCGTCACTTTGTGTGGCTCTTTTACGTCGGTATGGCGCTCGCGATGCTCACAAAAGGGCCGGTGGGAGTCATTCTTCCCTTCCTGACGTCGGCCCTCTATCTCACATTCACACGACGATGGGGTGAGTACTGGCACCAAGGTTATCCGCTTGTTGGAACCCTCGTGCTCGCCATGCTTGCTCTTCCTTGGTATGCGGCAATGCTCGCAATCCACGGGGCAGCGTATACAGCCCCGGCACAGGCCCACACCATCGGTCGGTTTTTGAGCCCCATGGAAGGCCATGGGTTTGGCCTGTTCTTCTACTTCCCGGTTCTCTTCCTGGGCTTTTTCCCCTGGAGCGGACTCCTGCCAGCAGCGTTGTATCAAGCATTCAAGAACTGGCGCGAGGCGAGGGGCTCTGGGAGCGTGAACCGTGAACCGTTAACCGTGAACCGTTTAACGAGTAACGATTCACGAACAACGGCCTCGCAAGAGCTGGAACTCTTTGCGGCGCTCTGGGTGGTGGGCGTGTTCCTGTTCTTTACAGCCTCAGCGACCCGCCTGCCCCATTACATCGGGCCGCTCTTTCCGGCCGCGTCCCTGCTCACCGCCTCGTTCTGGCATCGCAGCCTAGTTGAACCAGCGACTCGCGGTATCCGAGCCTCGATCCATACGATGATGGGGCTCGGGTTCGCGCTGGCGATCGCGTTCGCGTTGCTCCCCCTCCAGTACCAGAAATTCATCGACGAGATCGCAAAGGAATTTCCTGCCGCCAGCCAACTCGACCTAAGCGCCCCTTTGGCCGGACCCTATCTAGTAGCGGCGGTCTTGATGATCGGGATGGCGATGGTGGGTTACTTCGGTCTGGCTGAAAGCCGGCGGGCCGGAGTCTTCTGGGCTGCCGGCGCAACCATTGCGCTAGTCGCGCTCATCGCTATTCAGATCACGCTGCCCAGGCTCAATCGGTACTTCATTGCTCCACCGCAGGAACTGGCGTACGCGGCAGGAATGAATCTCGGACCGGGCGACCGTTTCATCTTGTACGGTTCGACGCGGCCATCGTCCGTCTTTTACGCAAAACGCAAAGCCATCGTCATCCCGGCCGGCGAGGAAGAGAGGATTCGTCCTTACCTGACTCAGCCAGGCCGGACGATGATCCTGCTGCAGGCCCGGCTGAGGCCCCAACTTCCGGCCGAGGCGGCAGGCTTTCCCGTGATCCTGGAACGCTACGGCTACCTTCTGCTGGCCAATGAACCGATGATCAACGCGAAGCCGGGACTACCGCATGTGCCTCAGTAGACGTGAATAGACCGGAGAGTTGATCCAGAACAGTCATGCATGCTGCCGTGAGATTCCAACAAATAGCACGGCCGCCAGCGCCGCCAAGCCCGCGCCAAACCAGAACGGAGCAGCAGGCCCAATGGAGTCCCAGAGCAGCCCGGCGATGAGGCTGGCAGGCAGGATCGCCACACCCACGACCATGTGGTAGAGGCCAAAGCCCGTGGCTGTTCGCTCCTTCGGCACGAGTGTAGCGACGTATGCTCGTTGAATTCCTTCTGTCAGCCCCATGTAGATTCCGTACAGGACAAACAGCCCGGCAATCTGCCAGCTGGTTGTCGCCAGCGCGAACCCCGCGTACACTCCCGAGAACAGACCGAATCCACCCACGATCATTCTTCCCTTGCCGAACCGGTCTGCCAATATCCCGCCAGGGATCGACACCACCGCGTACACGGCGTTGAAGACCAAGTAGCATCCAGAGATCCACGCCGGACTCATCCCGACGTGCGCTGCCTTGAGGAGCAGAAAGGCGTTGCTGGAATTGCCCAAAGAGAACAAGCCGACGACTGTAATGAATCCGAGAAAGCGCGCATCGAAGCTGCGAAGATGCCACGAGAACGCCGCCGCCATTGCCGAGGCCGGCCGATCAGCCTCGATGAACCACACGATCAAGGCAACGGCCACCACTCCCGGCGCGATGGACACCCAGAAGACCAAACGATAGTCGGCTGTCCAGATTGCCAGCAAGACCAGGGCCACAGCCGGCCCCACGACTGCTCCAGCCGTATCCAGTGCCCGATGAAAGCCGAAGGCCAGCCCTAGCCGCTCCGGTGGGGTAGAGGCCGCGATGATCGCATCTCGAGGAGCAGTCCGGATTCCTTTTCCGACCCGGTCCGTTAATCGGGCAGCCAGCACCATTCCCCACCCGGTTGACAGATCGGAAGAGCGTCGGGTGGGGAAAGAGTGGGTAT
>CAYJUP010000258.1:0-1698 GCA_964373365.1 uncultured Nitrospiraceae bacterium
AAAAGAGGCGGCCGGCTCACCGACCTGCGTCCACGTGGCATCCCTCATTCGTTGTACCGTAGGAACCGAACGGTGAAGCCACCTGGCTGGCTCCCCGGCGAGCGCAAACCGGGCACCCGTCATGAGGGTGAATCCTTATTCATCGCGTTGCGCGCGTCCCGCCTGACAAGCCATCTGAAAATCTTACCGAAGCCTGAGTCGTTGCGTCGGTCGAAATGAATCAGCTATACTCCATTCCGCTATCTTCGGAGGTATGCGAAGCATGGCGACGGACCAGTCAAAGGACCGGACAACGGACCTGGCCCTCTTCGGCCTGGGCGAGCCGGACATTCAGCACGCTCTCGGGAAGGTGAAAGTCCGCGCCGTGGACTATGCCGACCTCTATTTTGAGTCCTGCATCTCCGAGTCGGTGTCGATGGAGGAAGGCATCGTCAAGCGAGCCGCCAAAAGCGTCTCGAAAGGCGTCGGCGTCCGCGCCACTGCGGGAGAAAAGACCGGCTTTGCGTATTCCGATGAGCTCACGCGGCGAGATCTCGAAACTGCGGCCAACACCGCCCGCTATATCGCGAACTCTCCACAGGGTGCCGATCCCTTACCCGTGACCCATCGCACACGGCCGACTCGGGATCTCTACCCCGCCGAGACCTCGGTTGCCGAGATTGCCACGCAGGAGCGGGTTGAGTTGCTCGACCAGATTGATGTCGAGGCCCGACGCTACGATCCTAGGATCAAAAACGTCATGGCTTCCTTCAACACCGAGCACAAGGTGGTGGTGGTGGCGACGTCCGAGGGTCTGCTGGTGAGCGATGTGCAACCGCTGTCCCGTTTACAGGTGACCTGCATCGCCGAAGACGGCGGGAATCGACAGATCGGAACCTTCGGCGGTGGCGGGCGTATCGGGTTTGCGTTTTTCCGAGAGCGGGATCGGTACCTTCAGTACGCCCGGGAAGCGGCGAGGCAGGCGATCCTGAACCTGAAGGCGGTGGAAGCCCCCGCCGGGGCAATGCCGGTGGTGCTGGCGAGCGGCTGGCCGGGGGTCCTGTTGCATGAGGCGATCGGTCACGGGTTGGAAGCGGACTTCAACCGACGCAAGACCTCCGCCTTCACCAACCTGATAGGCCGCCGAGTGGCATCGGAGGTCTGTACGATCGTGGACGACGGGACGCTGCCATTCCGGCGCGGGTCTCTCAACATGGACGACGAGGGCACTCCGACCGGTCGCACGGTGCTGATCGAGCGAGGGGTCTTGAGAGGGTATCTGACCGACCGTCTGAACGCCCGGTTGATGGGGATTTCCCTGACCGGAAACGGCCGGCGGGAAAGCTTCCAGAGTATCCCCCTGCCTCGCATGACCAACACCTTTATGCTGGCCGGAGGGTCGGACCCCCAGGAGATCATCCGGTCGGTGAAGCGGGGGCTGTACGCGGTGTCGTTCGGGGGCGGTCAGGTGGATATCACCAACGGCAAGTTCGTGTTCTCGGCCAGCGAAGCGTACCTGATCGAGGATGGCGCCGTGACGCGGCCGGTGCGGGGAGCGACGCTCATCGGCAATGGACCGGAGATCTTGACCAAGGTCTCGATGGTGGGCCACGACCTGAAGCTCGACGAGGGCGTCGGCACCTGCGGCAAGGAAGGACAGACCGTGCCGGTCGGAGTCGGGCTTCCCACCATTCGGATAGACGAGATCACGGTCGGGGG
>CAYJUP010000258.1:1798-3208 GCA_964373365.1 uncultured Nitrospiraceae bacterium
CTGTCCGCAGTGGACCGTCTGACCAAGGCCAGGGAGAAACGCCTGGGACTCCGCGTCTTCGTCGGACAGCGCTCAGCCAGCGCCTCCACCTCCGATTTCTCCAGAGAGTCTCTGAATCGCTTGGTGTCGGACACCTGCGCGCTGGCCGCGGCGGTGGCGGAGGACGACATGTCCGGGCTGCCGGCAGGAGAGCTGATGGCCGGCGACGTCCCCGACCTCGATCTGTATGACCCGACCTCTTTGAGCACGGAAGCTCAGATCGATCTGGCGCGCAGAACCGAAGCGGCCGCGCTGGCGGCGGACTCGAGGATCATCAATTCGGAGGGAGCCGAGTTCGATTCGTCGTCCGGCCGGATCGTGCTGGGCACCACGCGGGGATTTCTGGGAGAATATCGAAGCTCCAGTTTCTCGGTCTCGGTGTCGCCGATCGCGGCCGCTCCGGACTCGACCGGTATGCAGCGGGATTCCTGGTATGCCGTTCAGCGCAAGTTCGCTCGATTGGACAGCCCGGAGTCGGTGGGGCAGGAGGCGGCCCGGCGGACGGTGCGCCGCTTGGGGGCCCGCAAGCTGGCCACTCGCCGCGTGCCGGTGATCTTCGATCCGGAAACGGCCGGCAGTCTCCTGGCGAATCTTTGCGGCGCCGTTTCCGGGTATGCCCTGTACAAGGGCGCCTCGTTTCTGATTGGGCAACTGGGGAAACGACTGACGCCAGAATTCGTGACGATCTATGACGACGGCCGGCTGCCGGGGGGATTGGGGTCACGGCCGTTTGATGGAGAGGGCCTTCCGACCAGAAAGACGACGGTCGTGGACCGGGGCGTGCTCGCCAGCTATCTCCTCGACACGTACTCCGGAAGGAAACTAGGGCTGGCCTCCACCGGGAATGCGTCACGGGGGGTGGGCGAGAGCCCGTCGGTGGGACCGACGAACTTTTATGTGGTCCCCGGTGCGACCGACCCTGCTGAGATCATCCGGTCGGTCCGCGGCGGTCTGTACGTCACCGAGTTGATCGGGTTCGGTGTCAATATGGTCACGGGCGACTATTCCCGCGGGGCCGCCGGCCTCTGGATCGAGAACGGCGAGCTGGCCTATCCGGTGGAAGAAATTACCATCGCCGGCAACCTGAAGCGGATGTTCGCCGACATTGAGATGGTGGGAAACGATCTGGTGTTTCGCGGTCGCATCGCCAGTCCCACGATCAAACTCGGCGAGATGACGATTGCGGGAAATTAGCTGGTAGCGAATAGCCAATAGCGAATAGCTCAGACCTGCTGGCTACTCGCTGTTAGCTCTCTGCTATTGGGGGGAAAACAGCCATGGCGGAGACGTTCAGCGACCGGGACCTGAAAGAGTCAATGGTGCAGTATCCGAGCGATGGCGTCACGGTGCGCGCACATCTGGTAGGGCCTC
>CAYJUP010000259.1:0-3193 GCA_964373365.1 uncultured Nitrospiraceae bacterium
GTACCACCTGCCCCGCTTTGGATTTGACATCATCGCAGTGCGCTCCGCTCCTCCAAGCCAGCGATATGCGTATGGACAATCCGGAGGAGGGACGTCAGTGTTACGAAACTCTTTGAAAATGACCGACCGGCTTGTCTACCGAGCTCTGGCGGGTCTGGGGCTTGATCGAAGAGCCTGGGGATTATCCATTGAGGTCATGGCTAAGAAAGGGAGACCTCCAATGAGCGGCAGCAACGGGGGAGGAGACTGACGGAACCAATGTGCGGGATCTGTGGGTTTGTCGGGCAGGGGGATGCCGCGGTGCTTGACCGCATGCTGCGCCGGCTGGAACACCGTGGGCCGGACGAGGAAGGCCGTCATCTGGAACGCGGCGTCACGCTCGGAGTGCGGCGATTGTGTGTCATTGACCCCAAAGGCGGACATCAACCAATGACCAACGAGACCGGTACGATTTGGGTGGTCATGAACGGGGAGATCTACAACTACAGGGAACTGCGAGACGACCTGATCCGGAAAGGGCATCGCTTCGTCTCGAACTGCGACACCGAAGTGCTGGTGCATCTCTATGAGCAGGAAGGCGAGGACGGCATCCACCGACTCCGGGGGATGTACGCGTATGCGCTCTGGGACCGCGAGCGACAGACGCTGTTGCTCGTCCGGGATCGATTGGGCATCAAGCCGCTCTATTATGCGGTTCGGGCAGACGGGCCGGAAGGGGAGCGCCGCGTGGTGTTTGCGTCCGAGTTGCCGGCTCTGCTGGCGGCGTTACCGCCTCCATCTGTTCGTCCACAGGCATTGGCGCAATACTTGACGCGGCTGTATGTGCCCGGCCCCGGGACGGTCTATGACGGGGTTCAACAACTGCTGCCCGGCGAATTGCTCAGGATCGTGAACGGGCGGATCGGGGCGCGTCGCTATTTCCGCCCGAACCACTTCAGCCCGCTGCCATCGAGGCTGTCCCCAACCGATGCGGCGAATCGCTTTGTCCCGCTCCTCCAGGACACCGTGCGCGCTCATCTGGTCAGCGACGTTCCCTTGGGGCTATTTCTGTCCGGGGGGCTCGATTCCGGCGCGATCCTCGCGATGATGCGTCGGGCCAGCAACGGACCGATTCGCACGTTCTCCATCGGGTATGATGCGGAAGCCGACCATTCCTATAACGAACTCGATGCGGCCCGCGCCCTGGCGCACCACTTTGGCACCGATCACACCGAGGAGAGGCTTCGCCCCGATGCTGTGAAGCTGTTGCCCCGCATTGTCGAAGCAATGGGCGAGCCGTTTGCAGACTCTTCGGCGATCCCCACCTATCTCGTATCAGAGGTGGCGCGACGTTCCGTGACAGTGGCCCTGTCAGGGATAGGAGGGGATGAGTTGTTCGGCGGGTACCCTCGCTACCTGGGTGTTCACGCGGCGGCGCGGTACGCGCACGCGCCAGGAGCCCTCCGCGCGTGGATCGCGACGCACCTTGCCCCGCGACTTCCCGAGGGTGACGGAAGCCGGGACCAGATCGGCCGGCTCAAGCGGTTTCTGCGTGATGGTCATCTCTCGGTGGCGGAGCAGTATGTGCGGTGGATCTCATTCCTCCCGCCCGAGTGGGGTGCATCGGTCTTTACGCCCGAATGGTTGGAGCAAGTCGGTGCAACGACCACGGACGAGGAATACCGGTCCGCGTTTAACCGATGGCCCTCTCAGGAACCGGCAGACCGTGCCATGGGCCTGGACCTGCAAACCTATCTGCCTGACGATCTCCTTCGCATGGGGGATCGGGTCAGCATGGCGCACTCGCTCGAGTTGCGCGTGCCGTTCTGCGACCATGAGCTGCTCTCCTTTGCCCTGACCCTGCCGGCATCACTCCGCCTCGCGGGGTGGCGGTTAAAAGGATTCATGCGCAGGGCGTTACGTGGTCTGCTCCCCTCCACAATTCTCAGCCGCGCGAAGTACGGATTCCAAGTGCCGCTGGCCCGCTGGCTCCGGGAGGACCTACGCGAAATGGTCCATGACCTGCTGTCGGATGAGACGGTCCGTCGACGCGGCTATGTCAGACCGGAGTACGTCCGCTGGTTGGTGCACGAACACGAGACCGGCGCCCGGAACTTTGCCGACCAGATTTACGCGTTGCTGGTCCTGGAGCTCTGGCACCAGCAGATGTCAGGCGTGATGCGTGAAGTGTGACGAGTGATGAGTTCGACTTACGTGACCCATCACGGAAAATGAATATTCTTTTGCTGGCGGAAGTGTCGGCCGCGAGGGTGATTGGGGGCGCCGAGCGGGTCCTGCGTGAGCAAGCGCACGGATTGCGCCGGCGGGGTCACCAGGTGAGTGTGGTGGCGCGCGCGCCACTGAACGATCCACGTCCGCAGGTGTCGGTCGACGCGATTCCGGAACATCGCTATCACGCCTCGCGACGGAACGATCCGACGTTCGTACTGTCCTCGCTCGTACGATCGATACAGGCCTTTGACCA
The DNA here is from genome assembly GCA_964373365.1 of uncultured Nitrospiraceae bacterium. Lineage (GTDB taxonomy): Bacteria > Nitrospirota > Nitrospiria > Nitrospirales > Nitrospiraceae > CAYJUP01. The sequence goes on from CAYJUP010000259.1 coordinate 2,465, forward strand.
AGCGAGAGGCGCGGCGGCGACGGACGCGGTGGTCATACACCAATCCCTCGCAGGGTTGGGTCCCGTCCTGCGGCGACGGCGACAGGCTGGTCGGTGGGTCTATCTGTGCCTCTCCTTGGCACACGACGAGTATCTGTCCCGGACATCTCTTGGGACAACCGTGCTCGAACGCGTGCGCCACGCATTCAACGCACGGCTCCGTCGATGGTGCGAGCGGGCCGTCATGCATCGTTGTGCGCGGGTCGTGGTGCTGAGTGAATTCATGAAGCGACGCGTGCTCACGACCCATGCACTGCCGGAGGCTCGACTTCACATCATTCCCGGAGCGGCCGATCCGAACCGATTCCGGCCTCCCGATGATCCGGTGGAAGTCCGACGACGGCTTCAGCTCCCGCTGAACAGAGTGTTGCTGTTGACCGTGCGCAACCTCGTGCCGCGGATGGGCCTTGAGAACCTGGTGCACGCAATCGAGAAGTTGGGGGAGGAAGCGCGCGATCTCCTGGTTCTCATCGGAGGGGAAGGCCCCTTGCGCCCCGCTCTCGAACGATTGATTCAGGACCTCCGCCTGACCGATCAGGTTTGTCTGCTGGGGTTCATTGCCGAGGATCTCTTGCCGAAGTATTACCAGGCGGCCGATCTGGTCCTCATGCCCACGCACGAACTGGAGGGTTTTGGCTTGGTGACGGTCGAAGCCCTAGCCTGTGGGACGCCGGTCCTGGGTACGCCGGT
>CAYJUP010000260.1:0-1613 GCA_964373365.1 uncultured Nitrospiraceae bacterium
CGCGGACCGTCATCTTGTCAAGCCGCAGAGTCAGGCCCATGGTTTTTCCTCCATTGCTCGACTTGCCAGTCTGGAGCGACCATACACCCCGCGGAACGTTTCCGCAATCCCCAGTCTCTTGAGCCCGCGCGTCTCATGCGCGAGGAGGAGCACCAGGCCCTGCTGTCGTGCGCCATTCTCGACGATTGGCACATGGATATGATCAAGGCCGCCAAGCTCACCGAGGACGGCTTGGTGTTCGAGTGCTTCGATCGAGCCGCCGTCGCTCCCCCGATTCTCCATCACCCGGAGGTGGGGGACCGCGCAAACCATGATCTGGCCTCGGGTTGAGCGTGACGACGGCCGCCCTTCGGGTTCACCCCCTGGGTGAAGTCTGGCGGGTCTACACGACTGGCCCGTGCGCCGGGGGGCGCTTCTGGGCCCGGGGGACACAGAGGCCCCGCAACCCTCATCCCTCTTCGCTGGGGCTGCTCCTGATGTGAGGTGGCAAGCCGCCCCCCCCTACTGGTGCTGGCTCTTCTGTGGAGACAGGGTCGGACTCCGGTGGCTGGACAGCTCCTCGACCCGGAAGCGTCGCAATCCTTTCGTTGGCTGTGGACGAGGCGCGTGTGAGGGTCACCGGTTGAACCGAGGGCTTCTCCTGTAGTCACCAGGGCTGGCCGCTACCCATCGAGCCACCACCGTGGGATCGCGTGCTCGATGTCGCTCGATGTCGCTTTACGCGGGATCACAGGCAGCAGTACCGTTGCCGGTCTGGTCTTGTCCACGGCCTTTTTCTAAGGAAGGCAGGAAGGAAGGAAGGCAGGAGATGCTCGAACACGAGGGACTCTCGGGGAGGATCATCGGGGCGGCCATCGCTGTTCATCGGACGCTGGGCCCAGGGTTCCTCGAGAAGATCTACGAGGAGGCCCTCTGCATCGAGCTCGAGAAGCGACGCATCGTCTTCGCGCGTCAGAAGCGTGTGCCCGTCGTCTACGATGGCATCAGGGTGGGAAAGCACGATCTGGGCGTGTTCGTCGAGGACGTAATGGTGGTGCAGCTCAAGGCCATCAGGGCGATCGACGATTCCCACTTCGCGGTCGTGCGATCGTATCTCAAGGCCGTGGGGCGACGACACGGCCTGCTCCTGAACTTTGGCCGGCCTCGCCTCGACGTCAGGCGCGTCATAGCAGAGGTGGACGACGCGGCCCTGGCCCAGGTCCCCTCCTGCGCTCCTAACTTCCTGCATTCCTTAGAAGAAGGGCTGGAAGACGACCGCCCCGAGTGACGTGGGGTAGCCCTCGTACCACTTGGAGAGTTGTGATGCCCTCGAAGGGTGCCGCGATCCTCTCTGTCCGCAGACCGTGCAGCCCCGCGTGGACTCCAGAGCTCGAAGTTTCTTGCGTCAAAAGGCTAGACTACCTCGTTGGCATGATGTACAAAGGAATCGCTAGAAGATCCCCTTCATGACAGCAAGACCAACGAGGTGAAACCAGTATGCCACACGGCGTCCTTCCGTTCCAGTACGACATCGACCGGCGTCCGATGGGGGTCACTGCGTTGGCGGGGCTGCCCCTGTACCTGGAGCTGGCTCACGTGTCGGGGCTCGTGGAGAGCATTCGCAAGAATCTGTC
>CAYJUP010000260.1:1713-3186 GCA_964373365.1 uncultured Nitrospiraceae bacterium
GTGCTGCTGAACTTGGCTGGCGGGGACTGCGCGGATGACCTGGATGTACTGGAGCGGGACGAGAAGGGGGCGTTCATCCCCGCGCCCAACAAGAACCTGCAGGATCTCAAGCGGGTCGGGCGAGACCTCCTGGCGTTCATCCAGCGCCGACATCCAGCCACGGAGGCGACCCTGGATATCGACGCGACGCTGATCGAGACCCACAAGGCGACGGCCCTCTACTGCTACAAGCACTTCAAGTCGTACCAGCCGCTCAACGTCTGGTGGGCCGAACAAGGCCTTGTGGCTCATACGGAGTTCCGCGACGGCAACGTCCCTGCGGGTTGGCAGATCTTGCGGGTGTTGGAAGAGGCGCTCGACGTGCTCCCCGAAGGCGTCAAGAAGGTTCGTGTGCGGTCGGACACGGCGGGGTATCAACACGAGCTCCGGAGTTGGAGACCGCCTGAACCAGCCGCAGTTCGGCGTCATCGAGTTCGCCATTGGCTGCGACGTGACGCCGGAGTTCAAGAAGGCCGTGGCGGAGCTGTCCTCGTCGGACTGGCATCCATTCATGCGGGAGGACGGCTTGCCAAGCAAGCGGGAGTGGGCGGAGGTCTGCTTCGTCCCTGATGGGATGGGATACAGCAAGAACAAGCGGCCCTATCGATTCCTTGCGACGCGTGAGGTTCTCGAGCAGCAGCCCCTGCCTGGACTTGGGGATCAGCAGAAGCTTCCCTTCCAGACGATGCAGTGGACGGCCGGTCACTACAAGGTCTTCGGGATTGTGACCAACATGCAGGAAGCCGACGGCTGGACGGGCGACAAGCTCATCAGCTGGTTGTACCAACGCTGTGGCAAGAGCGAAGAGGCTCACTCCGTGATGAAGGGGGACCTCGCGGGAGGCAAGATGCCGTCGGGCCTGTTCGGCGCCAACGCCGCGTGGTGGTGGATGATGATCCTGGCGTTCAATCTGAACACCGCGATGAAGCGACTGGTGCTCGGGGAGACGTGGGGCGAGCGACGACTGAAGGCGATTCGCTTCCATGTGATCAACATCGCCGGTCGGCTCCTCACACACGCGCGATGTCTGCGTGTGCACCTGGCGTGCGGGTTGGAGACGCTGGCGATGTTCAACAGGGCCAGGGAGGTGATCGCCGCCTTGGCGACATCTCCGCCGACATGACAGTCATCACCTGGACTGAAAGAGCGACGGGAAAGGAGGCAGACGCCGGGCTCCTGCATGCGCCCGGAACCGGCTGAGCCGCATTTGGAGCGAACCTGAGAGCCATCGAGGCGACCGGGCGACCCAAGAGGGGCCGCCAGGATCGGCGACACCGGGGAAATGGCGTCGGCGGAGGGGTCTGGCCCTCGTTCCGAAAACAGGTGGCGGATCCTGGCCACCGTGCCCGTCTGGACAGAAAACCGAGCCAGGTTTAGATTCAGGCCGCAATTCCAAAGAGCCAGTGGCAGAAGGATGGTGCATGAGTTCGATCG
>CAYJUP010000261.1:0-3165 GCA_964373365.1 uncultured Nitrospiraceae bacterium
TGCGACGCGCGTATGACAAGATGGAGAAGATCTTGGCCAGCCTGCCCGGCGCGATCCTGATCGTGGACCAGGAGCAGCAGGTCGTGTATGCCAATGCGCTGGCTGAACAGCATTTTGGGTCAGGACGTTCAAGGCTCGTCGGAAGCTCGGTCTCTGACGTGTTGCCGGTGACGGCATCCCGGTAGCACCGGCTGATCAGCGGGCTCAAGACACCCGCTGGTCAAGATGAAAACCGCCAGCACGACGGTGAGTTCGAGGCGCAGAAACGCGCGTACCAGTACCGCCTCTTCCCCGTGAACCTCCGCGAGAGCGTCCAGCAGCAGACCGGGATTGTGATCTGGGACGTCACCGAGCAAAAGCAGATCCAAGATCAGCTCATTCAAACCGAGAAGCTGGCCAGCCTTGGCACGCTGGTCTTCGGCATGGCCCATGAAATCAACAACCCGGTGCAAGGGATCCTGGGCATGGCCGAGATCATCAGGGAAGAAAATGACCCGGAGAAGGTGAAAGAGTATGCCGGGGACATCGTGGACTACTCAAAGCATGTCTCCACGGTCGTGAGAGACTTCGCTGCTTATGCCCGCACGAATTCCTGCAACGGGGAGGTCGAGGTTGATCTCCGCGAGCGGCTGGTTGAGGCGGTCAAGATGGTCCAGCGGAATCCGCAGTTCGGACACGTGGAGGTGGTGACGCAGTTTCAGCCAGTGCGATGCGTTCGAGCCCACCGGTCGGAAATCGATCAAGTATTCATCAACTTGATTTGCAATGCCGCGCAGGCGATGGACGGAAGAGGACGCCTGACCCTGGCCACCGAGCCCCAGGGTAACACGATGAAAGTCTTGATCGCTGACACCGGATGCGGGATGCCGAAGGCTGTGTTGAACAAGATCTTCGACCCGTTCTTCACGACCAAGGACCCGGGAGAGGGGACTGGGTTAGGACTGAGCATTGCACACAAGATCGTGACCAAGTACGGCGGAACGATCGGACTCGAGAGCGAGGAAGGAAAGGGGACTACATTTACCATTCAATTCCCGGTGGGGAACAACTAACAGGAGGTGCGCGATGGGAATGCATCCATTTGATGCGGTGAACGGCAGACAGGGACGCGTGATGATTGTGGACGATGAGGAGGAGGTTAGGAAGCCGCTCCGCTTGAACCTCACCAAGGCCGGGTACGAGGTGGTAGAGGCCTACGATGGGGAACACGCGATCAAGACCCTGAACTCGGACGACAATCCGCTCATGGTGGACACGATCCTCTGCGACATTCGGATGCCGAAAGTCGATGGAACCGAGGCCATTGCCTATTTCCGGACGCAATACCCGAACGTGCCTGTGGTGGTCTTGACGGGGTACCCGGACCTTGACCTGGCGGTCTCATTGATCAAACAAGGCGTGCTGGACTACCTGGTCAAGCCGGTGTCGAAGGAGGAGCTGCTGACTGTGATCAGCAAGTCCGTGAATAACCATATGATCCTGGACGGTCCGTTCACTGCCTAAACGATTGCAGTGCGTGTGTTGGTCAACCGTCTCCGACTAACAGCGGGGACCAGATATAACCAGAACGTGTGGGGGCAAGAGGGCGCCCCCGTGCGGGGCACCGTCGGCGGGGTGGCACTGCATAGAAACCGGCGCCGCTCGGTCACTCGTGCCGGGTCTCAACCGATCGCTTCAAGAGGGCTCTGAGGCCGAAGTAGGCGAAGGCGTCCTTCAAGTTTGAGTAGATCCGCTTGAAGCGCCCCATCTCCTGGTTCGTGACGTACTCCATCGTGAGCGCCACACGCTCTTCCCCTTCGCCCAGCGGCGTCACGGCGTGCCACAGCTTGTCGCCGTTGAAGATCACCATATCGCCGGGCTCCGTGGCGAGCTGAAGCTCTCTGACCTCCCGCGCGGGATCATCCTTGAAGAGCTGGCACACCAACCGACAGCTCTCGGACTTATCCACCAGCCCCATGAGAATAGTATAGCGGGCGCCCTTGTAATAGGACGTATCATAGTGGAAACCGATGTGGTCCCCCGGCTCCGTATAGTAGTAGAGCGCGCACGAGTGGGGATCGTTGTCAGGACAGCGCATCAGGCGAGCGCCAACTAACCGGCTCAGAAAATCGATGAACGCAGGCGACCGATACAGCTCCATGAACTCCGGGGCCTTTTCACGCACCGTGTAGTAACTGACGCTTCCTCCCTTCTTGTGCCCCGGAATGTAGTTGCGGTTCAACTCGGGCTTCAGGCGGTAGGCCTGAGAGACCAGATACTCTTCCACCGCCGCTCGAGGGAGGAAACCGTTGAGAAAGACGAACTCGTTCTGATCCCAGTACTCTTTGCGCACCCGTTCAAAATCAAGCGCCGCAACCGCTTGTTCGACCGCTTCACTCACGGCCTTGATGCTCGTCGCAATCATGTGCTCTCCTTTTCGGCACAAGGGCCGTTTACTCCGTTAGGTCAGTCACGTCTGTTAGGTCCGTTTATCCGTTAGATCCGGGGACGCCGTAGTGAGACTTAACGGGCTCCTCTGACCTCTCTGACTGAACTGACCCAACGGATCCAACTGACTCAACGTCCTCGTTATGGCGGGCTCAGAGCGGGAGCTTTGACCACTTCCACGCCGGCCGGCGTCTCGAACTCGAACAAAGCGTTCTTGAGGCCGGTATTGGGTTTCAGGTTGTTGAATTGAAACGTCGAGACGTTCCCGCTGATCTCATGGATGGACACCGTTTTGATGAAGTAGGTCTTCGGCTGCAGTTCCAGCACGATCCGGTCCACGGTCCGCACGGACGCCGGCTCCGTCTGCTTCGGAAGCAGCGTCACCAGCAGCACCCCGCCTTCCCCGCGCTCTCTTCCCGGAGTCGGCTCCAGCTCGAACTGCTCCTCCAGCTTCGCCACCCCCTGCAGCAACTGCAGGGGGGCCTGAGAGGCCGCCATTTGCGTGAGCTTGCCCACCAGCACCTGCTTGTGCTCCGGCACGTACATCATGACATCGTTCCGGTTGACGTAGATCTCTTCCACGGTCGGATCGAGGTAATCCCACCGGAGCCGGCCCGGTTTTTTGATATACATCCGCCCCCTTGACGAGATCGGCGTGGCAAAGCCTTCGATCTTGGTACTTTGCTTGAAATCGGCCTGCAGGTCGCGCGTCTGCTCGTACCGCGCCTGCAGCTTCTT
>CAYJUP010000262.1:0-3159 GCA_964373365.1 uncultured Nitrospiraceae bacterium
TCAGCATGTGCCTGCAACTGTTCCGGTGGACGTGTCCATTAACGTACCTCGAGGTGTGGCTCCGGAGACGACATGATCCGGACCTCGGGTACGCAGGAGACTTCCTGGCCCATTACGCCGAGCGTCTGGTCTATCTGCCGGTACCTCAGGAGGTGGTCCTGATCGCGACGGTGGTCGTGGTCGGCGTATCTGTCCTGGCTTACTGGCCGTGGCCGCGAAGGGTCTAAAACTGTTTGGCCGGTCATCGAATGGACGGAGGACATCTATGCACACCAGACTGTGGACACGACAGATACGAGTGTTCGGATGGAACAAAGTTGGGCTCCTCGCCGGCCTCGTACTCCTCTGGTGTGGGTGGTTCATGGCGGGTTCTATGGAAAGCGCTTGGGCGACCACCTACACGTATGTGGATGACAAGGGAACGGTGGTGTTCACCGATAAGCTGGACAGCATCCCGGCACGTTATCGCGCGCGGGTCAAGGTCGTGGAGAACGGAGAAAGCTCGAAGGTCGGCAGTCCGAACGCGACGGTGAACCAGGTCACCGACCGTGCCAAAGATATGGCCTCCCGGTTCACGATCGCCATTCCTGGCTTGAGTCCCTACCAGTCCACTGTTCTCACTGTCGCGTTTGCAGCGGCGGTCCTCATGTTTGCCACGATGATGCTGAGCGGCGACAAGGCCGTGCAACTGCTCATGCGTTGGCTGCTGGTGCTCCTCCTGATCGGGACGACCGCCACGATGTATTTCTCCGAGGGGGGCTTGACGCAGAAAGCGAAGGGCGCGGCTAAAGAGATGGAACGGACCCAACAGCAGAAGGCACAGCAGATTGAGCGCATGGAACAGGGGGACAAGGAACCCTGATGGCCTCAGAGGCCGGCTAATCCGCGTACTTCGGAATCGGGATTTTCTTGGTGGGTGGCGGCGGTGGTGATGGCTGGTGGGCGAACTCCTTCGAGAACGGATTCAGGATGGGCTCGTGCGTCAGGCGTTGACGCTCCTTGACCATCTGGATGCTCTGTGCGCTGATCTCCATGCGGTCGATCTTTGCCTGGACGGTCAGAAATTCCGGCAGACCCTGCAGGGCGAACATCTGGAACGCCAGCGACCAGTCGAGGTGCTCTTTCCCTCTCTCCCGTATAATGAACCGAGCCTGAGACGAAGGCGGCCCCTTGAACACCAGCACCCAGAGGTTCGATCGGAACGCGGGTGCCGTGGGTTCCACCGGCGGCCGAAATTCAGGCACCAGCGAAGGGATCTGTTCGATCGGGATGGGTGACGAGAACTCGATGTCCACCAGCCTGACGTAGAGCGTCGGAAAGTCCGAGGCGTCGTTCGGATCCGGAACGTAGCCGAATGAGTACCGGATGTCGATGCCGCCGCGCTTGTAATTGTAGACGTCCTCCCCATTTTGCGGCGAGATCAGCTTCTTGTAAAAATTCTCCCAGTCCTTGAGCGAGTAGTAGTTAAACACGCGCAGCGCGGCTTTCCGGTCACGCACTGCGTGGGGGGGGCCGAGTTTCGCGCGCAGATCGGTCTGTGAGAGACCCAGGAAGCTGTCTTCGAAGTAAGCCGCGGCGAGCGCAGAGCCGGGGATCAGTGAGGTCACAAGGGCAGAGGGTAGGAGTACGAACCAAGCGGAGGTCAGCCCAACACGCAGAGTCTGGAGGATCAAGAGCGGTCCCCAACGATTGCGTCATCCTAGCCATGGGCCCGCTCAAAGTCAATACGCTGAGGGGGTCAGACCTTGCTTGGTTTCAGGCGATCCAGTATAGTGACCGGGCAGCGTTTCTTACGAAAAACCAAGGGGATGGGTAAGGGAATAGGGTGAAGCGGTTGGGGCCGAACTGGTTTTCGTTGAATGGGTAGAAACGTCACCATGAGCACCGATTCACACAGTTTCATCGAGCTCGAGAAAATTTTGCGTCGTCGCATCGCCATCATCGATGGAGCGATGGGCACGATGATTCAGGCATACAAGCTCGATGAGGCAGGATATCGTGGCCGACAGTTTGCCGGCCATCCCCATGATCTCAAGGGGAATAATGATCTCCTGTCCATCACGCAGCCGAATATTGTCGAGAGCATTCATCGTCAGTATTTGGAAGCTGGGGCCGATATCATTGAAACGAACACGTTTAACTCCACCTCCGTCTCGATGGCGGATTACAAGTTGGAGCATCTGGTGTACGACCTGAATGTGGCCGGGGCGAGGGTCGCTCGTAAAGCCGTCGAGGCGGCGATGGCGAAGGACCCGACCCGCCCGTGTTTCGTCGCCGGGGCGATTGGCCCGACGAATCGGACGGCGTCCATGTCGTCCGATGTCAACAATCCGGCGTTCCGAGCCGTCACCTATGATCAACTGGTCGCCGCCTATTCCGAGCAAGTACGCGGATTGATGGACGGGGGAGTTGATCTGCTCTTGACCGAAACGGTCTTTGACACATTGAACCTCAAGGCAGCTCTCTTTGCCATCGATCAATATTTTGTGGAACATGGTCGGCGCGTGCCGGTGATGGTCTCGGTCACCATCACGGACCGAAGCGGCCGCACGCTCTCGGGACAAACCGTGGAGGCCTTCTGGAATTCCATTTCGCACATGAAGCTCTTGAGCGTGGGGATCAACTGCGCCCTCGGGGCGAAGCAGATGCGGCCGTACATCGAGGAGCTTTCACAGATCGCCCCGATTTATATCAGTTGTTATCCCAATGCGGGGTTGCCCAATGCCTTTGGCGGGTTCGATGAGACGCCGGACATCATGGCCACGGACCTCCGGGAATTCGCGGAGAACGGCTGGCTCAACGTCGTCGGCGGGTGCTGCGGGACCACTCCGGCTCATATCAAAGCCGTCGCGGACGCGGTCCGTCATTGCAAACAGCGGGAGCCGGCTCATCCCGAACCGTACACTCGCTTAAGCGGGCTGGAGCCGTTGACGATTCGCCCCGAGACCAACTTTGTCAACATTGGGGAGCGCACCAACGTCACCGGCTCCCCCATGTTTGCCACACTGATCCTGAGCGGCGATTACGAGGCCGCCCTGTCCATTGCGCGGCAACAGGTGGAAGGCGGCGCGCAGATCATCGATGTCAATCTGGACGAAGGCATGCTCAGATCGGAAGAGCGTCTGTAGGGAAAGAGTGTGTATGTAGAAGTGTAGATCT
>CAYJUP010000263.1:0-3159 GCA_964373365.1 uncultured Nitrospiraceae bacterium
GAGATCTTGCTGGGCCGCCTCCAGTTGTTTTTTAAGGCCCTCTGCCTCGGCGGTCGCCTGCTTCTTGAAACTGTCGAAGTCCGCAGCGGTCTTGGCTGAAACCTTGCGCGCCTCCTCCAGCTCCGCGAGTGTTTGTGTGTGTGTGCCTTTCGTGACGCATCCGGTGACTATCATCGCCCACATTGTGATCAAAGCAACGGCTGTGTACTTCATATGATTCCCTCCCTGTCACGGAAATTCGTGAGTGTCTGACGATACACAATCTTAGTCATTTGATGCAACCTTATACGTGACGTGCTCTGGATGCACCCGTGTCTCTTATCCACCCAGTGAGCGTACATACGCCATGACATCCAGGAGCTCCTGGTCGTTCAGAATACCGCGCCAGGCCGGCATGATCGCGCCCTTCCCGTCCGCGATGATAGCCAGCAGGTCCTGGTCCGTCTTGTTGCGCACGTCGGGGGCCGTCAGCCTGGTTGCGGGAGGCGTCGTGGCCTTCGCCATCGGTCCGTCCCCGAGCCCTCGGGGGCCGTGACAGACAACACAGTACTGCTCATAGCGGTCTTTTCCTTTCGTGGGGTCACCGGTCGCTGCGGCCCGCACGACCGTGACGATGCTCACGCCGATGAGTAACCCTGCCGAGATGCATCCCATCCGTCGAAGAGCGGTGCCCATCTGGAACCTCCTCATGCCCATGGGATAGATCCAGCCACGACCTGGGCGTTCAACTCGCACGCCTCGTTCTCTGCATTCGGCTGCGGCCCCTATGATACCTGATCCTATGGCAGGCGGCAGCCTCGTGAGTTATTTTTTCAGCTGAGGCATCGGTGTCCTCTCCGCAGGTGAGAACGATGAGTCCTCGCTGAATCTAGAGGAAGCGAACAGTTGTGCAAGTTAAAGAGAAACAGACCGGACCGGCCGTTGAGGGCCGGCCCGGTCTGGATACAAGGGGCTAGGAGAGTAGACTGACGCTACTTTCCGCCTTTGTCGTCTTTCTTCTCATCCTTCGGTTCGCTCTCGAACGCTTTCGGATCGGTGGGTTTCTTCTTGTCTTTCTCATCCGTCGGCGCCGGCGCCGGAGTTGGTGCCGGAGTTGGAGCGGGCTCGCCCGAGCGGGCGAAGGTGGCAGTCCCGAAACTGAGCAGCAGCGCAAACGCCATAAGTCCTATCAACTTCTTCATCTTGAGACCTCCTTTTGTTAGTTTGGTGAGTTCCCACCTCGCGATGAGGGTGAACCAGTACAAGAGAAAATAAAAAGCAAACATCGGGCCATTGCACTTCGGAGAGGGTCTAAAAATCGAGAGAGACGAATTCTCAATGAGATGCGTGCTGCCGACAGCTCAGACTGAGTAGAACGCTGTGAAGAGAGGTGGAGCGTCTTGTATGCTGATCCCTACACACAATAGGTTGGAACCTACAGTCCTGTTAGTGGAAGGCAAGGGTTATCTCAAATGTGCAGCCCTTCCGACAGAAAAGACGAGGGGGAAAATTAGGGCGTCATTGAGAGAACCCCGCAGAAACCGGTACAATGCACTCTGAATCGCAATAGAAAACTCGGAGATTGCATGCTCAGGCTGGTACGCACTGAGCGTGATTGCCCGCTTGGTGTTGTACATGACCGTCGCACTCGCGATCGAGCGTCGCTGGGCGCCGGCAATGAGTGCGTCTGTTCCTGCCCCCCAGCCTTCGTAGTGGCGACTACTGGGCTATAGTCTGCCCCGCACGCTATGACATGTCGCTCCGTGTCCCCTTAAACACAAGCTTAAGCAGAACAGGGGAAACCAGCGTGGTGAGCACGACTACGGCCACGATAGCCCCGTATTCTCCTTCGGCGATGATTCCGTGGTAGAGGCCCACACCGGCGAAGATCAGCCCGACCTCTCCACGGGGAAGCATGCCCACACCGATGGCCAAGCGGTTGACTTTCTCGCCCAGAGCTCCCAGGCCTGCTGCCAGTTTCCCGACGACAGCGGCGGCGGTGAGTCCCCCGGCAAGTAACAGGACCGGCCAATTCTGCGCGTAGAGTGGATTGAGGTAGCGCAGGTCCACGGCCGCGCCAATCAGCACAAAAAAAATCGGTACGAAGACATCGGCCACCGGCCTGACCTTCTCATCTATGTTCGCCTGGTGTTCTGTTCTCGCTAAGACAAGCCCGGCCGCGAAGGCACCGATAATTGGAGCCATGTGCATCAACTCAGCGACATAGCCGAGCAGTAGGGCGAACGTCATGGCAGCGATGATGATCCGCCCGCGAGTGTTCATGTGATTGACAAGTGTGCTGAACAGGTGGGCGTACCGAATGCCAACCAAGATGGCCAGGCCGAGAAACAAGAACGCCAAGGCGGCGGTCCGGCTGACTTCAAGCCAGGACACGTTGCCAGACTCAGCGAACCCCACGATCACTGACAGGGTGACGAGACCAAGGATGTCGTCAATCACGGCGGCTCCCAAGATGATGTTGCCTTCCGTGGTCTTTAATTTGCCCAGATCGAAAAGCACACGGGCCGAAATCGCAACGCTTGTGGCGGTCAGAGTCGCGCCGACAAAGATCGCTTGCAGTGGGGTCATGTGAAGGGCCACCGCCAACCCGTACCCCAGCACGAATGGAGTCACAACACCCAGCGCCGCGACTGCCGCCGCCGACCAGCCAACCTTCAGGAACGATTGCAGGTCTGATGCGAGCCCAACCTCGAATAAAAGTAGTATGATGCCGACCTCTCCTAACAACTTCAGGGTCTCAGTCTGCTCCACCCAGCCCAGCACGCTACCTCCGACCAGGACGCCGGCCAGTAGCTCGCCCAGCACCGATGGCTGCCCAACGCGGACAGCCATCTCACCCATCACTCGCGCAGAGACATAAATCGTGATCAGACTCCAGAGGAAATCTTTCAGCTCCATGTGACCGAGTGCATCCTTTTATTTGATTAGGTAGGGACACGATACTGGAAGCAGGCACTCAACGCAATCGGGCAAACAATTTCACAACGCTGGCATTGACTTCGAATGCCAAGCGCTTCAAACTTCGGCAGGTATTTTTGATCTTCCTGGCTTACGGTGAACCGTTATGTGGATGGTCCGAATCAACGCGGTACTCGGCAGTCTGGTGGTGACGCTTGGTTTCTGGCTTATCTGGGAGGAGTTCCCGCTCACTTTTGCTGT
>CAYJUP010000264.1:0-3142 GCA_964373365.1 uncultured Nitrospiraceae bacterium
CAACATCTGGTGGATGCCGATCCAGACGCGCACTGAGATGCTCGCAACCGGGATCCGCAGCAATCTGGGCATCAAGATCCTGGGGCCGAACCTGTCTGAGATCGAGCGGATCGGCCTGGAGATCGAAGGCCTGCTTCATGGGATCCCGGGCACGCGCAGCGCCTATGCCGAGCGCGTCACCGGCGGCTACTACTTGGACTTTCACATCGATCGCGAGCAGGCCGCTCGCTACGGGTTGACCGTCGAGGATGTGGAAGATGTCATTGAAACAGCCATCGGCGGGAGGAACATTTCTCAGACGGTTGAGGGCCGGGAACGATATCCCATCAACGTTCGCTACTTACGCGAGTTGCGGGACGACCCGGACTCGCTTCGGCGGGTACTAGTGGAGACCTCCAATGGGGCCAAGATCCCGATGGCCCAACTGGCTCGGATCACGATGTCCAGCGGGCCTCCCGCGATTCGCGATGAAAATGGATCGCTCGCCGGCATCGTGTTTGTGGACGTGGCGGGACGCGATCTGGGCGGCTACGTGGAAGAGGTCCAGCAGCTGATCCGCGAACGGGTGTTTCTCCCGCCTAGCTATTCCCTCGTGTGGGGCGGCCAATTTCAGTATCTCGAAAGGGCCAAGGCTCGGCTCAAGATCGTCGTCCCAGTAACGATCTTCCTGATTTTCGTGCTGCTCTATCTGAATTTCAGGTCGGTGGTGCGGAGTCTGATCGTGCTGCTTTCAGTGCCGTTCGGGGTAGTGGGTGGAGTGGTGTTCCTGTACCTCCTCAACTATCACCTCAGCGTGGCAGTGTGGGTGGGCCTCATTGCGCTGGCCGGGGTGGCAGCCGAAACGGGCGTCATCATGATCATCTTTCTGGATGAAGCCTATGACCGTTGGCAGCGGGAGGGCCGTCTTCGCTCGATGGCCGACCTTCGGGAAGCCATCATTGAAGGAGCGGTCCAGCGGGTGAGGCCGAAGATGATGACCGCCTCGGCCATCCTGCTCGGTCTCCTGCCGATCATGTGGAGCCATGGCACCGGCGCCGATGTGATGAAACGGATTGCCGCGCCCATGGTGGGTGGGATGGTTAGCTCGACCATCCTCACGCTCATCGTCATCCCAGCCTTATATTTTGTCTGGAGACGCCAGGGGCTCCCCTCTTCTCTACCACCTGGATCACACCAAGCAGCACCGCCCACGACAGACCGGCCGTGATTGGCAACCGAGGTCGCACTCTGGGAGCCGGCATATAGAAGCCGGTCCCAAGGTTGCATTGACTGGGGTGAGGCCGCTCCACTTGGCCAAGCTCGCGAGTCTGTGCTCTCGCTGTAACGTTTTCGCAATTCGAAAGACGACTATAGGCATAGGTTTAACCGCTCGAATTACGAGCTTCCTGAGACGTCCACAGGTTGACAGGGATGGAGGCGGTCCGGTATATGGACCCATCCTTTTAGAAATTCCTCATGCGCGTAAAGGAGGCTGGGATGATCGAGCACGATATTGCGAAGGTCGTGAGCGAGCGCTACGCGCGAGCAGCCGCCACCGGCGAGCAGATGTGCTGCCCTACCGGCTATAACTTCGACGATCTCAAAGCGTTCATCCCCCAAGAGGTCCTGAACATTTCCTACGGGTGCGGCACTCCGGCCGGCTTGGAGACGGTCCGGCGGGGCGAGACCGTGCTGGACATCGGCTCCGGCGGGGGGATCGATTGCTTCGAGGCATCCCGTCGCGTCGGTCCCACCGGCCGGGTGATCGGGATCGACATGACCGAGACGATGCTCGATATTGCGCGGCGCCACGCGCCGGTGGTCGCGCGCAACCTCGGCTACGCCTCCCCGAACGTGGAATTCCGCAAGGGCATGGCGGAGGCCATGCCGGTCGAGGACGGCAGCATTGATCTGATCATCTCGAACTGCGTGATCAACTTGGCCCCGGACAAGCGCAAGGTCTTCCGTGAGATGTACCGAGTGCTCCGGCCGGGCGGACGGTTTACCATCTCGGACATCGTGTCGGACCAGCCGGTTCCCAATTACCTGATGCATGACACCGAGAAATGGGGGAACTGCCTGTCCGGCGCGTTGCAGGTCGGCGAGTATGTGGGTGGCATGGTGGACGCCGGGTTCAGGGGCATTCACCAGATGAACGTGATGCCGTGGCAGAAGATTGACGGCATCCACTTCCTCTCGGTCACGTTGACCGGCTACAAGTTTCCGCAGCGGGTACCCATTGCCTGGCCTCCTGCAATGGGTGGTGAGCCGAACGGTGTTCGGTTTGCCACTCTGCTGGGACCCTTCAGCGCCGTCACGGACGAGCTGGGGCAGACCTACCGGCGGGGGAGACCACAGCCGGTGACTGCGCACACGGCACAGTTGCTCAGCGCGCCGCCGTTTCAGCGTCTGTTTCTGCTGTCTGAGTCCCCGGTCGCCCTGAAGCCCTCTGATTCACGATGGCTCGCGGTTCTGCCCGAACAGGCCCCGTGTGTGTGGAAAGGCGATTATGCCATCTTCACCGGCCCCTTTGCCGACGTGGAGGACGACGACCATCACGTCTTCCGGCGCGGCAGCCCGCTGGAGATTTGCTCGAAGACGCTGAAGGTCCTGGAGAGCAACCTCTACCGACCGCACTTCGCCATGATCAACCGTGCCACAGGAGAGATCTCAGGTTCACAGGTAGCGTGCAGCCCGAGTGGTGGATGTTGCTAACAGGATGCTGAAAAAGGGGGAGACGGCATGGCAGGGGTCGTCTCCGTGCTCGCGCAGCGCGCACGATCAGAATGTGCCGGGGACCCGTTGCTCTTAAGATTGCAACGGGTCGATGACGCGCGCAGTAGAGCTGACCCCTGCCACGCCTGCAGGAAGGATGATGTGCGGCATCGCTGGACGGCCCTTTTGAGCATACTGTGTGAGAGAGGATGACGCTATGGGATTGAGTTTGTTGGCCAGGAACAATCCCCTCGCCTCGACCGACGAGCAGAATCGAATCCTGGCAAGGACGGACGCCTGCCCCCCGTTCGAGCAACGCCTGGGCCAGTCCGGACTGAACCCCCTCCATGCCACCGGCATCACCGTGTTTCAAATCAATGTCGGCAAACTGTGTAACCAGACCTGCCGGCATTGCCACGTGGACGCAGGCCCGGACCGCCAGGAGATC
>CAYJUP010000265.1:0-3133 GCA_964373365.1 uncultured Nitrospiraceae bacterium
GGAGAAGGGCGCCGATCGGGTGTCCCCCTTCTTCATTCCCATGGTCATCATCAACCTAGCCTCGGGCCAGGTGGCAATTCGGCTCGGAGCCCGGGGGCCTAACTCCTGCGCCGTCACCGCGTGCGCGACCGGTAACCACTGCATCGGGGATGCGTTCCGACTCATCCAGCGAGGCGACGCGGATGTGATGCTGGCGGGAGGGACGGAAGCCACGATCACGCCGCTGGCGGTGGCCGGCTTCTCGGCCGCCAGGGCCTTGTCTCGCCGGAACGACGACCCGACCCGCGCAAGCCGTCCGTTTGATCGAGACCGGGACGGCTTCGTGCTCGGAGAAGGCGCGGGCGTGCTGGTGCTGGAGGCACTGGAAACGGCCCGGCGACGCGGGGCGCGGATCTATGGTGAAGTAGTCGGCTACGCCATGACCAGCGACGCGTATCACATTACAGCCCCCCCCGAGGGCGGTGAGGGGGCGGTGCGCTGCATGGAGCTGGCGATCAAGGACGCGGGTGTGTCAAAGGACGAGATCGGGTACATCAATGCCCACGCCACCTCCACCATTGCCGACAAGGTCGAGACCCAAGCCATCAAGCGGGTCTTCGGTGAGCGCGCGTATAGAATCCCGGTGAGCTCGACCAAGTCCATGACCGGGCATTTGTTGGGCGCGGCCGGCGGCGTGGAGGCGGCCTTCAGCGTCCTGGCGATCCACCGCGGCGTGGTGCCGCCGACGATCAACCTCGAACACCCCGACCCGGAGTGCGATTTGGACTACGTCCCGGAGCGTGCGCGTGAAGCCACGGTGAAGGTGGTGCTGTCCAACTCGTTCGGATTCGGCGGTGTGAATGCCTGTCTGCTGTTCAAGCGGATGGATTCCTAACATCGGCGCGTGATGGCGCATTCTTCTACTGACCAACTGCAGCAGTCCATCGGCTACGTGTTTCGCCAGCCCCGCCTCCTCGACGAAGCGCTCACTCACACCTCCCACGTCAACGAAACCAAGGACAAGGGCGGCAAGGACAACGAGCGGCTGGAGTTCCTGGGCGACGCGGTGCTGGCGCTCGTCGTCAGCGAATACCTGGCCGACTCGTTTCCGGACTGCGCCGAGGGTGAGCTCTCCAAGCTCAAGGCTCGACTCGTGAGCGAGACCTCGCTGGCCACGGCCGCCCGTCGGCTGGATCTGGGGAGCCGGCTCCGGCTGGGGCGAGGCGAAGAACTGACGCAGGGCCGCGAGAAAAGCTCCTTGCTCGCCAATACGCTGGAAGCGATCATCGCAGCCATCTACCTGGATGGGGGGCTGGAGCCGGCCAGGGCGTTCACGCTCCGGACGTTCGCGCAAGATCTTCAGGATCTCAGGGATGCGGAGGAGCCGGCGGGCCTTCAGGACTACAAGACCCGTCTTCAGGAATGGTGCCAAAAGCGGTTCGAGACCTTACCCCAATACGTCACGGTCCGAGAGTTTGGCCCGGACCACCAGAAGACCTTTGAGGTCGAGTTGACGATCCGGGGGAACGTAATCGGGGTGGGAGTCGGGCGGAGCAAGAAAGAAGCGGAGCAAATGGCCGCGAAACAGGCGCTCACAGCGGCCGCTGACTCATGACGTTCCTCGTTAAGCGTGAATCGTTAATCGTAGAGCAAGAGACATCACCTGGAGCCGGTTACGATTTTCGTTTAGCGTTTAACGCATAACGGTTTGCACTCACCGGGCAGGAGGCATGTGATGAGAAATAGAATCTGGAGAGCGGGATTCGCGGCACGTGTTGCCATTGCGGTGGCCCTACTGTGGGTCTGGGGAGACGTTGCGCGAGGAGCCGACAAAGCGCCGCCGGCTCCGGCCGGGCAGGCGGCGGCGAAGAAAGAACTCCGCGCGATCATCAAGACCAAGTTCGGCGAGATAGAGATCAAGTTTTTCGAGGATATCGCCCCCAAGCACGTAGAGAATTTCATCAAACTGGCCAAGGACGGCTTCTATAACGGAACCATCTTTCACCGCGTGATCCCGGGATTCATGATCCAGGGGGGCGATCCCAACACTAAGGACCTGACCAAGAAAGAGACCTATGGCCAGGGTGGTCCCGGTCATAATGTCAAGGCCGAGTTCAGCGACACCCCGCACAAACGGGGCATCGTCTCCATGGCGCGGGCAGCGGACCCGGACAGCGCAGGCTCTCAGTTCTTCATCGTGGTGGAAGATTCACGGTTCCTGGACCGCAAGTACACGGCGTTCGGCGAAGTGGTGAAGGGAATCGGGGTGGCGGACAAGATCGTCAATCTGCCTAAAGACGCGAAAGACAACCCGCTTGAGCGAATTGAGATGACGGTGACGGTAGTGGAGTAGAGGGGTCGGCGGTCGGGCCTCGCTTGGCTTTCACCACCCATTGCGCTGACCCATAGCAACTCAGAGAGTAATGGGTGCTTCGAACGGCGGGTCCCTGGCACATCAGAACGTCAGGTCCCGATCTTGCCTCATCGCTTCTCAAACAAAGAGTCCCGACCCGTTTCCAACACCCACGACGCTCCATGGCCATCCAGCCAGAACCTCGGACTTGACTTAACAACGGGCTTATAATAGCTTTTGAAACATTTCCCCCCTGCTGTAATGAGAACGCCCGCTGGAACGGACTTTCTTTCTAAAACTAAACGCAGCGCCCTGATGTCACGAATCAGGGGTAAGGGGACACGGGTCGAGAGGACGGTGTTTCGGCTCATGCGGCGACGTAGGGTCTCATTCAGCGCACACGTGAGGTCACTCCCCGGCTGTCCGGATATTGCTTTCAGAAGCTGCAAGCTGGCCGTCTTCATCGATGGCGACTTCTGGCACGGCCGACAGTGGAAAACTCGGGGGCTGCCATCGCTCGAAAAACAATTTGCCAAAGCCCGAGCGAAGAAGTACTGGGTCAACAAAATCTCGCGAAACGTTAGAAGGGATCGAGCCAACGCTGCTCGCTTAAGGATGCTTGGGTGGAAGGTCATGCGCTTGTGGGAAAGCAACGTTAATCGAGACCCGCAGCGTCAGATGGCTAGAATTCTTCGCCGGCGAAAATTCCTTACCGAAATGGGGTGTGCCAAATGAAGCGACCAACCTTTGCGGAGTTCTTTGCGGGAATCGGCCTCGTCCGTGTCGCGCTAGAATCGCGAG
>CAYJUP010000266.1:0-3081 GCA_964373365.1 uncultured Nitrospiraceae bacterium
GGGCAGCCGAGCGCGGCCGCATCGGCGAGCGGTACATTCTGGGAAACTGGAACACGACTCAGAAGGAACTGAATGCGCTGATCGCGCGCGTGGCGGGGGTGATGGCGCCGTTGGTGCCGGTCCCGTTTGCGCTGGCTCGGTACGGCTCAAAGCTGGGGGATTGGGCCTTCCGGACGGTCCTGCGGAAGCCGGCGCCGGTGCCAGGTTTCTTCGTGGAGATGCTCAGGCACATGCAGCAGTACGATTGCTCGAAAGCAATTCTCGAGCTGGACTATCCCCGCAATCCGGTCGAGCACGCGATCCGCGACGCGCTGGCGTGGTTTCGCGCCAACGGTTATTTGGCGCCGGCCAAATAACCGTTTGGGGTAGTAGGGGTAACGGGATAGCGGGGTAACGAGGCATGCACCTTTAGTTAATCCGCTTGGCTGGAACCTGCGCCGCCCATCACCTTACCCCTTACCCCCAGCGAAGCGATACCCCGGTACCCCGTTCCTAGGTCACATCGACAGCTTCTGGGCTACGTTGCGCATCTGCACGCCGTGCACCAATGACGCTCCCCCTCGGATGGCGCAGGCGACGTGGACCGCCTCGGTCATTTCCTCGACGTTGGAGCCCTTCTCCAAACAGGCCTGCGTGTAGGCGTCGATGCAGTAGGGGCATTGCACGGCATGCGCCACGCCGAGGGCGATCAACGCCTTTTCCCGCTCGGTGAGCGCGCCGTCAGCGAACACGGCGCTGTAGTAGCTCATAAACTTGTCCCACAGCTCCTTGTTGTCCTTCCCCATGTCCGAGAACTTCCCGAGATCGTGAGGGTGGTAGTAAGTGTCCATGGGATATCTCCTTGTAGGATGCGATCCGGATAACGATGAACGTGAAATGATGAATGATGAACGGGCGACTGTTCATTCATCGCTCAGTATTCAGCGTTCACCATTTCTAGGCGGTCCCGGGTTTATCCGGCTCCGCCTCGGACAGGATCTCTGAGAAGCGGGTCCCCACAATGCCCGTCACCTGGGCCATGAGGTCCGAGATCTCTTTCCATTCCTCTGGCAGCAGGTCGTGCTTGATCTGGGGGTGAATGGCCCACTGGGCGCTGACTTTCTGTCCGTCACGGGTCACCACCACCTTGAGCAGTTCGACGTCCTGGGCCTGGGTCGCCTCGCCGTTGCCCGGTTTTTCCGCGCCGCCGGGCGGCTTGTCTGGCGGGGGAGTCGGTGTCGCCATGCCTATCCTCCGGGGCTCCGAAAACAGGCTTCCATCATACCGCATCCGTGGGCATAGGGGAACGCTGCGAGCTCAGGACTGCCGCAGGACTTCCAGCATCTCCTCATGCACCAGCCCGTTGCTGGCCACCAGCTCCTTGCCGTAGATGGAGAAGGAACCGCCACTGAGATCGCTCAACCGCCCGCCCGCCTCCAGCAGGATGACGGAGCCCGCGGCGGTGTCCCACGGGTGCAGCTTCAACTCCCAGAACCCGTCGAACCGGCCGGCGGCGACGTAACAGAGATCCAGCGCGGCGGTGCCCGTGCGGCGGATCCCCTGCGCGCGGAGCGCGAAGCGAGCAAAGTGATCCAGGTTATTCTGTTCGCTTTCTCGAATATCGTAGGCAAAGCCGGTGACCAGCAGGGCCGCGTCAAGCCTGGAGGCGCGCGACACGCGCAGCAGCGTCCCGTTCAGGAACGCGCCGCCCCCGGCCTCGGCGGCGAACAACTCCTGCCGCGTCGGATCAAACACCACGCCGAGGATGCACCGGCCCTGATACTCCACCCCGATCGAGACGCAGTAGGCCGGGAAGCCATGCGCGAAATTGGTCGTGCCGTCCAGCGGGTCAATCACCCACTTGTACGGCGACGTGCTCCCCGCCTGGCCCCGCTCCTCCGCCAGAATCTGATGGTCAGGGAACGCGCGGCGGATCGCCTCCACGATCACCTGCTCAGCGCGCGTGTCCGCATCCGTGACTAAATTGACCGCGTCTTTATGCTCGACGCGAAAGCCCTTCCTCGCATACTCCTCTACGATCGCGCCGGCGTTGCGGGCGGCCTCGACGGCGATCATCTTGAATCGCTCGCGCGATGAGCGATCAGGAAGCTGGTCCGTGGAGCGTTTCGGCATGGCAGGGATCATATCACGGCTAGAATGTTGCGCGGAGTTCGGCGAAGAACGCGGTCATCGGTTGGAAGAAGCCATTAAAGGACTGCCGCCGTCCGTTAAAGATGTCCCAGCCGATGAAGCCTTTCCAGACGTCGGTGAACGCATAGGCCAATGAGGGGCGCAAGAAAAAATCGCTGCGATTGGCATTCCAGACCCCCAGCAGCTCCCCTTCCAAGGTCTTGTTCAGCCACGTGGCTTTGATCCGACCGCTCACTCCCTCCTGCACCCGGTCAAGTTGTTGGTTAAAAGTGACATTCAGTACTGCCGCGTTCCGCACGACTGGATCCTGAATCTGGAACATATCCTGGTAGTTCACAATGATGCGTTGGTAAGCCTGGACATTCACGTTCAGATCCTCGGTGACGTCGTGATCCATCCCCAGCACATAATAGAAATACGGATTCTTGATGACCGGATCGGTCCCCGCGGGATCCTGGGTGTGCACATAGGCCACCTCTCCGCGCACGCCGAGTCGGCCGAGGGTCCGCGCGAAGTCGGCGCCAATCATGTGGATGCGGTTATGGACCAGCAGCGTTTGGGTCGGGCTGAGCGGGCGTCCGACCGGGAAGAGGTCCAGACCATAATAGTAGCTGACCGACCAGTCGATCGCTCCCCCTGTCTGGTCGAGTTTGATCGCGAACCCCTGATCACTCCAATCCCCTTGCGAGCGCTTGTCTTCGGTAAGCTGGAAGCCTGGGGGTGTACCGAGTGGAATCGTGATGGGATTGAAGATAGGCAACCAGATCAACGAGAGCGTATAGTTGCCATGATAATAATTGGCCTTCAGCGCAACGGTTCCGATTCGCCGCTCCTCCTCATCTTTGGCTGAGAGCAGGGTGAAGTCCTTGGGTGTGAGAACGTCGGTGGGGTTGAGCGCGTCGGCCCGGCCCCAGACGATGTTCTGCTTGCCGATCCGCAGGTCCACCGAGC
>CAYJUP010000267.1:0-3068 GCA_964373365.1 uncultured Nitrospiraceae bacterium
GGCGGACCAACCTTATCTCGCTTGACAGATGGCATTCACCATAACTCGCCGACGTAAATTCAAAGGCCATCTGTGGCGTGGCTGATCTGCCCAGAATCAGTTGCTTGTGAAACAGGAGCTGAGCGGACAAGATGCTTTCGTTTTCCGCTTTGCTTGTGTGATATTTTTCAAATTGTTTTTGAGACACGGGGGGAAAAGGAGGCCTCGGAGAGGGACAGACCTGCTGAAGGCTCGATCGCCGCAACGCGTAGGCAGGGACATCCTTTTGGCGAAAGAGTCACGGCAGGGTGACCTTGTTGACTCCAAGCCCCTCGGTACTTTGCAGACCGAGCTAGCTACCGTGCGGGCTGGCTCGACTTCTGCGGCGCATCAAGGACCTCCCGCACCGCGCGCGCCAGAGCTTTTGGGGTGAAGGGCTTGAGGAGAAAGGCGATCTCAGGGTCTAAGACGCCCTGCTGGACGATGGCCGTCTCGGTATAGCCTGATGTGTAGAGCACTTTCACCCCTGGTCGCTGGGACGATAGGTGAGCGGCGACCTCGCTCCCGCTCATCCCGGGCATCACCACATCGGTCACAAGCAGGTGGATCGGGCCCGCGCGCTGGGTGGCACTCTGCAGCGCCTCGATACCCTGCCGTGCCTCCAGCACGGTGTAGCCGTACAGCCGAAGC
This sequence comes from uncultured Nitrospiraceae bacterium, assembly GCA_964373365.1. Lineage (GTDB taxonomy): Bacteria > Nitrospirota > Nitrospiria > Nitrospirales > Nitrospiraceae > CAYJUP01. Next base: position 670 of record CAYJUP010000267.1, read on the forward strand.
GTGTCACACACGAGGGTTCGGACCTCAGGATTGTCCTCTACCACCAGAACGGTCTCCGTCCCGCGAGGCGGCTCAGCAGGAGCCGTCTCTATCCCGACCGCGTCGACGGCCTGGTCCACTGCCGGCAGGTAGACCTTGAAGGTCGCGCCGCGCCCCGGCTCGCTGTACACGAAGATACTACCGCCGCTCTGTTTGACAATCCCGTAGACGGTGGACAACCCAAGCCCCGTCCCTTTGCCTGGTTCCTTGGTCGTGAAGAAGGGCTCGAAGATGCGGGCCTGGGTTTTTGCGTCCATACCGCAGCCACTGTCGGTCACCGCCAGCATCACGTACTGACCAGGTCGGACGAACACGTGGGAACGGGCATAGGCGTCATCCAGCTCCACATTTTTAGTCTCGATGGTCAGATGCCCTCCCCCTGGCATGGCGTCCCGCGCGTTCACGGCCAGGTTCATGATGATCTGCTCGAGCTGCCCCGGATCGGCCTTCACATGGCCTAGCCCGGGCTCCAGCGCTGTGGCGATCTCAATATTCTCTCCGAGCACCCGCTGCAGCATCTCCCCCATTTTGGCCACGAGGGTGTTGAGGTTGAGCACTTTCGGCTTCAGCATCTGCCGACGGCTAAAAGCCAGGAGCTGGGCGACCAGGAGCCCGCTCCGGTCCCCGGCTTGCTTGATCTGCTCTACGCCGCGACGCTGCGCATCACTGAGATCCAGCCCGGAGAGCAGCAGTTGGCTGTGCCCCAGGATGACCGTTAATAAGTTATTGAAGTCGTGGGCGATGCCCCCGGCAAGCTGGCCGACCGCCTCCATCTTCTGGGACTGGCGTAGCTGCGCCTCGCTCTCGCGTAAGGATAAGGTCCGTTCCCGGACCCGCTCTTCAAGCTGCGCATTGGCCTCCAGAAGCTGGGTCTGCTGCGCCCCGATGACGGCCTGCATCCGCTCGAAGGTCTCGGTAAGCTGCGTCACCTCGTCGCCGGAAGGAAGGGACGCGGCCTGGGTTGCAGGATCCTCCCCCGGGGAGATGGCCGCGCGCATCCTGGCGGCCAACGTGGCCAGCGGCCGCGTGACGGTCCGATGGATCCCCAGGGTCACAATCCCAAGAAGCAGCAGACAGAGGCCGGCCCCGCCGGCCACGGTCAGGATCAGCTCCTGCTGGTTCTCCTCCTGATACTGACTGATCGGCATCACGATCTCCAGGCCCCCCATGAGATCGTTCAGTTTAAAATCACGCCTAGGGCTCTCGGCATGGGCATTGTGACAGTCCACGCAGGACTGGGCTGAGGCACGATCACCCATGAGAGCCCGCATCACAACCTGGCCCTCCATCGTGTCGGTCCGGACGAACTGGCCCGTCGGATACCGCATCAGATAGGCAAAGCCCTCTCGTTGGAACTGATCCGTTGGGCCCTTGTCTTTATTAATCGGCCAGGGGCTGATGAGGTTTGCCCCGTACCCCTCGCGAGAGGTGGCGGTGAGCTCTGACACCTCGCGTACGAAGGTCGCCGGCAGCGGGAATCGCCCATGCACTTGGCGGTAGTCCGGCCCCAGGGACCCTCCCAATTCGATCACACGCGGGACAATGACGGAGGCGTAGTATTCCCGGTCCACCATGATCTGGGTGTGGAGGCTCCGGGCTCGCTGGGCGAGCTTCTCGGTCATCCCGGTCTGGTTGCGCGCCTGCAAGGCCCAAGCCCCGAGTATGGTTACCGCAACGATGAGCGGAACAAGGGAGGCAATGAGCTTGGTCCCGATCGGCCAGTCCTGATAAGGACCTAGTCTCACGTGGAGCAGCGTGGACAAATTCCGTGCCATAGGTGGAGGCCTAGCCGTTGTTTCTCTGATTCCAGCGCAAGTGTAGCACAGATTGTGTGATTTTCTTAGAGGAATCAGAACGATAGGGGAGCACTGGCACAGAATTTAGGGCCAGACCCAGCGCCACTCTCCAGCTCACTCCAGCCAATTCCAGCCCCAATAGCCAATCAACCTAACTCATTGTTGGAACCGGCCTGAGTGTGGTGCAGTGGGCGGGAGTTGGGATGCGAGAGCGCTTTCCTAAACCGCGCATCAAAGCTTTAGTTTTGGCCATTCAGTCTGGCAGCGGCCGGCCCTTTGTTTCAGGCGCGAACGGCAGGATCAACAGCCCCACCAGATAGATCAGCGCGATGGCGCTGGCGGCGCGTCCGAAGCTGCCCAGCGTTGCCACCAGAAATCCGGTTAAAAAAGGACCTGCTGAGGCCAGGACGCGTCCGGCATTGAAGCAGAACCCGGCGCCGGTTGCGCGTATGCGGGTGGGATAGAGTTCCGGGAGATAAATGGGAAACCCGCTGAAGATGCCGTTGTTAAAGAAGCCCAGCACCGGGAGCAGTATCAGGACGTGCGCGTACGCATGCGGCGTTA
>CAYJUP010000268.1:0-3059 GCA_964373365.1 uncultured Nitrospiraceae bacterium
GTGGCCGAGAAGCTCGGCCTGCGTTGGTAAGCAGTCACGTGGTGTCGTGATGCCGTGGTATCGGATTGTGTATCGGCCTGCGGTGGTGGGCGATCTCGCCAAGCTCGAGAAGCAGGTGGCCCAGCGACTGTTGGAGAAGACCAAGTGGCTGGCCTCCAATGCCGAGAACCTTCGCCATGAACCCCTTGCCCCGGACCAGCCCGGCCTGTCCAAATATGCAGTGGGAGAGTGGCGCATTTTCTATTCGGTAGACCGAGGCGAGCACCTGCTGGACGTGCACCTCATCGCCCACCACAAGGATGTGTATGGGCGAACCAGCCCATCCACGGGTCCCCAGCCCTGATCGTCGCGCTCAAGGAAGAGCGGGATCAGTCGGATGAACCATCCAGACCAAATCGAGAAGGAATTGGCCAAAGCAGAGGCCGCGCTGCGGGATGGGAACGACGGGATGGTCAGGGTCTGTGCACGCAGAGCGGTCGGTCTGGCTGCGGAGGCTTGGTTGGAAAAGCATCCCCGAGCGGGTTGGCAGGGGGATGCACTCAATCAGCTCCGCCACATCCAGGCGGACGAGTCTTTTCCTGCTGATATTAGGGACGCCGCCGAGCGGCTCACCACGAAGGTCACCCGGCGAGACACCGCTCCGTTCTCGACTGATCCGATCGCCGATGCCAGGACAATCATTACGCACCTCGATGCGATGACCTCCGGAGACCGCACATGATTGCCCTGACTCCCTCAGCGATACGGCAGTTAAAGAGGTTGATCGCCGAGCATCCTGAGGATCCCATCGTGCGCCTGACGCTGGAGGATCTGGACGAAACACGGCTCGGCCTTCGCATGACCCTGGAGTCGTCGCCCCAGCCCGATGATGAGGTCCAGGACTACGATGGCCTGACCGTCGCAATCGCAGTGCACAGTGCGCCGCGCATGGACGGGGTCACCATGGATTATCAGGAACCCGGCGGTTTCAGGTTTCTCCATCCGACGGAGGGCGACGACATGCTTCAGCCCTTCAGTTTGAATTGATCAGGAGGCACGCGTTGTGATCGCGCAGACGTACCCTCGCAGTCCCAAAATCTTGCTGGGCGGGATGGCCCACCTGGCTCGTTTTATCGATAAGATCCGCCTGCGTCACGCCGGGCAAATTCAGGATTACAACTACATCACAGTCGGATTCGACAAGTACCTGCTGGAATTTCTTCAGATGAAGCCCGACGAGTTCGAACGGCGTGTGCTCCAAGGGGGAACGGACGAGGAACTGCTCGCTTGGATACGGGCGCACGGTCGGCCTCTGACGGCGGACGAGATTCGGCCATGGAACGAGCGCATTCTGAACGGCGGTCCCAAGGACGATGCCGCTCGCCAGCGCTTCCAGGCCAGGCTTGCCGACGTGGCCGCGAAACGCGGGGTCCCGGTTGAGACGCTCCCGTGCGTCACCACCTGGGTGGACATCATAGAGCTGGACGAAGGTCGTGTGTGGAGCCCCACGGCTTTAGCCTACTCCGCCGAAGTAGCTCCAGCTACGAAGGCCGGGAGCGTACCCTCCTTCGCCAAGGCTACGGAGCGTTACCCACCGCGCATTCATCCACGGGTTAACACCCGTGGCTTTCTGCGAAGGCGGGTAAAAATGGGCCTCGCAGTACTCGCATGCGCGGCCGGCTCATGAAGGGTCTTCGAGCGGTCGCTACGTCTCCATCATCTCCAACCTGGAATCGAACTCGTGGCCGCACTGAGTACAGCGAATGCAGTCCCTCTCTATCGTGACCACATCAACCCGGGAGCCCATCCCTCCACAGTCCGGACAGCGGGCTAGGCGCGGCTGGTGATCATCTAACGTCTCGTATCGTGAGCCACGAAGACAGTACACCGGCTTTCCATCGAGATTCCACGGCTTGCCGGCCTTATCAACCTCGGGCAGCACGACATAATGGTGCGCCGCGTAGTGTTCCAGCTCCTGCCGATTGGCGAATCCCTCCTTGATCACGTTGCCGGTTTTGGCGTCATGGATCGCATTGCCTTTCACGATCACTTTGGTCGGTCCCATTGTGCACCTCCGGGGCCCATATCCGGGGCATCATGGATCGGACCCTGCTGGCTTCCCTTCAACTACATGATGACCACGCGCCGCTTCTCCAGCGGCCGCTTCTGGTGGACCGGCTCCCCGACGGGTCGCGGCTACTCACCTTCCTCCGCTTCCCATCCTTCGGGGGTCAGCCCCGCCAGATCGCGCAAGGTCGGAACAAGGTCGGCATAATATCGCAGGATGTCCGACACCGAGAGGATGCCGATGATCGTCCCGTCCTCGGTGACCGCCAGGTGGCGGATGGCGCGTTGTTTCATCAGCGTGACGGCCGCCGTGATCGACTCGGTGTCTTCGATGCTGATGATCGGCTTGTTCATGCAGGTCTTGACCGTCGTGGTGGACGGATCCAGCCCTCGCCCCACGCTTTTCCTGCTCAGATCCGTATCGGTGATGATCCCGACGTAACGCAGACCGTCATCGACCAGCAGCGAGCCGACTTTCCATTTCTGAAGCAGCCGGCCCGCCTCCTTCAGGGTGGAGTCAATGTGGAGGCTCCGGATCACATCCGACATGTAATCGGCCACTCGTGCACTGATCGGCGCTTTGGAATTGCGGAGAGCTTCGAGTTCGGAGATGCAACTTTCCAGGACGCGCTTGCGCTGCTGCAGGCTCTCGCGTTCGATGTTCCGAGCCCCGCTTTCCTGGGCTTCTTCCGGTAAATTCACCAGGCTCGCCGCCTCGCCGAGCTTCGCGTACGCATACGCCTCCAACAACTCGGACGTGTCTCCGAACACCAGGCCGATCAAGCGTTCAGTGTCCGCATCAAACTCGGCGAGCGATGAGTAGGCATTCCGCCTCGAAAGAAAAGGCAGAAACCGGGCAAGCTGCTGCTGAAGCCGCTCGATATCACGATTCAAGAACAGTCCTCGGGTCAGCCGTGTGTTGGGCCGGTTCTGCATGAGACTCCCTGTGCGAGAGGCGAGGGGAAGAGAATAACCCACTTGCGTTGCGATAGACAAGGGGCAGTTTCAGGCGT
>CAYJUP010000269.1:0-2689 GCA_964373365.1 uncultured Nitrospiraceae bacterium
GGATCAGGACGGCGAGCTGTACGCCGTGGGGCACGAGGGGACGGTGCATCGGATCACAGCGACTCGCCGATGATTTACGCTCGACGTCATCTTCCTTACAGCTTCCCGCTCGCCCAGTAGACGATGGTCCCGACGATCTCGTCAATGGCGGTGGTGCTCTTACGCAAGGCTCCGACTTCCGGAAGAAGATCGAATGGATTGACGTCCCAACCGTCTCCGGGCCGGTCCTTGACACGATACCCGCAGGGGGACGGGGTGGTCTCCAGTCCTTGCTTGCGGAACAACCCCACCGCCCGCGGCACATGGCTGGCGGACGCGACTAGCAGAATCGAGGCGCGACCCAAGATTCCTTTCACTTCGACGGCGTTCTCGAAGGTGGTCCGGGACCGGTCTTCCACGATGATCGCCTTGTCCGGTACGCCGAGCCGCAGCGCCAATCGCTTCATCTCCACCGCTTCTTTGGGGCCGTGGCCGAAGATGGTCGCGTCGCCGCCGGTGAACAGCAGGCGCGGCGCAAAGCCTTGGGCAAACAACTCAGCTCCGCAAACCGTCTGTTCGATGCTGAGACCTGACAGTTGATCCGACGGTCGAAGAGAGCCTTTGCCGCCTACCCCGCCGCCGAGCACCACGATCGCGTCGAACCGGTTGGTTGTGGATCGGTCAAGGGGGGGATACCGCTCCTCGATCAGCCCCAGCAAGGCACCCGAGACGAGTGGATTTCCGAAGAGGAACACCAGGAGCAACGTCGAGGTGGCCAGGATGCGAATCCACTGAAGCCGCCGTGGCGAGGCCGGTAAGGCGGCCAGAATGGTCATGATCACCAGGAGCACAAACAGCCAGGTGAAGGGATACACCGCGAATTTGACGAACTTGTAGAGCCCGAACAAAAAAGGGGACAGTTCCATCGTCACTCCTTAGACATTCAATGAGGTGTACGATGCAGTCGTCAGTGTTGCGCTAGCCCAACGTAGGGGGGGAGGATATCATCCGTGTTGCCGTTGAAACAAGTGAAGACCAACGTGAACACTGGCTGTGATAGGGACGAAGGGGGCCGACGATGTCACTGGCACCGCAGTACTGGCTGATGAAGTCCGAGCCCAGCGCCTTTTCCATTGATGACTTGCAACGGGCCCCTGGCCGTACCACGAGCTGGGACGGGGTGCGCAATTACCAGGCGCGCAATTATATGCGCGCGATGAGAGTCGGCGACCAGATCCTGTTCCATTACAGCAACGTCGATCCGCCGGCGGTGGTGGGAGTGGCGGAAGTGGTGCGCGAGGCCTATCCAGACCAGACCGCTTTTGATCGGAACGACAAACACTTCGACCCCAAGAGCAATCCGGCCAGGCCGACGTGGGACATGGTGGACATTAGGCTGGTGCGCAAGTTTGCCCGTCCGCTCCCCTTGGACTTGCTGAGGAAGAAGCCAGGCCTGAAGCGGATGGAGCTCTTACGCCGGGGATCGCGCCTGTCGGTGCAGCCTGTGCGGCCTGAGGAATGGAAGATCGTCCTGAAGCTGGCCTCGAAATAGTTCGAAGTGCCCCATGGCGTTACGCGACTCCCCATTCGACGCGGCCGGCCCCGAGTCACCCGTCTTCGGGACGGGGCGATTTGTCGGCAGGGCCGGACTGGTGCGCAACCTCACAACTAGGCTGGGCCGCTGTCAGTCCGTGCTGCTCTATGGCGGCCCCAGGCTGGGTAAGACCTCCCTGTTGTTGCATCTCAAATGGCTTCTTGAGCAGCAGCGGTCTCCCTCGCCCCATGACGGTCCCTTCGCGGTGTATGTAGACCTCCGCGAGGATGAGGCTCGCAAGCGTTTCCTCGCCGGCCACCGGGACCAGGCGCCGGTGTTGCTGCTGGATAACTGCGATCACCTGCTTCGCCCCACGATGCCTCGGGTAACACAACTGCTCCCGAGCAAAGGAAATGGGGGACCGGTCCAGGCGGTCGTGTGGGCCGGGGGACGCGCCTGGCGCGAGTTCATTCGCAGCGGGCAATCAGGGCTGGAGCTTCTCCCGGTCCCGCTCGCGGTCCTGCTGAATGGGGAAGCGCGTTCGCTCGTCAAGCCCGATCTGACGATGGACCAGATTGACAGCGTGCTGTCCTATGGGGGCACGCACCCGTATGTGTTGAAGGTGCTCCGCGCGCGGATGATCGCCGATGGTCCCACGGCCGACCCCGCTCAAACACTCCAAGCCGTCCGGGCTCGACTGGCCCCTTTTTTCCTAGCCTGCCTTGAAGCGGTCCGAGAGCCGATCGAGCGGACGCTGCTGGACCATCTGATCGTTCAGGCCAAACCCATGAATCCTCGGGAGGCCGCCCACGCGCTGGGCCTTCCAACGGTCAAAGCCGCAGCGGATACGTTATGCTACTTGGGGCTGATCAGCCGGTGGAATTTGAACGAGGGGGCTCTGCTGCACGCCGCTTGCCGGCTGTTCAACGACTGGTACCTCACGCACGCGGCTCAGCGAAGTTAACCGGCTGGGTTTGCCCTACGCCGTACTCTGTTGACTCTCGGCCGGGGCCGAGAGTACACAGGAGCTCATCGTAGATAGGGGTGACTGAAGCGCGTATCATGAAAGTCTCGGACTTGACGCTTCGATGACTCCCATCGAGCGGATCAAAAGAGAAATAGCCAAAGCAGAGGCCGCGCTGCGGGATGGGAACGATGGGATGGTCAGGGTCTGTG
>CAYJUP010000269.1:2699-3024 GCA_964373365.1 uncultured Nitrospiraceae bacterium
AGCCGGTGGAATTTGAACGAGGGAGCCATGCTCCACGCGAGCTGCCGCCTCTTCAACGAGTGGTACCTTGGGCATGTGGACAAGCAGCGATCGCTGCGGGGCTGACCGATGACCGCGCCGTTGCCGCCTGATCCAAGCTGGCCGCGGTACTCGACTCGTCCCTTCCCGTCGTACCGCTTTCTGCCGGGGAGGACGCCGCACCCGCGTCGAGACCCTAGCGGGCATTCGTATGGGCAGCCTGAACCACATCCGCCCGCCTTTGCATCGGACATGTGGCACCAGAGCGAGTCCTATCTCCATGGCATTGATCTCTACAACTACGGCT
>CAYJUP010000270.1:0-3019 GCA_964373365.1 uncultured Nitrospiraceae bacterium
GAAACGCCGCTTCGCCCACCGCCTCCGGCGCTCCCACAAACGTGAGCACCGCTCGATGGTGATCCTGATCCATCTCCTCATCCAACAGAAACACCCCTTTCACGGCCTGGATCGCTGACACCAGCGCGCGGACCGTCCCTGCGTTGCGCCCCTCGCTAAAATTCGGCACGCACTCTACGAGGCGTTCCATCATAAAAAGAGGCGTTCCATCATAAAAAACTCGGCTAGAGGCGCTAGGCTATGGGGAAGGCTATGGGCGCGGGGCTAGAGGCAATGGGCCGGATTCTTCCCTCTCACCTATAGCCCCTAGCCTCTCGCCCATAGCCAGTTTTTAGCCTATCGCCTATAGCCCCTTGCCTATGGCCTTTGAAAACACGACGCGTCCATTTTTGATCACCGTTGTGCAGTGATTCATGCCGAAGAAATACGGGATCTCACGGTAGTCGTTCACATCCATGATGACCACGTCGGCCTGCTTTCCCACTTCCAGCGAGCCTACCCGATCCCCTCGCCCGACCGCGTACGCCCCGTTAATGGTGGCCGCGGCGATGGCCTCCTCGGGGCTCATCCGCATCTGCGAACAGGCCAGGGAGAGAATCATCTGCATGTTCAGCGTCGGGGAGCTGCCCGGGTTGAAGTTGGTGGCCAGCGCCACCGGGATTCCGGCGTCAACCAGTCGGCGGGCCGGCGGATAGGCCGCTGACCCAAGATGCAGGACACTACCCGGCAGCAGGGTCGCGATCGTGCGCGTGCCGCGCAACCGCCGGATGTCGGCATCGGTCAGGTGATCCAGGTGATCCACCGAGATCGCGTTCAGCCCCGCCGCCATCCGGGCTGCGCCCGTCCGAGCCAACTGCTCGGCGTGCAGTTTCAACTTAAAGCCGGCACGGGCCGCCGCGCCCAACAGCACCTTTGCCTCAGCCACAGAAAAAAACCCGCGGTCGCAAAACACGTCAAAGCACTCCGCCAGTCCCTCCCGCGCAACCTGCGGTATCAACCGCCGGATCACGAGTTCGAGGTAGCGCGCCCGCTTGCGTGTGAAGTGAACCGGAAGATCGTGAGCCAACAGCGTCGGGACAAGATCAACAGCGCCAGGAGAAGCGGCAGCGCGAATCGCCCGCAACATCTTGACCTCCTGGACGAGCTCGAGCCCGTAGCCACTTTTCACCTCGACGGTGGTGGTCCCATACTCCAGAAACAGCCGGATGACTTTTTTGAGGTGATCGGCCAGGACTCGCTCGCTGGCCGAGCGCACCCGCCTGGCGCTCGCCCGGATCCCCCCACCGGCTCTCGCGATCTGCGCATAGCTCGCGCCATGGATGCGAGCGACATAGTCCTCCACGCGTGGAGCCGCGAACAGGGCATGGGTATGGGAATCCACAAAGCCGGGCAGGACCACGTTCCCCCGGGCATCCAGGCGGATGGCGCCGCGGGCTTCCTGCGACTTGCTCACACGGTCCCCGGGTCCCACCATCGCCACGATGCGGTCCCTGATCAGCAGCGCGCCGTTCCGGATCAGTCCCAGCTCCGCCATCTCTTTCCCGGTGCGCGGGCGACGAGGACCGCGAAGTGTCAGGAGTTGCCCGCAGTTGACCAGCAGCAGGGATCGTGCCTCGGTCAATGACACGGAGGTCCTTGAGGAGCAAGGCGAATCGTCAGGAGTGGTACGGTAAAGGCATCACCCCGTGAAGTCAAGGCAACGCCTCGGGGTCTTGGACAGGACCGGAGAGCCGGTTCTTACTAACCCGGGCTAGCGCCTGGACTGCTCCAGGGCACAAGCCGCGCATCCCTCTGCCGTGCAGCGCCAGCCCAACCCGTGCGTGCGTGACGGAGGAGAAGGATTGTCGGTGGGATGATAGCGGTGATACCAGGCGTGTTCAAGCTCAAAGGCCTCCTCGGCAGAGGACGCATAGGCGAACCAGAAAAAGCGGTACCCTGATGGTCTTGCCAGATGCCCGAGTGTGCTGGCCACATCGTCCGGACTTGCTCCCACGAAATCCGCCGACTTCCCGTTCCGGGAAAGAATGAACGCGCCCGCAGACTTGTGGCTGACAAAGAGATGGAGATACCTGAGACTAAAGGGTCCCGACATCACACCCTCCTTATGCAAGCCGACACATGTGCAGTTGGTCGTGCACGCTCGTTGCTGCGGTCATAGAGTCGGAGCCGGCTCTGCCAGACGCACGATCTCGATTTTCGAGAGCGTGGCCAGGAGCATGACCGCATTCGGAATGGACGTTCCCACCGGCACATACAGGAGGGCGCGGCGAGCTTGGGTGCGGGTCATGACGCGACGCACATAACTGACATCGGATAAGGACAGCGCCTCCTGCTCTCGGGCGAAGACCACCACTCTCTCCAGCGATGATTCCACCAAGAGTCCGTCCTGCCGCCCCTTTTCACTGTCAAAGATCGGCTCCACGCGCGATTCGTCCACACCGGCCACCTTCTTACTTGCCATCCGAGACACCAATTCACCGAAGACGAGGCTGCTGGCACCCATCTGTCCACCTCCATGGTTGGGGTGTAGTGGTCGCGTTCCACATCTGGTTGCTGTCGGAAAACCGTCCGGCTGGGGCGCGCCCCAGGCTGAGGCAGCGCCTGTTTGTTTGGATCAAATAACGAACTGTGCCGCTACGGGTGGGATGGTGCCAGGGTGCGATCCGACCTCTACGACGGTGTGGAAAACGTCTCCGGCTGTCGAGGACGATCAGGTCACAGGACATCGCGAGACCTGTCGTTTCAGACATCGCAACCCCTTCGCCGCCCGGTTGGGCGGGGGTTCACATTCTGTAAGCGACAAGCGCCTGAGGTGCCGCCTCTGAACGGCGACGTAACACTCTCGGGCTCTGCCTATAGCAAAGCGATCCCGTCAAGTCAAGCAGAAAATACAATATACGGGATATAACGATACCTTCAATGCCTAGATATTGTGTATATGTTGGAGAGAAGCTGTTAATACAACGGGGGGATCTGGGGACAAAAAAAAGCCGGAAACGCTCGATCGCATCTCCGGCTC
>CAYJUP010000271.1:0-3017 GCA_964373365.1 uncultured Nitrospiraceae bacterium
GTCTACAACTGCAACTGCCACACCTACCAACAGGTTATTCAGCTATTTTGCGAAGTCATTCCGGGCATGAATCCAGCCAAGGCATTTGAGCTGGCCTGGCGGATTGACCACGAAGGGAGCGCCACTGTGTATAAAGGAGAGCGGAAGACGGTGGAAGGGATCGCCAAACACCTGGTGACCGGCGGGTTACGAGTCGCGGTCCAGTGATTCTGGAGGGCTGGATCAATCGTGAGGGGTACCGATACGATCAGCGTCGGCGCCGGGAAGCCGGCCGAGCGGATTTTCTTACGGTGGCGCGCCGGGTCGGGCGTGCTCGCGCGGTGATACGTCGACGCCGGGCTGGACGTGAAGGCCTTCGGATAACCCTCTTCCGCACAGCATTCTTTCCGGGTTTCTGATGCACGGTGGGCCAGAGGGGCAGCCGCCCCGACTTACGCAGTGCCTCCCCCGTATAGACCCTGACCTGATACAACTCGAAGAGCCGATTAATAGCCTTGGGGTCTCCCTTTCGGGCAAGATTCAGGAGTCGTCTTCGCTGATTCAGTTCTTCTTCTTCAGTATGAGAAGCCGCCCGCCGTTCCATTCTCGAACGCCCTTTCTTCACCCACATTCTCCGAGGATGGGCTCGTATCGTTCTAGTAAGGCGTCATTATATACTCGAAAGGGGCTCTTTTCTAGGGGAATTAGGCAAAAAAGCTCAGATTTTTACCCGAATATCTATTCCGACCGATGTTCGGAAGAACGGTTAACATGTTGAAATGGTTAGTCATATCTCTGACGTTGGACTCTTGGCCCTCCGGTCGAAACCCACTGTTTACGCTCACCTTCCGGTCCCGTATAATCAGGTGACCATGGCCCGAGCGTCCGCACAAGACTCCCCTCTCGCGAAGACCCTCACCGCCTACACCCGGGAGGCAGCGCCGGAGCTCTGTGAAAGGCGCCTCGGCAATGAAGTGGTGTGTTACGCCTGTGGGCACCGATGCCTGATCCGTGACGGTCGTGTCGGCATCTGTAAGGTGCGGTTCAACGAAGGGGGAGTTCTCAAGGTCCCCACCGGATATGTGGGCGCCCTCCAGTGCGATCCGATTGAGAAGAAGCCTTTTTTCCATGTCCTGCCGGGATCCACCGCCCTCAGCTTCGGCATGCTGGGATGCGACTACCATTGCGGGTATTGCCAGAACTGGATCACCTCCCAGGCCATCCGCGATCCGGAGGCGGTCAGCTCGATCATGCCGATGTCGCCCTCCCAACTGGTCGCCATGGCGCACGAGTACGGGGCGCCGGTCATCGCCAGCACGTACAACGAGCCGCTCATCACAAGCGAGTGGGCCATCGAGGTGTTTCAGGTGGCGAAAGAACAGGGACTCAGGACCGCGTACATTTCCAACGGCAACGGGACGCCCGAAGTGCTGAACTATTTAAAGCCGTGGGTGGACTTCTACAAGGTGGACTTGAAGGGGTTTTCCCAAGAGGAATATCGAAAACTGGGCGGCCAGCTCTCCGGCGTGCTGGAGACCATCCAACGATTAGCGGCCATGGGGTTCTGGCTGGAGATCGTGACGCTGATCATACCCGGCTTCAACGACAGTGAGCAAGAACTGCAAGCGATGACCGAATTTCTGGTGTCCGTCTCCCCGGACATTCCCTGGCACGTGACCGCCTTCCACAAGGACTACAAGATGCTGGAGCCCGACAATACCACGGCCCGGTCGCTGATCCGGGCGGCGGAGATCGGGAAACGCAGCGGACTGCGCTACGTCTACGCAGGCAACCTGCCCGGTCGGGTCGGTCCCTATGAGCACACCTACTGTCCGGGCTGCGAAACTCCTGTCGTCAAGCGGGTTGGGTACCGGATTCTGGAGGTCTCGTTGAAGAATGGCGCCTGTCCGAGTTGCGGAACCAGTATTCCAGGCGTCTGGACCTGAATCTTCCTAGCAACGTAAAGGAGCAACGAAGATGGAAATGTATAAACGCGAGGAGACCGCAACTGACGTGAAGGATGACCCCAAGGCGCGCGCCATGCTGCGCCAGGCGTTTGAGAAAACGGCCCGGTGGCAGCCAGACTTCAAGGGATTCACCGCCGATCTCAGGGTCAACATGAACGGCAAGGAGGTACAGGGCGCCGTCACGGTGAAAGGACCCAAGGAGGTGACACTCAACCTCCCCGACCCCGAGCTCCAGAAGTGGGCCGAGAACCAGATCGCCATGATCGCCGTGCACCGGGGGCCGCGGAGCTTCGAAGAGAGCGACGGGAAGTACGCTTTGACGCTGGGTGACGACACGGACCATCCGCTGGGGCCCCGGCTGATCATTCACGGCGACGGCATGCACTCGTTCTACCGGGTGAAGGGCGACCGCATCACGCAGATCAACCGGAAAACGCCGCACATCGCCTTCACGATCAACGTCGAGGATAGTGCCGTCACCAAGGAAGGCAAGTTCATCACTACCCGTTACACGGTCTATTACTATTCCCCCCAGGACGCAAAGCTGGCGAACGTCGAGAGCTTCACGGACACGCACACGCGCGTCGCGTCGTCCGACCTGCCGGCTACTCGACGCATCATCTCATACGAGAACGGGGAAGTGGTCGTCCGCTCCTTCTCGTTCGAGAACCACAAGATGCTCTGATGCGCCGATGGACCTCAGAACCCACTACCCGCGCAGCGTCAGAGAGAAACTCGCCGGCTACGTCCATCTGGCACGGATGATTGACAAGTGCCGCGCCGTCCTGGTCGGCACACATGGCGAGTACATCTATCCTTGCCCAATGGATAAGCGCCTGCTGGAGTTTGTCGGCATCACGCCGGAACAATTCACCGAAGCCGTGCGCGGAAGAACCGACGAGGTCATCGCCGCGTGGTTCCGCAAGACCGCTAGGCCTCACAGCGCGGCTGAGATCGACCGGTGGACCGAGATGATGCTGACGCGCGGGCCCGCTTCGGAGGAAAAGTGGGCATCTTTCAGGAGTCAGCGGGATGCTATTGATTCCAGCCGCACGGATATCACTAGTTGGG
>CAYJUP010000272.1:0-3013 GCA_964373365.1 uncultured Nitrospiraceae bacterium
AAGGCTCACGGCATCCCGTTTTACGTCGCCGCGCCTCATTCCACGATTGACCTTGCGACGCCATCGGGCGATCAGATTCCGATCGAACAGCGGAAACCTCAGGAGGTCACCTCTCTGTTCGGCGGCCCGCCGGTCGCTCCATCCGGGGTCGAGGTGCTGAACCCCGCATTCGACGTGACCCCGGCCGGCTACATCACCGCGATCATCACCGAGCGGGGTATCTTCAAGCCCCACGAGCTCGCCGACCAGTTCCGGTCCTAGCGGCCGAGCCGAGGGCCAAGCAAGGGGCCTGTCTCTCTTCGTCAGCGGGTCGCAGGTTCAATCCCTGGATGTCCCACCATCCACAAGCGCAGCTATACCGGAAGTTCCGCACCAAGGATATTCGTGTCGGTGCGCCCGTTGATGACGAGCGCGTCCTCCGCGCGGTGAAGTTTAACGGACCAGGGCCTGTAGAGCAGGGAGCCGCACCGTCACCAGGATGAAGTGGAAAATAAGTCAATACTCATGTCTGACCCCCAACTCTGCTCTCGCGGATCTCGAAGATTCAACAGGCCCTGGACTCGACAGTGCTCACGCCACAACGACGACAGGCGCTCGATCAGTGTCAAGTCAAGCAATGACCCCGCTCTTTCAGACCGGCCTGACCTGGGAGCAGGCGATCACTCAGCGGCCGCACGATGTGCAGCAGATTCTCGCCGCACGCTGGGACGACACGTGTTATCGCCACGACCCGTGTCGGGTGGGCTGTTCGAGCGCCCGCTTCAGGGCTTGGAGGAAGCGGGTCCGTGGCCACGGCGTGGCGCCAAACCGGGCCACGTGTTCGGTGTACATCTGGCAATCAAACAGTTGAAACTCCCATGCCTGGAGTTGCCGGACGAGGTGGACAAAGGCAATCTTGGAGGCATTGGGGCGTTGGGTGAACATGGACTCTCCAAAAAACGCGGCGCCCAGCGAGACCCCGTACACCCCGCCCGCGAGCGTTCCTTCGTTCCAGGCCTCCGCCGAGTGGGCAAAACCCATTTCGTGAAGCCGGCCATACGCGCGGATCATCTCATCGGTAATCCAGGTGCCTCGTTGTCCGGGACGCCGGACGGTGGCGCACTGTCTGATGACCTCGTCAAAGGCGGTGTCGAACCTCACCTCGAACGTGTGTTTGTTGATGGCTTTCTGCACGCTCCGGCTGACATGCAGCTCGGCGGGGCGCAGCGCCATGCGTGGATCGGGGCAGAACCACAGGATGGGTGAGCGGGCATCATACGGCCATGGGAAAAGACCCTGCGCATAGGCAGCAAGCACCCGCAGGGGATCGAGATCGCCCCCAGAGGCAACCAGCCCCTCGGCATCAGCCTGGCGGGGATCAGGAAAGGGGAACCGGTCTGTGAAGTACGGTGTGGGCATCGCTCTCCGACGGATCGGACCACAACATCACGGCACCGCTTGCGACTTCGCCGATGCTCTCATTATAATGACGCGCGTGTTCACATTCACCTGTGGCGGCACATGGAGGAGAGACCTTCGTTATGGCGGAACGGACGTTGGCGATCATCAAACCCGATGCGGTTAAGAAAAAGGCGATCGGCGATATCATTCGGCGATACGAGGCCGCGGGCCTGCGGCCAATCGCGATCCGCATGATGCAGGTATCGAAAGCGGCGGCGGAAGGGTTTTACGAAGTGCACAGGAAACGCCCGTTTTTCGAGAGCTTGACCACGTTTATGGCTTCCGGACCACTCGTCGTGATGGTGCTGGATGGAGAAAACGCCATCAAGCGCAACCGGGATCTGATGGGCGCGACCGACCCGGCCAAGGCCGACCCCGGCACCATCCGAGCGGTATACGGGACCACTATCGAGTACAATGCCGTCCACGGATCCGACTCTCCCGAGACCGCCCGCTTTGAGATCGGGTATTTCTTCCCCGAGATGGAGTTGCATGTGCGGTGACAGGTGGGATCAACGGTGGTGAATTCCCGGCTGCACATCCGACAGCCGCACAAGGCACTGCATCGGGTTCATCCTCTCGCTCCCTCTTCGGTCTGGATTCACTATCCACACATACTGCTGGCCGTCGTGCTGCTCTGGGCTGGCTGCGCCGCACCACAGGCCCCCAGTCCGCGACGCATCGCTCCCGGGACCGATCTGAACATCGAGGCCCAGGCCAGGCTGCTCCAAAACGCCCGCTCACTCCTCGCGCAAGGCTCCTCCGAGGCCGCCGTGAGCCTGCTGCATCGCTTGATCGAAACCGATCCCCCGTCTCCCTCTCTCCCGGAAGCGCGTTGGTGGCTGGGACGGTCGTACGAACAAGCGGGCGATCTGAACGCTGCGTTAGACCAATATCGGGTCCTCGCGAACACGGCTAAAGAGCACAGCTATGGAACGGAGGCACGAAGTCGGATCGTTGAACTAGAGAAGCTGCTGGAGACCACGGCGACCCGCTCGAACGGACTCGCCGCGATTTTGATCCCTGCTCATGACCTCCTGGCCCTGCCGGAGTTGGATCACTGGATCCAGACCCTCGCGCATGCCGGAATTACGACGTTGATCGTGGAAGTGGGGACGGGCCAAATCCGACATGAGTTCGGTCAACTGGTGCCGATCGCGCATCGCCATGGCCTGTCGCTGTTCGCAGCCATGACGCTCCGACGGATGAGCTGGCTGGAACCCCAGTTCGGCTGGGCCGACTCGTCCTATGACCCGGCAACGGGTCATCTCACGCCGTCCCAGTATTGGGACCTCTTTCATCCGGCGTTTCAGGAATACCTGGTCGGACTGTTCACGGACCTGGCGGTCACAGGCGTGGACGGCGTGCTCTTCCGGGCCGATGCGCCGCTGGGGCCGGCAGATGGATTGAGCGCATACGGGCTGCGCGGCTTTGAGCGGGATTTTGACGTCAAGCTCGACCCGAGAAAGCTCTTCATGCCCTCTCATGGAGGCACCCCTGCCACACAACCGCGTGCCGCGCGGCCCCAGCAGGAAGTGGGTGCGGGAGGGGCGCGGGGACCCGTTGCCTCTGA
>CAYJUP010000273.1:0-2999 GCA_964373365.1 uncultured Nitrospiraceae bacterium
GGAGCCGGCGAGTGGGATCGAACCACCGACCTGCGGTTTACGAAACCGCTGCTCTGCCACCTGAGCTACGCCGGCCACCAATTTTCTCGCGAGGGAACATCAGGCGGGTACGTGGAGTGCTCGGCATCATACTCAGGACTCCTGGCGCGTGTCAATCGCCGTGACGGATTCCTGGAGTTTCACTTGACCCGTGCCAGCGGAAAGTTCCAGGTCTTCGCGTTCGGACCGAGCGCGGGGACGCTCATGGGCACCTGTTCATTCCCGCCTTCCGCCCTCGCGGCCTTGGGCACCTGTGCCCGCACGTACTCGAAGAGTTCTCCCATCGCCACCACCCCGTTTCCATCCCCGTCGGCCGCGCCGCCAAGCCCCTTGAGCAGATAGTAGGTGAACAGTCCGTGCCGGCGCTCTTCATAGTGATGGGCTTTCTGGACTCCGCTGATGCTGAGTATCTGCACCAGCGTGCCGTCTCCAGGAGCCGGCACGGCAGCATCCCAGACCGGCCCTTTGCCTGTAAGAAGCACGGGGTCGGGACCGGCCGTCAGCGTGATATCGAGCAACAGCACAGCATATTGAAGGGGCAAACGCGTGAGGGCCGCGTGTAATCGACGCAAGGAGTACAACCGGATCGGGGACGTCGGGGTCCCCTCATAGGGGAACAACGAGACGGCGCCGGTCGCCGGATCCACCATCGCCCGACCGGAGAAGAACACGAACACACTCCCTCCCGACTCAACGCGTTGGGGCAACCAGTTCTCGAGCACTTCGGCAACGTCTTCCTTCAGGGCATGCTCATCCGTGACCACTTTGATCTGCTTGGCCGGAATTCCCCCCACCGTGCTGAAGTAATTCGCCATGACCTCGGCATCGTGCGAGGCGAATTTGACGCCGGGCACATCCGGGTCCCGAAAAGCTCCAACCCCGATCGCGATTCCGACCGCCTTCCGCCGCTCATATCCCCGGACTCGCTCTGGAACCTGATCGACATCGATTGACCGTTCCACTGAGTCTTCCGACTTGGCCGGACGTAGAGCCGCGACGAATCTTTTTGGGTTAGGCAGGCCAGTCCCGGCGGAAGAAGTCGCGACTGAAATGACCAATTCAGCCTGCTGAGCTGCCGCCACAGATTGAAGCCTGCCGCTGACCTCCACGCGCCTGGTTTCCCCCGGGGACAGGTCGCCGACCGGAATCGGACCGGTAAAGAGCTGGACCAGGGCCGGGCTCCCGCTGAGGGTCACCACCACCTCCCTCGCAAAATCAGGCCCTGCATTCGTCACCTCCACCTCCACACTCACCTGCTCTCCGCTTTCGATGACCTGGTCCTTGGTCTCGTCCTTGAGCATGGCCCGGAACGACAAGGGCACGCCCCCCCCCGTCTTCGCCTCAGCCGACGATCCAGGTGACAGCGGTCGCGCCCCTCCCTTCTGCGCTTCTGCGGCCTGCCGGATCTTGATCGAGGTGCCCAGATGTTTCTTGAGGCCTTGGGTCAACGTCGCGACAGCCTCGTTCGCCAATCCGGCGAGGCCATGCACCTCGCAACTCTGACGCTCCGTGTTCACGTTTCCGCGAGTCTCCGTTCGTAGACTCTTGGTATAGAGCAGGTTGCCAGCGGCATCGAAATAGGTGACGGTGGCTCCAAGGGTGATGGTGGCAGCATAGCTCTTCGTGTCCTGGCGAGGGATCAAGAGAGTAAGCTCCTTCAGACCCAGAACCACCTCCACCACGCCATCCGACGTGGCCGCCATGCCGCTACTCAACGGTTGGGCGTCGGTGTGCACGTGCTCAAACACCATTCCGATGTCGCGCTTCAAGGCGTCATGAACACGATCGGTGATTGGAAACGTCCGGCGTTGACGGCACGGGTCCGTGTAGTCAAGACCGGCTTCCGTCACGCTGGGACCCAGCCGCAGACTGACCGTCAACGGAAGCCAGTAGCCCTCGGAGTCGCCTCGCCCGAAGAAAGACCGCGACGACCAATCGTAGCATCCCGTGAGCGCCGCCAGCAGGACCACCGCAACGGCAAGTCGAGTCATGATAGGTGAGATGGATGGGCGATGGGCACGATCAAGATGTACTGCCCGCACGGCAAAGGTTATATACCGGAAACGGTCAGAGAAGGCAACCCACGAAGGCAAGGATCCTGGCGGTCCGTGCGTCTGCGTTGACAGGGTTTTCCGCCTTGCGCTAAGGTCACTGCCATGTCGAATTCCGCAACCGGATCAGACCTCTCACGCCTCAGCGGTTCTGGCGGCGGCCTCAACTGGTCAACCCTGGCTCACCTCATCCGGCTCTCCAACCAGTCCGGCACCGTGTTGCTGATGCTGCCCACGCTGTGGGCGCTGGTCCTCGCATCACGAGGCAGGCCGACCTGGAGCCTGCTTGCCATCTTTGCGATCGGCTCCTTCCTCATGCGCAGCGCGGGTGTCGTCATGAACGATCTGGCTGATCGGTCATTCGACCGCCAGGTGGAGCGCACCCGGATGCGCCCCCTCGCCAGCGGCGCCCTGGGAGTCCCCGCAGCGCTCGCCACCGCGATGGTCCTTGTCTCAGCCGCGACCGGGCTCGTGCTCTTCCTTAACCAGCTGACGATCCTGCTCAGCCCTGTGGCGCTCCTGCTGGCGGCCGTGTATCCGTTCTCGAAACGGATCATTCATCTTCCACAGGCTGTGCTTGGCGTCGCATTCGGCTGGGGGGCGGTTATGGCCTGGGCGGCGGTTCGGAACAGCCTGGAAGTCCCGGTCTGGTTCCTGTACGCAGGCACAGTCCTCTGGGCCGTGGCCTACGATACCATCTACGCGTTGCAAGATCGCGAAGATGATGCTCGGATTGGCGTGAAATCATCGGCGATTCTGTTTGGATCACGGACCTGGATCGCGGTGGGCGTCTCACTGGGCGGAATGCTGATCATGCTCGGCCTGGCCGGGTGGCTGGTCGGTCTCGGACCGATGTTCTACGGCATGCTGGCGGCGGTGAGCGGGTTTTTGAGTCGGCAGGTCCTGAAA
>CAYJUP010000274.1:0-2987 GCA_964373365.1 uncultured Nitrospiraceae bacterium
CTGTGAGTTTGAGTTTTCCCTGATCGAAGGCGCGCTCAAGAGAATCGAGAAACTTCCCCCTAAAGACTAAGGGTCACATGACATAACATCGTTTACATACAAACTGCCAAGAGATCGTTGACAGTTCGGTGCTAAGGACAAAGGGTGTACAATCCCCTCCCACCAATGAGGAGGGTGGAAATATGAGTCAAAAAAAGTTCCAGACTGGTCGAGGAACGGAAACGATGCGTTGGTTTGTGGTTGCAACAACAGCCCGTCAGTTGGATTGGCCGAAATCTGAGACGCAGTCGGCAATGGGTCCACAAATGGATAGATCGGTATCGCAACGGAGGAAAGACATGGTTTGTGGATCGCTCCAAGAGACCGCACAAGATCGCTCGACGTGTGAGCAACTCCTTCGAGCGTTTGGTGGTCCGAATCCATGCCAAGCTCAAGGGCAAGGCAAATCCTCTTGGATTCTATGGAGCGGAGGCAATCTACGACGAGCTGACCGATCTGGGAATCCACCCCTTGCACAGCATCCGCACAATTCATCGTATTTTGTCTCGTCGCCAGCTGTTGACCCGCAAGCGCCGGGACCGGTCTCGGAAGGGACCGATCCTGCCCTGTCCCATCGCCAGAAGGCCAAACGACGTGCATCAGCTCGACTTCATTGTGGGGCACTACCTGGCTTCTCGGCATCCCGTGGTGATCTTGAACCGCAAGGATATGGCGACTGGCTTGGTTTGTGGAACCGAACAGCCCGATCGCAGAGTCCATCGCGCCCTGGCTTTTCTCCAAAGAGACTGGCAACGCCATGGTATCCCAAGATTTCTGCAAATGGACAACGATATGAGCCTGACGGGAGGGCGGATGCATCCGCGCAGTCTCGGACAAGTTGTTCGGTTCTGTCTGGCCTGCCGGGTCATTGCGGTCTTCACCCCCGAGCGACGGCCCGCTTCCAATGCCGTGGTCGAGCGCTACAACGGACTCTGGCAACAGAAGGTCTGGCAGCGGTATCGATTCCGCACGCTTGGGCAGTTGCGGGAGCGCTCCAAGGCTTTCCAAGGCGCCTACAACAGCTACCTCAGAGGAAGGTTGATACGCCAAGGGAAAAGCGCTCTGTTCAAGACACCTCTGCGATATCTTCCCAAGCCTGTGCGTTGGATTCACCCTATGCCACTGTGTCGTGGTCAGATCTGGTTTATCCGCAGGATCGATGAAGATGGCCAGATCCAGATTCTCAACGAGACCATTCGGCTCCCCAAGCGATACGCTCATGAATTCGTGCGGGCGGTTATCCGAACCGGAGCCCAGACCCTCTCGGTTTACTGGAGGGCCTCCGAACATGCTCCATTCAAACGAATTGCTCATCGGGCTTACAAACTCCGCGAAAAAGCCAGAGCACCCATTTTATAGAACTTTGAGGGTCGTTGCTCGCTTCGCGCTAGCTCCAAAAGGCTTTTTCAACCCTCGCAACGACTTACCTGTCAACGATGTGTTGTCACACGGAAAGAAAAATCTATGTGTCAACGATGTCTTGTCACTTGTCGCTTAGTCTTTAGGGGAAAGTTTCTCGATTCTCTTGAGCGCGCCTTCGATCAGGGAAAACTCAAACTCACAGGTCAAATGGTTTCACTTGCCAACGAGAAGCCATGGAAAGAAAAGCTTCGTGCGCTGCGCAAAAAGAAGTGGGTGGTCTATGCGAAGAAGCCTTTCGGCTCCCCTGAGAAAGTCCTCGATTACCTGGGGCGTTACACCCATCGGGTGGCTCTCTCCAATGACCGTATCCTCAAAGTCCAAAACGGAGAGGTCACTTTCACCTATCGGGACCGAAAAGACAGGGATCGAAAAAAGACGCTGACCCTGGAGGCCCAGGAGTTTATTCGCCGCTTCCTCCTCCATGTGCTGCCCAACGGCTTCATGCGCATCCGTCACTTCGGCTTTCTCGCCAACCGAGCCAAGAAGCACGCTCTGCCTCAATGCCGCAAGCTGTTGGGACTTAATCCCGCCTTGCCTGAAATCCCGGACAGATCCACTCAGGACCTCCTGCTGGAGCTAACCGGCGTGGATCTGTCCCGATGTCCTGCTTGCAAAAAGGGGACAATGGTCATTGTGGCCGAACTGCCCAAGCTCCGCTCATGGGACTCGTCATGAAAAACTGCTTCGACTCTCCAATATCACAGAGATCACGGTGGCGACTGCGCAGGGGTGTGCCTTCCCCTGCCTTAGTAGCCGACTCTAAAGCCTCAGCGGTATCCCTGAACTCGTGCGCTAGGGCCCTGTTACGATCTTGCTGCTCCCACGACTCATCCCTACCAACCTGCTCCCAATACTCCTGCGCTTTACAATCCCCATAGCCGGTAGTAACGTTGCGCTACGCGGTTTAGTCCAACACGTTTTATCCCCAATGCCACGCATGCGATTCTGTCGCAACTGGATTCCTTAGAGGCATTAGGGATAAAACGCTATACGTTAGGCAGCCGAAGGATAGAACGACGGAGGGCTCGAGTGCCACAGGAAGAACAGCGCTATCGAATCAATGTAACCGTCCAGCCTTATGAGGATCTCAAGAGCATACTGGGTTGGATTATCATCATCTTTTTGGTCCTTGTTGCCGTAGTCGCTTATGCGATTTACCTGTTGTGGCCCGTGATAGTGGCTACTCTTGTGGCTGCATTGGCGGTTATCATCGTCCGTGCTGTTATCAAAGCTACAACGCCAGAAGAACACGGCACCGTGTGCCGGAAGTGCGGACGCGAGGGCGATCCGACTCACCATCCTGCCTCTAACACCCTGTCGTGCACGAGATGTGGATACGATGTGTGGCGTTGGGGTTGCCTGAACTGCGGATCCTGGAATGACTCGGAGATGGTGTGGGGCACCTGAAGCGGTATGTTGAAATGCAGGAACTGCGGATCGCATTATTGCGGCCAATGCCAGACGACGGGAGGCGGGTGCCCCCACTGCGGTTGTTGTAGCCCCGGACACTGGGATTTCGTCTTTCT
>CAYJUP010000275.1:0-2985 GCA_964373365.1 uncultured Nitrospiraceae bacterium
GTCGGGTTCGGCTTCAAGATCGCGGTCGTGCCGTTTCACATGTGGACCCCGGACGTGTACGAGGGCGCGCCCACTTCCGTCACCGCCTTCATGGCGGTGGCGTCCAAGGCGGCCAGTTTCGGCGCATTTCTGCGCGTCTTTTTGGAAGGGCTGGGGGGACTCAGGGCCAACTGGTATGCCCTGTTCCTCGTGGTTTGCGTTGTCACGATGGTCCTGGGGAACGTCGTGGCGATCGTTCAAACCAACATTAAACGGATGCTTGCCTATTCCAGCATTGCGCACGCCGGCTACGCGCTCATCGGGGTGGTGGTGGCCGGACAGACGGAGGCCGAGGGTGCGGTGAGAACCCTCGGAGTTTCCAGCGTGATGCTATACCTGGCGGTCTACGCCTTCATGACGCTGGGCGCCTTCGCGGTGGTAGCCATGCTCCGGAAAGGAGGCCTGGAGGGCGACGAGATCGAGGACTTTGCCGGTCTGGCCAAACGGCAACCGTTGGCCGCGTTCCTTATGCTGGTCTTCATGGTGTCGCTGGCGGGGATTCCGCCGACCGCCGGCTTCATCGGCAAATTTTATCTGTTTCTGGCCGCCGTCAAGGCCGGACTGACCTGGCTCGCGGTGGTAGCGGTGCTGTTCGCCGCGGTGTCGGCGTATTACTACCTCCGGGTGGTGATGGTCATGTATATGCGGGAGCCGCAAGCCTCGAACGGGGTCGAGCCTCGGCTGGTCACGTCCACGGCCATGACCATCGTCCTCGCCTGCGCCTTCGCCGGCGTGGTCCTTCTCGGCCTCTTTCCCGGCCCGCTCGTGTCCGTGACAACGCACGCGGTGCTCCTGCTGAAATAGCCCGATGCAGAATGGTGGATGGCTGATGGTTGATGAGGACCACGTCTCCTCTCTCTGTTGACCATTAGCCATTAGCCATTTCCCATTGAGGGAAGTGATGGTCTTCCTCAGATCGCTGTTAGGCGCGGTGTCCGACTTCCGACGACACGGCTGTATGAGCCTGGCCGCCTCCCTGGCGTTCTTCACCCTTCTCTCCTTCTTCCCGATCGTGTTCCTGCTCCTCTATGGGGTCAGTTTCTTCGTGAGCCACGACCAACTCGGATATGAGTACTTGCTCAGCTTCCTCAAAGGTTTCTTTCCCAACCTGGGGGCCACCTTAGCGGAGGAAATCAAGCGGGTCGCCGACGAACACGTCTCCCAACTGGTGGTCCTCTTCACCTTTGCGTGGTTCGGGCTGCAGGTCTTCTACGAGGTGGATTATACGGTGAACGTGGTGTTCGAGACGTCGCGGAAGCGGCATCCGTTGATTACGACGGCGATCTCGGTCGCGTTGCTGGGGCTCGTGGGGGTTCTGTTCATCCTGTCGTACCTCGTGACGCAGATCCTTGATGGGCTGGTCCTGTATGCTCCACGGTTCGGGGGGGTCGATCTGATGGCCATCGCCGCCCACAAGTTCCTCCTGTCATACAGCCTTCCCTTCCTGCTCGTGTTAGCCGCCGTGACCTGCCTGTACCGGTATGTGCCTCAGCAGCGGCCTCTCTGGCGCGATGCGGCGGTCGGGGGGCTGGTGCTGGCGCTGCTCTGGGAAGGCGCCAAGCACCTCTTCAGCACCTACGTGCAGAGTCTGACGGTCTATAGCCGGATGTACGGTTCGCTGCTCGTGGTGGTGCTCTTTCTGCTGTGGGTGTATTATTCCGCGGCGCTGCTTCTCTTCGGGGCCGCGATCGTGCATCGGCTACAGGCGAAGCGCTGAATGGCTGATGGCTAATGGCTGATGGTCAATGTAAGTAACTCTTATTCATCATCAACCATAAACCATTGGCCATAAGCCATTGCTTTTTACTAGCGCTGCAGGCCGCGAAGCTGCAGGAACCGGCTTATGCCGGAACGGGTGACCAGGCCGACCAGCAGTCCATCCTGAACCACCGCGAGGCGACTCTGTCCCTCCCGGAGCATCTGCTCAAGCGCCGTGATGGCCGGCGTGTCGGGTGTCACTTCCATCGCGTTCGACCAGGGTTGCATAATGTCGCGCACCCGGCGCGACGGCCAGAGGGACTGGGGCGGGGGTTGCACGTCACGGATCGTCACCATCCCGATGACGTGACCGTCCTCACACACCGGGAATCCTCCGTAGCCATGCCTGAGGAAAAGCTGGGACACGGCCTCCTCCACGCTGAGGTCCGGACTGACGGTGACCACATCGCGGACCATCAAGTCGCCGACCACCATCTTGGCAAGAGAGGCCCGGAGAGCTGCTTGGCGCCGGCTGCCTCTGGCGACCGCGAACAAGAACAGGCCGATGAGAACGATCCAGCCACCGTTTGCGGCCAGCGGTCCCGGCATCGACCCCAAGGCTGCTCCGATCACCAATACCGCTCCAAACAGTGCAAACAATACTCCAAACCCCTGTCCCGCGACGGAAGCATGCCGCGTGGCCTGATAGAAATCCCCAGACCAGGCCCACAGGCCGGCTCGCAACACCCGGCCTCCGTCAAGGGGAAAACCCGGGATCAGATTGAACAGACCCAGATTCAGGTTCACGAAACCGAGCAGGGAGCCGAGAGCCACCAGCCCGGGTTTCGCATGAGCGGCAGCAGCCAGCCCGAAGAGCAGACCCCCCAGCACGAAGCTGACGATCGGCCCCGCAATGGCGATCAGGAACTCCGCCCTTGGCCCTGGAGGCTCCCGGTTCATCTGGGCAACCCCGCCAAAGATGAAGAGGGTGATCTGTTCGATTGGAATGCGGTACCGCAAAGCCACGTACGAATGTCCAAGCTCATGGAGCAGGACGGACCCGAACAGCAGCAAGGCAGCCACGCCGCCCATGAACCAATAGCGCGGGATTGACAGACCCGGCACTGTCTCAGGGAGATAGCCGGTGGACAAACTCCACGTGACGAACCCAAACACCAAGAACCAGGACACGTGGACCTTGATCGGGATGCCCAGGATGCGGCCAATCTGCCAGTCGCGACCGTTCAT
>CAYJUP010000276.1:0-2979 GCA_964373365.1 uncultured Nitrospiraceae bacterium
TGAAAGGAGGGGCGGTGTTGATCGGATAGAGACAACGAGAGCCGCCGGTTTTTCGCGAGCGGCTCTTGTTGGCGTCATGAACTTACTTGGTTTCGATCATGATGCGACGCGGCTTTGCTTCCTCCCGCTTTGGGAGTTCAATGGTCAGCACGCCCTGCTTGTAGGAGGCCGACACCTTGTTCGGGTCAACATTGGACGGGAGCCTAAACGAACGGGAGAATGTCCCCCATCCCATTTCACGAACAAAGTAGGTTCGGTTGGACTCGGGCAGGTCGTTCTTACGCTCGCCTTTCACGGTTAAGACGCCGTCTTCAATCACAGTTTCGAAATCCTTCCCGTCCAAACCCGGCACCGCAGCTTCCACCCAGAAGCCATGCTCGTCCTCATACGCATTGCAGGCCGGAGCCCAGGCCGTGGCGTACCCACTCACTGTCCCGAACGCCTCGTTCAAGAGTCGATCAATTTGAGCCTCGAACGGCGTATAGGTTGTTAGCGTCATGGTGTCCTCCTTTCTCGACGACTCACCAGCCAGCCTCCTGATGATGAATCATTCACCACTCCGGTTAAGATTGGCTCGTGAGCTTGTGCCGGGAAGATAGTCCCCCCTTGCCGGGAGTCAAGACCCCGGCCGAGATTGTTTACCCCACCTTCACCTCGATCGCCTTGGGCTTGGCCTTTTCGGATTTCGGCAGGTGGAGATGCAGCAAGCCGTCCTTAGATTCCGCCCTTACTTTCGTTTCGTCCACGTCATCCGGCACCGTGAAACTGCGAACAAAGCTTCCGTAGGATCGCTCCACGCGGTGGTATTTCTTGCCTTTCTCCTCTTTCTCCTGCCTGCGCTCCCCATGGATCATCAGCACGCCTTCCTGTACCGTCACTTTCACATCTTCTTTCTTCACCTCCGGCAGCTCGGCCTTGATCAGGTATTCGGCATCCGTCTCGCTGATGTCCACGACAGGTATCCAGTCAGCGACCGTCATAGTCTCCTTCCCGCTCTCGAGCCGCACTGATGGACGGCCGAACACGCGGTTGAGTCGGTCCGACATATCCTCCAATTCCCGGAACGGATCCCAACGCACCACGTTCATGATCGCACCTCCTTTTTTCCTTTAGAACTGTCAGGCTTCATTGAAGAGGCTCGATCAGACTGAGCCTCCGCGGTCGGGACGACCACAAGCCTCCCATCCTTGACGTCAACCGTGGCGGCGTCACCGTCCCGGAGTTCGCCCTTCACGAGGAGGCGGGCGATCGGCGTCTCAATATCCTGCTGGATCAGCCGTTTGAGCGGACGCGCTCCGTACACCGGATCGTACCCCCGCTGCGCCAGGTCGGTCGTCGCAGCCGGTGTGAGCACCAACGGAATGCGCCGTTCGGCGAGGCGATCCCGCAACCTGGCAAGCTGGATCTCCACGATCTTGGCCAGGTGATCGCCTGTGAGCGGGTGGAAGACGACCGTTTCGTCCACTCGGTTCAGGAACTCGGGACGGAAGTGCCGTCGCAGCTCCGCCATGACCATGTTCCGCATTTCGTCGAATGGCATCCTCCGCTGCTGCGCCTCCAGGATGTCCTGGCTCCCCAGATTCGACGTCATGATCAGCACCGTGTTCTTGAAATCCACGGTGCGCCCCTGAGAGTCGGTGAGCCGACCGTCGTCTAAAACTTGTAAAAGGACGTTGAAGATGTCGTGATGCGCCTTCTCGATCTCGTCAAACAGGATAACCGTGAACGGCCGACGTCGTACCGCCTCCGTGAGCTGTCCCCCCTCCTCATATCCCACGTAACCTGGGGGGGCGCCGATCAGCCGGGCCACCGTATGTTTTTCCATGTACTCCGACATGTCGATCCGGACTAGGTTGGCCTCGTCGTCGAACAGCGTGGAGGCCAGCGCCCGCGCCAGCTCCGTCTTGCCGACTCCTGTGGGGCCGAGAAACAGAAAGGAGCCGATCGGCCGGTTCGGATCCTTGATTCCGGAACGAGCCCGCAGTACCGCATCCGCCACGGCTCGGACCGCTTCGTCCTGGCCCACGACGCGCCGGTGAAGCAGGTCTTCAAGGCGGAGGAGCTTGTCCATCTCGCCTTCCATCAAGCGGCTGACGGGAATCCTTGTCCAGCGACTGACCACCAACGCGATATCCTCCTCGTCGACCTCCTCCTTCAGAAGTCGGCTCTCCCCTTGCTTCTTGACCAGATGCGCTTCCTCAGCCGCGAGTTCCCGTTCCAGCCGGGGCAGTTCGCCATACCGCAACTCGGCGACGCGGTTCAGGTCGTAGGCCCGCTCGGCCCGCTCCATGTTTTGCTTTACCTCCTCGATCTGTTGTCGGAACTTGCGGAGGCGGCCGACGGAGGCCTTCTCGGCTTCCCAGCGGGACTTGAGGGCATTCAGATCCCGGTTCTTCTCGTTCAGCTCCTGCTCCAGCGTCTCCAGCCGCGCCCGGCTGCCCGGATCGGTCTCCTTGCGGAGAGCCTCGCGCTCGATCTCCAGTTGCATCACCTTGCGCGAGACCTCGTCCAGTTCAGCCGGCAGGCTGTCGATCTCCGTCCGCAGGCGAGCTCCGGCCTCATCCACCAAATCGATCGCCTTGTCCGGCAAAAACCGATCGCCGATATACCGGTGAGAGAGTTTCGCCGCCGCCACCAGCGCGGCATCCTTGATCGTCACGCCATGGTGCACCTCGTACCGTTCCTTTAGGCCCCGAAGGATCGAGACGGTGTCCTCGACCGATGGTTGGTCGACGAAGACAGGTTGGAAGCGCCGTTCGAGCGCCGCGTCCTTCTCGATGTGCTTGCGGTACTCGTCCAATGTGGTGGCGCCGATCATATGCAGTTCGCCTCGGGCCAACATCGGTTTGAGGAGGTTCGCGGCATCCACGGCTCCTTCGGCCGCTCCGGCCCCGACCACCGTGTGCAACTCGTCGATGAACAGCAGTACCCGGCCTCCAGCCGCCTGGATTTCCTTGAGGACCGCCTTGAGCCGCTCTT
>CAYJUP010000277.1:0-2975 GCA_964373365.1 uncultured Nitrospiraceae bacterium
CCCTCAGGACGCAGGAGGTATTCACAGCGGCGTGAGAGCGACGCTTGATCCTCATGATGCCTCCGCTTTGAACTTGCCATTTTCCTTGGACCCTGCGGAAGCCAATTCCCAGCCCACACCAGAGAGTACAACTATCAGGCAAAGGCTGCTGGAAGGTCTTGCTCAGTTGCCCCAGCAAGGTTTCAACATCATTGTCTTAGGCCTGATCTATGGCCACGTAATTGATCTGGAGGAGGCACTCTACGGGACGGAGATGCTGGGATCAAACCGAAATATTGCAAACCCCAATGCACCCATAGAAAGGTTTCGAGTCAGGAACGGCGCATTCTGTGATGGTGAGCCTAGCGAGCCATTCTGCAGCCTCGGTGCTGTAATATGGCTACAGTTGACAAGGCATGGTAGTACCGTTCACAGAATTGCTAGGGTGTACCCTAACCCCAATGCTTCGACCCTCATTCCTGAGAATATTATGAAAATCCTCAGAGGAATTGAGGAGCAGGAAACGACTAACTTGGCTTGGTGATTCTGGAATGCAAGAGGAGATGATAACCGTCACCATCGAGAAGCTCGTGCAAGGCGGGTGGGGGCTGGCGCGGCATGGGTCGCAGGTCCTGTTTGTGCGCGGGGCGACTCCAGCAGAAGTGCGAATGGGAGCAAGATACAAGGCTGATCTTTGTTAGGTTTATGGCTACCTCATCTCAGCAGATCCTCTCGCTGAGCCAGGCCAGAGCTAAGCTGGGTGAGTTGTGCAAGGAAGCCCGGCTTAAAGGCACGGAGAGGATTATCGCGAAGAATGGGAAGCGTTACGCTGCGCTCATCAGCGTTGAGCGACTGACGCACTATCACCAGTTGGAACGAGAACATATCCATCTGACCCTGCTGCAAGAGGCTCTTTGCGGGCTTGGTGATCTACAGAGAAGAAGGACGTTGAGCTTTTCACAATTGAAGGCCAGGCATCATCGGAAGATAAGGCGCCAGGCGGTCGACTAATCAGGCAGGCCGAGGGCGAATTTCAAGGCGACTGCAACTTGGGAAAGTTTTTCTGGCGATAACGTCGTCATGCGCTCAGTCAGCGTCCGTTTGGGGATTGTAGTAAGTGTGTCCAGGTTTACCACGCACTTCTTGGGCATGCCTTCTTCCGCACCTAACTGAACTTCTGTCGGAATCTGACGGATGCGCGTGGTTACGGGGGCGACCGTCACAAGCTCACGCACCGCGTAGGCTTCGTTTCTGGAGAGCAACACAACCGGACGCCGGCCAGCCGGAGCAGGCAGATCAGCCGACCACACCTCGCCGCGGCGCATTACCATTCCTCTGCAGCCAGCAACCGTACTGCTGCCGCTTCGGCCGCCTTGACTTCGCGCGAGGTTTCAGGCTTCTTGCGGTAGCCTGCTTCATATTCACGGATAAGCACAGCCTCCTTTTGATGCTGAAGCCAGCGATGCAGGGCATCTTGGATCACGGCGCTGCGACTCTTTCCGCTCTTTTTCCTGGCCCGCTCCACAGCCTGATAGAGATCCCCGGGGAGACTGACAGCCACCTTTGATGCTGCTTTTGCCATAAGGTTCTACTTTCTTTTTGGAGTCGGAAAGCAGTATACCATAAAGTCATACCGAACAGAATACTGGTCAGAGGCCCAGTGCGCGATGTCTGAGAACACCCAAACTGTCACCATAGAGAAGCTCGTGCAGGGTGGAAGAGGCTTGGCAAGAAGGGATGGCCGAGTCTTGCTCGTGCGCGGGGCGATCCCGGCCGAGACGGTCTTGGTCTCAGGCGGGCCGTTGCACAAGGGCTTTCAGGAGGCGACGATCAGCAACGTGCTGGTCGCCTCGCCGGATCGGGTGACGCCGCCCTGTCCGGTCTATGAAGTCTGTGGCGGCTGCCAGTTGCAGCACATCCGATACGAGGCCCAACTCGTCCAGAAGCGCGAGATGCTGAAAGAAACGCTGATGCGCGTGGGCAAGGTTCAGGTGGACCCCATACCTCCCATCATTCCTTCTCCGAGTCCTTATGGCTACCGCAGTTCAGTCCGCTTCGTCGTGTTCCGCGAACAAGCAGGGTTCGCGCTCGGGTTTCACCAACAGGGCACACCTCAGCCGGTTTCGGCTGGGGGCTGCCTGCTGGTGCCTCAGCCCACGCGTGACATCGTGGCCGAGCTGGGCAAACGATTAGCCCAACATTCCAAGCTTCCGCTCCGGTTAGAGTCCATCGAAATCAGACGGTCGGTTGCCTTCGGCTCCACGCTATTGATGTATCGAACCGAGCCGGCCAAGCGGGAGCAGGCTGACCACCTGTTCGAGCTGTTTCACGATATCCCAGAGGTGGTCGGGCAGGTGGTGACTGCAAGTAGCGAAGGTAAAAGGCAAAAGGTAAAAGGCAAAAATGATGCGATTGGACGGAATGAGGGCAGGGAGCGAAGGGGCCTAATGGGTCAGCGGTGGGTTCAAGGGCAGGACTGGATCGCCGACCGGCTGGGCGATCTGATCTTCCGCATCGGCGACCGGTCGTTCATGCAGGCGAACTGGCCATTGAACGAGACGCTCTCGCGCACGGTGAACGAATGGGTCACGCCTTCGCCGGGGCTGCGCGTGCTCGAACTGTACGCCGGCATCGGCACCCTGGGCCTCCCGCTGGCGCGCGCTGGCGCGCTGGTCACGGAAGCAGAGGCGAACCCCTATGCGCTGGCCGACGCGCGCCACGCGGCCAAGGCCAATCACATCGGCCGAAGCCGCTTCCGGCTTCTTCGAGCCGAGGCGATGCTGCAGGCTATGCAGACCGGCGACTATGACGTGATGATCGTGGCCCCGCCCCGCACCGGGTTAAGCCAGGAGTGTGTTCAGGAACTCCTGCGGATCGGAGTCGGACGACTGCTGTATCTCTCCTGTGATCCTCCCACCCTCGCGCGCGACCTCGGTCGGTTGTGCGCGTCCGGGTACCGGATCGCCCGCCTCCAGCCATTCGACATGTACCCGCAA
>CAYJUP010000278.1:0-2936 GCA_964373365.1 uncultured Nitrospiraceae bacterium
TGTCCGCTCCGACGCGCCCGACGAAATCATTCACGACGGCTTGAATGGCCGGTTTGCCGCCCAGTCGCTGATAGAGCGAGGTCGATTGTGTCTCGGATGTTGGGTATGATTCGTATGGCGCGCATGCCGCTACCACCATCAACATGACACCCGACATGGCTGGCCAATGAAAAGGGCGATGCTTAAAGCGCACACCGTCCCTCCTGAGTCGATGACTTCCACAATCGCTTAAGGTGTACCCCATTGTCAATACACAAAAAGCTGGAATTTAAGTTAGGTCGCCCACGCCATGGAGGCTGTGTTTTGCCATCCGCTTATGCGGCCTAGTAGACCTCAGCCGGTGTTTGATACGCTAGGGCTTGGTGACGCCGTTCCTCGTTGTAGAACCGGAAGAAATCGCCCAACCCGGTCACGGCCTGCCCCACGCCCTCATAGTCTTTCAGATACACCTCATCATACTTGACCGTCCGCCACAGCCGCTCCACAAAGATGTTGTCAAACACACGCCCCCGACCGTCGTGGCTGATCCGAATTCCCGCCTCCTTGAGACGGCCCGTGAACGCCGTCCCCGTGAACTGCGCCCCTTGATCTGAATTGAACATCTCAGGGTTCGCTCGACGGAGGGCCCTCTCCAAGGCCTCCACGCAAAAGTCCGCCTCCATCGTCACCGACACCATCCAGCTCACCACATACCGGCTGAACCAGTCCATCACGGCCGTCAGATAGAGAACCCCCTGCCTCAGTCGAAGGTAGGTAATGTCCGTCACCCACACTTGGTTTCGGCCGCGTGATCGCCAGGTTCCGTAACAGATACGGGTAGAGAGGCCGTCTCTCGCCAGGGAGACTCAGACGCGGCTTCAAATACACCGCCTCCAGACCCATCTCTCTCATCAGCCCCCGCACCCGCGGCCGACGGACCGTGATCGTGCCGCTCATCAGCGCGAGCCGCCGCGGCTTGCCGTGCCCATTGCGGTACCCGGCGGGCGCATCCACCGCTGCCCGCCGGACGGACTTCTGTCGCCCCACCAACTCCGTGACTGCTTCCTCCAACAGCGCTTGGATGAACCGTTGCACGTACTCTCGGACAAACTCTTCCAGGTGCTCCCACACATGGCTTGACGTGGATCCCTTGGCTGTGCGCTGCTCGTTCATGGCGGTGCCTCCTTTCATGGCCGGGCCTCGGCCCGGTGGGTTTCGTCACCCGAAAGGATGTCACCGCCCTTTTCCTATTTCCACACTTTCTGACTATACCTCACTTTCCCATGCGGCTCTGTCTCTACAGACAGTCAGAAAATGACATCCTGACTAACCCAGCAGAATAGGCTGGTCAGGACGCCACGTTGTACCTATTGAGCTGCTTTCGGCGCAAGAACCCACGGCGTCATGGGCATCAACGGCGCGGGCTTGGCGTCTGGTGACGCGACCAGCACCGCGATCGCACTCGGACAGCACCCTGAACAGGGGAATCTTGTCAAGCAGGTCTAATGTGCTCATGGAGGCACGTGTCAGATTATCCGCTTGACGGTTTCGACGATCGCGCGCGCGCTGATCCCAAAGCGATCCACCAGTTCGTCCGGCTTTCCGCTGTGCGGGATCTCCCGGACCGCCATTTTGTGCACGCGGATGCCCTCGCTCCCGACCGCGCTCAGGACGGCGTCTCCCAGCCCCCCGTGCGCGTAATGATCCTCCACGGTCAGAATGCAGCCCTTGGTCGCGTTGGCGCACTGCAAGAGGGTGGAGCGGTCGATCGGCACGACGCTGTACAGGTCAATGACCCGGACGGCGATGCCGGCCGTTTTGAGTTGGTCGTGCGCTTTCAACGCTTCAAAGAGCGTCACGCCGGCCGCCACAATCGTCAATTGATCGGAGGGGCTTTGTCGGAGCACTTTGCAGCCGCCGATCGGAAACTTTTCATCACTCCCGTACAGGATGGATGACTTGGGCCGGCCGGTCCGGATGTAGACCGGACCGCGGTGCGCGGCGGCGGCTTCCACCAGCCGATGCGTGCAGACCGCGTCCGACGGATACAGGACCACCATGCCGGGTTGGGCCGCCATCATCGCCAAATCCTCGAGGCCCATCTGAGAAGGCCCGTCCTCGCCGATGCTCACGCCGACGTGCGATCCCATCAGCTTGATATTGGCTTGACTGATGGCGGCCATGCGGATGAAGTCATAGGCGCGTGTCAGGAAGCAGGCAAACGTGGCCGCGAAAGGGATCTTGCCGCAGGCGGCCAGACCGACGGCGGCCCCCACCATGTTCTGCTCCGCAATGAAATTCTCGAAGAAGCGGTCGGGGAACTGCTTCCCAAACTTGTCGGTAAAGGTGGAATTCTTCACGTCGGCGTCGAGCCCCACCACCAGAGGATTGGCCTCGCCCAATACGGCCAGCGCGGTTCCGAAGGCCTCGCGTGTCGCGACACAGTCCGTGGGCTTGTAGGCAGGCGGGGCCATGGCTTTGGTCGGTCGGGCGCTGTTCCCGGCCGGCTCCGGCCGGCGGATGTCCGGCTCGCTCGCACCTGGCTTGAGTTGGCGCGCCAACTCGTCGAGTGCCTTCTGCGATTCCTCGCCCTTCTTGAGCGCCTTGCCGTGCCAATCGGGACGGTCCTCGATGAAGGAGATCCCCTTCCCTTTAAAGGTGCGCGCCAGCAGGACGGTGGGCTTGCCCTTTGTGCGGGCGGCTTCGTCGAATGCCGCCAGGAGGGCGGCCGGATCGTGCCCGTCCACGACGATCGCGTGCCAGCCAAAGCCGGCCCAGCGTGCGCGATAGCCTTCCATGTCATGCTGCAACATGGTGGGATCGCTTTGCCCAAGACGATTCACGTCCACAATGGCGCAGAGGTTGTCCAGCGCATAGTGCCGCGCCAACTCCACCGCTTCCCACACGGAGCCTTCCACCGATTCGCCGTCACCCAGCAGAACGTAAGTGCGATAGCT
>CAYJUP010000279.1:0-2934 GCA_964373365.1 uncultured Nitrospiraceae bacterium
AGCGGCCCGGATTCGACGTGGCTGAAGCCGAGTGAGAGCCCTTCGGCTTTGAAAGCGGCGAATTCGTCCGGATGGTAGAAGCGTGCCACAGGGAGGTGTTGCTTAGTGGGTTGCAGATATTGCCCGATCGTCAGGATGTCGCATCCGACCGCACGCAGGTCTCGCATCACTTCCCGAACCTCGTCAGTTGTTTCCCCCATGCCGACAATGAGACCAGATTTCGTCCTTGCCCCCATCCTCCTCGCCCTGTCTAGCAGCGTGATAGACCGATCGTACTTGCCCTGTGGTCTCACCGTGGGAAACAGGCGTCGCACCGTCTCGATGTTATGGTTGAGAATATCAGGCCTCTCGGCCACGACGGCGGCTAGGGCTGCCTCGTTGCCTTCGAAATCGGGGATCAACACTTCCACCGCGCAGGTCGGGGTCAGGCGTCTGATCTGTCTGATCGTCTCCACGAACATTGCGGCGCCGCCATCCTCCAGCTCATCCCGATTCACGGAGGTGATCACGGCATGACGGAGGCCGAGCGCCTGCACCGCCTGGGCGACGCGGATCGGTTCCTCTCGATCAAGCTCTCCCGGTCGCCCGGTGGTGACCGCACAATAGTGGCACCGGCGCGTACAGATATCGCCCAAAATCAGAAAGGTAGCGGTACGGTTGTTCCAGCATTCCCAGACGTTGGGGCACCGGGCCTCTTCACAGATGGTGTGCAGCTCCAGGGTGTCCATGATCCGCCGGATGTCCTGGTAATCCGGCCCCTGTCTCATGGTGACCTTGAACCAGGGCGGGAGGCGACGGCCCGACGGGCGAATCTCAGCGATCGGCACGAAGGTCATGACGTTCTCTCTGGTAGCATCATGTCTGAATCAGCTCTTGAGGATGTTCCACGATGCGCTTGAATTCTTTCAAGAATTTCGCTCCTTGAACCCCGTCCAGCGCGCGGTGATCGCAGGAGAGCGTGACGCTCATGCGCCGGCCGATCTTCACGCTGCCGGCGGCGGCGATCGGCGCGTCACGCACCACTCCCACAGCGAGCGCGGCGGCCTCGGGCGGCATCAGGACGGCGATGAAGTTGTCCACGTCGAACATTCCCAGGTTGGAGATCGAAAAGGTGGCGCCGGTGTATTCGTGCGGCTGGAGCCGCTTGTTCCGCGCGCGTTCGATGAGGGCCCGCGCCTCGGTCGAGATTTGTTCCAGCGTCTTTGCCCCGCAATCTCGGAGCACGGGCGAGATCAGGCCGTCATCCAGCCCCACGGCAATCCCCACATCAATGGTGGCATGGTAGCGCAGCGCGTCACCCATATAGGACACATTGATCTCGGGATGCCGCGTGAGGGCCAACGCTGCTGCTTTTATAATCATGTCCGTCAGACTCGGATGAAACTTGTGCGTCTGCTTCAGTTGGGCGCGCAGCCGCTCCGCCTCATCCATCGCAATGTCGGCCGTGAGATAGAAATGCGGGACCGGCGCTTTGCTCTGCGTGGTGGTCCGCGCAATGGCCTTCCGCATCTGGCTGAGCGGGCGATCGGTGGCGCCGGCGGGGCGAGGAACGCCGGCCGCCTTCGCTTTCAGCACGTCCTCCTCGACAATGCGTCCCCCAGGCCCTGAGCCCTTTACGGTGGAGAGATCGATCCCCCGTTCGGCAGCCATCGCCTTGGCGCGAGGCGAGGCCTTCACGCGATCTTCCTCCCGCGCAGCTTGAGCGTCAGGTGGAGACGGAGCCGGTGCTGTCGGCCTGCCTTGGGCGGGCTTCGTACTCGGCGCGGCGCTCGACGTGGGAGCCATCGTATCGGCCAGAGCTGGAGCGATATCCTCATCCGGCTCCGCGATCACCGCGATCAACGCGCCCGCTTTCACGGTCTCCCCTTCATTGACCAGCACGCGCCTGAGCGTCCCGGACGCGAAGGCTTCCAGATCCATCACGGCTTTGTCGGTCTCGATTTCGGCCAAGACATCCCCGCTGGCTACAGAATCGCCCTCCCGCTTCTTCCATTTCAGGACGACCCCCTCTTCCATCGTATCGGTCAACTTCGGCATGACCACGCGACTGGCCATTTACCACCCCCGAGAGATCAACTAGTGAATCAGACTCCGAGTACTCGCAACCATCGGCGCACCCATCCAAACAGCCTATCCGGCGGGTCAGGCGGCCGCTCCGGGTCGGGATATTCGATCCACGGCTCTTGGCTGCCTAAATAAATGCCGCCATTGAAGCTGAGCCGACTCCTGAGCTGCGTATAGCCCCGTGCCTGGAGCGTACGGATCAGCTCGTGGAGAGCCGCCGCGTTCGTGTCACAGCCATCGCTCACCACGATGCTTGATTCGTACCGGAGCGAGGCCCGGTAGGCGCCTTCCGACCGCTCAAGTTCCACCAGCCGATTAAACCCGCGCCCGCGCTCGTCCAGCCCCGCCAACTGATACTTTTCCATCACTTCATTCGGCATCGGCGGCCCTGCTTGCGCAACGAGCGTCAAGACTTGATCTTACGATGCTCGAAACACGGCCAACAGATCGCTGAGCGCGATCGTCTTGTTTCGGAGCACGGCCCGCTCCGCTTTCAACTCATCCAGGACGGCCTTCTTTTTGGCTCCCCCTTTTAAGTAGGCAGCGCCCAGCGACAGCACATGCTCGCACTCCTTTTCCACTTTCCCTTTCACGACGCGGTTGACGGACAGGATCTCCATCATCTTGGCTTTGGTCGCCGCGAGATGCGCCTGCAGCTCTTTCTCCGGGAAAGACTGGCGCGCGGCCTCGTCATGACAACGGTCGAGGTACTGAGCCAGGAAGACGTAGAGCCGGACGAGCGTCTCGGTGATCTCGATATGTCTCGGCACTGAAGACTGAGCGGACACGTTGCGCCCTCCCTTCGCTAGCCCGGGTTATTCATGACGGTTCGTCGCGAAATCGCGCAGTCGCGTCGCGAGACGGGCGCGC
>CAYJUP010000280.1:0-2933 GCA_964373365.1 uncultured Nitrospiraceae bacterium
CTGAGTTATCTGTCGGTGCCATGTTAAAGGACCAGCAGAAAGATACAAGGGGTGAAGCGATTTTTGCAGGAGGCTCAAAACGGTCGGCCAACGAGGCCGCAGGGATGCGAGGGGCCGAGGCGTACTCTTCTTGTACGTTGCGGGGTACGACGGGTACCCATTGCCCGGCTTCATGCAATGGGTGACGAGAACAAAGTTGGAGGCCGTTTTCAGCCTCAAGAGGCGGAGAGATGATCGAGCGCTATACCTTGCCCCACATGCAAGCGGTCTGGGACCTCCGGCACAAGTACGAGATCTGGCTGGAGGTCGAGCTGCTGGCCTGTGAGGCGCTGGAGCGAGCCGGCAAAGTCCCGCACGGCGTGGCGGCCCGGATACGGCGCAAGGCGCGGATCGATCCTGACCGGATCGCAGCGATCGAGAAAGTGGTGAAGCACGACGTCATCGCGTTCCTGGAGTCCCTGGCGGAACCGGTAGGCCTGGACGCCCGGTATCTCCATGCCGGCTTGACCTCTTCCGATATCGTGGACACCTCGCTGGCGGTGCAGATGGCGGAGGCGGCGGACATCATTCTGGGTGATATTGATACCCTTCTCGGGGTGCTGAAACAGCGGGCGCACGAGCACCGGGACACGATCATGGTCGGACGGTCCCACGGGATTCACGGGGAGCCGGTGTCCTTCGGGTTCAAGCTTGCGATCTGGTACGAGGAGGTGCGCCGCCACCGGGACCGGCTACGGGCCGTCCGGCAGGATATCGCGGTCGGGAAGCTGTCCGGCGCCATGGGCACCTTCGCGCATCTGGGGCCTGAGGTGGAGGCCTTTGTCTGCGCGCGGCTCGGCCTGAAACCGGATCCGATTTCGAGCCAGATTGTCCAGCGGGACCGGCACGCGGCGTATCTCTCCGCGCTGGCGCTCCTCGCGGCCAGTGTCGAGAAGTTTGCGACCGAGATTCGTCACCTGCAGCGGACGGAGGTCTTGGAGGCCGAGGAGTATTTTTCACCGGGGCAGAAGGGGTCCTCGGCGATGCCGCACAAACGGAACCCCATCGCGGCCGAAAATCTGTGCGGATTGGCGAGAGTCGTCCGGGCCAACAGCCTGGCCGCCCTGGAGGACGTCGCGCTGTGGCACGAGCGCGACATCAGCCACTCCTCCGTGGAACGCGTGATCCTGCCGGACAGCACGATCCTGGTGAATTTTATGCTAGTCCGGCTGACCGAGATTATCCGGACCCTGCTGGTGTACCCGTCCCGCATGCAGCAGAATCTCGAACTGACCGGCGGGCTGATTTACTCGCAGCGGCTTCTACTCGCGCTGGTGGAACAAGGCGCGCAGCGCAAGGACGCCTATGAGGCGATCCAACGCAACGCGATGGAGGCCTGGAAGGGTGGCACCGGCTTCCAGGAGCTGGTGGCCAAAGATCCGTTGATCACTCGATACCTCAACGCCTCTCAGATCGAGGCCTGTTTCAACCCGCAGTACTATCTTCGGCACCTGAACCGGATCTATGAGCGCGTGTTCGGAGTATCGGAGGGGAAAGGGCGTAGCGGCGTGCGCTCGACCGGCGAGGGAAGCCGGAGAGGTGGACAGGCAGGGCGAGCTGGAAATCGAAGACCTGGAAGAGGTAGCTAACGTGATGGTGAAGGGCGAGTTAATCTACGAGGGCAAGGCCAAGAAGCTGTATGAGACTGACCGGCTGGACCTCGTGATTCAGTACTTCAAGGACGACGCCACCGCCTTCAACGCACAGAAGCGGGGAAGCATCGCCGACAAGGGTGTGGTGAATAACAAGGTCTCCGAGCGCCTCTTTCATCTGCTGGAAAAGGGTGGGGTGCCGACGCATTTCGTCAAGCGGCTGAGCGACCGCGAGATGCTCACGAAGCGGGTGACGATCATCCCGATCGAGGTGGTGGTTCGAAACATCGTGGCCGGCAGCCTGGCAAAGCGTCTGGGACTTAAGGAGGGGGATGCGATCACGCCCGCGATCGTGGAGTTTTACTACAAGAACGACGCGTTGGGCGATCCCTTGATCACCGAGGAGCACATTCGTCTCTTGAAGCTGGCCGATCAGCCCGTGGTGGGTGATATCAAGCAGTGGGCGCTCCGGGTCAATGCGCTGCTGGTGCCCTTCTTTCAGGCCAGGGAGATAGTCCTGGTGGACTTCAAACTGGAGTTTGGCCTGGACCATGGAAAGCTGGTGGTAGCCGACGAAATCTCGCCAGACACCTGCCGGTTGTGGGACAAGAAGACAGGGGAGTCGATGGATAAAGATAGATTCAGGAAAGACTTGGGTAGGATCGAGGAGGCGTATCAAGAAGTTTTGAAGCGGGTGTGCGGGTAAAGAATGGTGGGAGGCTGAAGAGTGAAGGGCGCCGGGGCTGGCCTCCGTGCTCGCACAACGCGCACGATCGGAATGTGCTCGTTGGATGCGCGCAATAGAGTCCAGCCCCGACACCCTTCATGCATGATCGGACCGTCTTGCCTGAAGGGGGAGGGTGGAAGTTAAGGGAGGAAAGGGTGAAAGCGAAGATTCATGTTACGTTGAAGCAGGGGATTTTGGATCCGCAGGGGAAGGCCATCGAGCAGGCGTTGGCGACGTTGGGCTATACCACTGTGGGCAATGTGCGCGTGGGGAAGTATCTGGAGCTGGACGTGAATGAGCCGAAAGGCAAAGCCGAGGCACAGGTCAAGGCCATGTGCGAGAAACTGCTCGCCAATACCATTATTGAGGAATACCGCTACGAGTTGAGCTGATAGCCGATAGCTAATAGCTGATGGCAAGAAAATGAACTTCGGAGTGATCGTTTTTCCGGGAAGCAACTGCGATCATGACTGCGTGCATGTCCTTTCCAGTGTTCTCGGACAAACCGTCCAAGAAATCTGGCACAAGGACACCGCCCTCGACGGCCTGGATGCAGTCATTCTGCCCGGCGGCTT
>CAYJUP010000281.1:0-2922 GCA_964373365.1 uncultured Nitrospiraceae bacterium
AGGAGCGTCACCCCATGCCGGCGCGCGATGGACCCCAGGGTATCGCCGCGCTGGATGACGTAGCGCTGGTTCGGTGTCTCCGGTACGCTCAGGAGCAGTTTCTTCAGCGGGGTGCGGACCTCTTTAATGACTTCGAGGTCCCTGGCAGGCTCATCGGTCAGGGCCGGTCCGCTCTGCGGGATCGGGCTGACCGCCGGGGCGGCCTCGTGCACTTTCGCCTCCTGCAGTGGCCGCTCCACCCACTCCGATGGCGTGATCTCCTCAAAGATGGCGCAACCGCTCCAGCCCAGCGTCAGGACCGCCAACGCAGCCAGCCGTTTGACTGTTGGCCACGGTTGATGAAAAAGAATCGCCAACGATGTCTCTCGACAGTTTCGATGTTACAGGAAAGCGCCGGTATCTTCGGGACAGATCTATTGTATACCTGAAAGCCGAACCGGCGGCTTGCACTTGCAAGTCGCCGTTACTGTTACGAGAAAAACTCCCCTGGCTGGACGAATTTCTTAACTGGTGCGTGCGTCAAGAGGCGGAAGAAATCTGCGTGGTGTCACCGGAATGTTTCACCGCGCTTGCTCGCTGCGCGGGGAGCTTTCCCGAGGGCGGGTCCAAGCCGTCACTTCGTCGTCCACTCACCTGAGGGCAGCTGTACCCGTTCGCCGGGGCCGGCGCGGTCGCGCTGTGTCTGGCCGAACACCGTGCGTACGGTTGTCAGTGCCTCGCGGGGCAGACCGTTCTGCTCGACGATCGCCTGATAGATCACCTCGCGGTCTGCGTTCTCCGCCGCCACCAATGCCGACACTTCCGACCCACTTTCGAGTTGCGCGATGTGGCCCTGGTTGTCTTCTCCAATCGTCCCCGCGGCCTTCTGCTGGGCAAGCTCCACGAACCGTGCCTTCCGGTTATTCAGCGCCTCCTGAACCGTCGGCGTGATCTCCCGGAGGTCGTATGTCGTCACCGCCCAACAGGTGGCGGCCAGCCCTAGCGTCCCTAGTATTGTCCACCATGTTTTCATCGCGTGTGCGCTCCTTGGGGCGTCGCGCCCTGACTCACCAGATCCTCGATGTTGGAAGCCGTCTGCTGCAGTCCCTTGACGTCCAGAGTGATGTGCGCCTGGATCGTGATCGGCCGCTTGGGATCGCCGACCGCTTTCACGGTGCAGCCCGCGAGCGCCAACGAGGCAAGGGTCCACCCCACTCCCGATGACCATCGAAGCATCATGTGTCCTTTCACTGAAAATGTCCGAGCAGTGCCGCGAGTTGCTGCAGTACGTCCGCGCTTTCGAACCGGATATCCATTGTGACGTCTGACAGCAGTAGATTATACGCCGGAATCGACATGTTGAGAATGGCCTGCATGTGCTGCGGGTCGGTGACGGTTACCCGCACGGAGCCGGATTCAAACGGCACCAACTCGCCCTGCGCGATGACCTGACGCAGT
Organism: uncultured Nitrospiraceae bacterium; assembly: GCA_964373365.1. Classification (GTDB taxonomy): domain Bacteria; phylum Nitrospirota; class Nitrospiria; order Nitrospirales; family Nitrospiraceae; genus CAYJUP01. The sequence goes on from CAYJUP010000281.1 coordinate 1,438, forward strand.
CGCTCGCGCTCAACCGTCCGCGGCAGGTACGGCAACAGTCCCTGCAGGAGCAAGGAGCCAATCGTTCCGCCTGGCAGGTCCACAGCGAACATCCCCTGAAGCGAGGCAGGCCCCTCCCGTGTGGTGAGGAGTTGGATCGCGCCGCGCAGCGTCCCTTGAGCCCCCCTGAACATTGCCGGGTTGAACGAGGCGAGATCTCCCAGCGCGAGGTCCGACGCGTTCAGGTCGAGCGCTAGGCGCGGCACCGGCACAAGTTCGACCGTGAGCACACCCTGCAGCCAACCCGAGTAGGCCTGCATGATCAGCGGGTCCACTCGGTAGCCGGCGGCGGTTTGAATGATCGGACCACGGATGCGGGTGACGGCCAACTGGCCCAGCCTGGCGGAGGCGACTTGCAATTCGCCGACCGGCAGTGGCGGAGTCCCCGGGGAGGGCAGAGACAGCGAACCAGCGAACCGCACCTCCACGCCCTCAACAGCAAGGTGCGGACCTGAGAGTCCCCCGTTCACCGCATGCAGGGCCACGTGTCGCTGTAGCACGACCTCCCAGATCGGCGTTTCGATCGCCACGCGGCTGACGGTGAACGTCCGCATTTCCCGGCCGTCGCGCAGCGGCAGCGACACCTCGTGAAGTGTCACACGCAGTGATGGGGTCACCGTCACGCGCTCACAGCGGAACTCGCCGGGGGGAGCAAGTCCAACGCGAGCGGCGAGTGCCTGTGTAACCCAGGGCCCAAGCCCGGCGTTCAGGGCCAACAGCAGAGCGCCGTAGAGTCCCAGAACGAGCAAGCTGCAGGCGGCCCCAAAGATAATGACGCGTTTGATCCACACCATGCTGGAGGCTATTGGCGACGGCCCTGAACCCGACATAGGTGACAACTGCCGACGGGCAGATCTATTCTACACCCAGACAGCACCGGCGGCCTGCAATCGCAAGCCGCCGTTGGCGTAAGAATCAAACGGTGTCCGGACAGCATTTCCTCTCTCATTGGGGCGACAGAGAGGTCGCGTGACGGGTATGAGCCCAGGGGCGGGTTTTGAGTTACAAGGCTCCTTCGATGCTGGGATGTGTGTCCGATCCTTGGCAGGGTGCGTTAAATTAGCCAGCCCCCTGGATCGCAGATTCCGAGAGGAAGAGAGGCGAATGTGGCCCAGGATTGGCTGTGGGTCGGCGGCGTACTTCGCCTAGTGAAAACAGAGAGGTCTGCGCCACTTGTGCAACTGATCGTGCAACGCCACATCTCGCCACAACAGCGCGAGATGCAAAGAGCCCTGGTTCTCCATCGAGAACCAGGGCTCGTAACCTCTCTGCTCAGATATTCCGAGCAGTAATAATGGCTCCCCGGGGAGGACTCGAACCTTCAGAGAGGTGGTTAACACGCAGAGAGGCCTCTCTGGAGCGACTGATGGGCGCATCTCACAGAACCTCCGGAGTGCCAATAAGTTCCGGCTTGTGGCGAATTCGAGAGGTGGTTTGCGGGCACGC
>CAYJUP010000282.1:0-2920 GCA_964373365.1 uncultured Nitrospiraceae bacterium
TTCCACAGCAACTGGCTGCCCTGGTACCCGACGATGCGATCCAGCACACGGCGGGCCTGCTGGGCATTGACCAACTTCATATCGATCTTGCCGGGTGACTGGAGCGCACGTTTGATGGCCGACTCGGTGATCTCGTTGAACAGAACGCGGAAGACTTTGCGATTTTTCCCTTTCGACTTGCCGTCGATCTCTTCCGCGATGTGCCATGCGATGGCCTCGCCCTCGCGATCGGGGTCAGGGCCTAGAAACACCGTCTCGGCCTCCTGGGCCTTCTTTTTAATCTCGGCCAGAACCTTGGCTTTCCCCTTGATGATCACGTACTGGGGCTTGAAGTCATGCTCGACATCCACGCCCAGCTTGCTAGTGGGCAGATCCTTCACGTGACCGACCGAAGCCATCACGGTGTATTCGCGCCCCAAATACTTGGTGATGGTCCTGGCTTTGGCCGGTGACTCCACAATGATCAGCGATTTCACCATTGAAGCTCCTGTGTCTTGTCCCGAGTCCGCGCTCAAGCTGGGGCTGTGATATATACCGACCCTGGCATCCTTATCAAGTCTTTCCAATTATAGCCGAAGATAGGAACGACCAGGCAGTTGGCGAATAAAATTTTTCAGCTCCATTGAAAGAAGGAGCGCCGCGACGTCAGCCGCAGGCAGACCGCTCTTGGTGATCAGGTCGTCGATGTGCGTCGGTTCAAAGGAGAGCATGCTATAGAGTGTTGCTTCCTCCTTGCCCACCGGAGGCTGTGGCTCGACCGGTTGAGGGGCACGGTCCTTCAGACGCTCCCGGAAGGGACTGTCGAGCTGCGGCAAGAGTTCGTCGATGATATCCTGAACATTCTCAACCAGCTTCGCCCCTTGCTTGATGAGCCCGTTGGGACCACGACTGTTTTCGGCCTTCACGAATCCCGGCACAGCAAAGACCTCTCGGCCCTGCTCGGCGGCCAATCTCGCGGTGATGAGCGAACCGCTCTGTACCGCCGCCTCGGTGACCACGACACCCAGGCACATCCCGCTGATGATTCGGTTCCGGCGCGGAAAATGATACCCGTGAGGATACGAACCAAGGGGAAGCTCGGCAACCACGGCTCCGTTCGATTCGATCTGCTTCCTGAGCGATTGATGTTCCGGCGGATAGGTCCGGTCGATCCCGCAGCCCAGCACCGCCACGGTTCTGCCCCCGGCTGCTATCGCTCCCCGATGGGCGGCCGCGTCAACTCCTCTTGCAAGACCACTGACGATGGTGAACCCGGCCGAGGCCAGGTCTCGGCTCAACTCTTCGGTCAGCAATCGACCGGCAGCGGTCGCACGCCGCGCCCCTACGATCGCCACCGCGTTGTGATCCGCCTGGGCTAAAGCCCCGCTCACAAACAGCAAGGGCGGAGGATCGGGGATATTTCTGAGACGTGGCGGGTAGTCCGGATCGAGGCAGGTGACAACCGACAGTCGCAAGCGTTCCAGCGTCTTCAGCTCACGGTTGATGTCCTGTTGGGTGTGGTGGTCCGGACCTCGCTGAAGGGTCTGCGCCAGCGAAGCGTTGACGTTTCCGGACGCCATCAGCGCGTCCGTCGAGGCGGCCAGGACCGCCTCCGGCGAACCGAACGCTTGGACGAGGCGGCACACCGTCGCGTCGCCCAGTCCCCTGATCGCGCGCAGCGCCAGCCAGGACCGAAGTGACGCGGTGCTCACCACCGATGCTCCATACTTGGGAGAAGGCAGCAGTTAATCAGCGTCCTCCCTCGTTAGAGAACGACGATATCATACTGTTCCAAGTGAAGCGTCTGGTCAGCTTTGACAATGATCTTGATGCTGTACTCGCGCTCCAAGTCCTCGACCCCCTGCCGCTCTTCCTCGTACAGAAGCCCGGCGACGCTGGGGTGCACACCGACCACGATCTTCTGCTCATCGGGCAAGCGCCCGATCCGGCGGATCTCCCGGAAGATCTCATACACCACCGTCGTGGGCGACTTCGTGTACCCCCGTCCCTCACAGTAATGACAGGGTTCGGACATCGCCCGCAGCAGATCTTCGCGGACCCGTTCTCGCGATATCTCGATCAGGCCGAGGTCGGAGATGTGTGAGATTCTTGTCCGCGCCTTGTCGCTGGCCATCGCGTCCACCAACGCCTGATAGACCTTTTCACGGTTCCTCTCACGCTCCATGTCGATAAAGTCAATGATGATGAGGCCCCCGATTCCCCGTACCTTGATCTGATAGGCGATCTCCTTGACCGCTTCCAAATTATTTTTGAGGATGGTTTCTTCCTGGTCTCGCTTCCCGACATACCGTCCCGTGTTCACATCAATGACCGTCATCGCCTCGGTATGATCCACGACGATGTGGCCTCCGGACTTCAACCACACCTTGCGGTTCAGCGCCCGGGAGATCTCCATCTCGATCCCTAGGTGGTCAAACAGGCTTTCCTCTTTATCGTAATAGTGGACCCGGGAGGTCTGCTCCGGGAGAAAGCGATGGACAAAATCCCTGACCGCCTCGTACTCCTGTTTCGAGTCGATCAGAAGCCGTTCCACCTTCTTGGTAAAGAGATCGCGGACGACCCGAAATGTCAAAGTCAGATCGGTGTGCAGCAGGGAAGGAGCCGGCTGCGGGTCACGTTTCTTCAAGACGTCCTGCCAGAGCACGTTGAGGAATTCCACATCGGACCGGAGCTCCTCCTCCCTGACTCCTTCGCTCACCGTCCGGACGATGTAGCCATAGCCGGGCCTGCGCAACCGCTTCATGATCTCCTTCAGCCGTGCCCGTTCCTCGTCCCTCGGAATCCGCCGTGAAACGCCAACGTGCTCGACGTTGGGCATAAACACGAGGTATCGTCCCGGCAGAGAGACGTACGTCGTGACACGTGGCCCCTTGGTTCCGATCGGTCCCTTTGAAATCTGCACCATGAGCTCCTGGCCTTC
>CAYJUP010000283.1:0-2909 GCA_964373365.1 uncultured Nitrospiraceae bacterium
TTGAGATTCCGCGAGACAAGCTCGTGGTCATCACCGGCCTGAGCGGGTCCGGCAAGTCGTCCCTCGCCTTTGACACCATCTATGCCGAGGGCCAGCGCCGGTACGTGGAGTCCCTGTCCGCCCGACATGGATGATTGATGGGAGAGACACGCGTTGATCTGCTCCATCTCCTGGAGGACTTGCGCGACGCCTACCCGGGTGCGCTGGAAGAGACGATTCTGACCGAAATCGTCGCGAACTCCCTGGACTCGGGCGCGAGCCGCATTCAGCTCACCGCCAATCCGGCCGACGCCACGGTGACCGTGGTGGATAACGGCTCCGGCATGCGACGGAGGGACCTGGTTCGCTACCATGATCTCGCCACCAGCACGAAGACGCGCGGGCACGGAATCGGGTTCGCCGGCGTGGGCATCAAACTGGGCCTGCTGGTCAGCGAAGAAGTCGTCACTGAAACGCGCCGCGGCAAGGAGCACGTGGCCAGCCGGTGGCATCTGGCCGGCCGCCACAAGGCGCCGTGGAAATGGACGCCGCCGCTCGGGTTGGTGATCGAGCGCGGCACGGCGGTGCGCCTGAAGCTGCAGAACGCGCTGTCTCCGTTGCTGGACGAAGGGTACCTCGAAGGCACGCTGCATCGCAGCTACCAGCCGCTTCTCGATCCGAGGTTCGACGAGTTTCTCGCGGCACACTATCCCCACGGCGTCACGTTCGAGGTCAACGGTCGGGTGCTTGAGAAGCAGCCCTGCCGCGCCTCGGAGGTGACGGACCTCGCCGTCTGCCTGGCCCGGAAGCGGAAGCCCTCCGCGGTCGGGTACCTGATGCGGACCGAATTCCCGCTGTCGGATGAGCAGCGTGGGGTGGCCATCAGCACCTATGGCAAGGTCATCAAGCGCGGCTGGGACTGGCTTGGGCTCACGCCTTCGGCGCCGGATCGGATCGGCGGGATTGTGGAAGCGCCGGACCTGGCGGCGGCGCTGACGCTCAACAAGGGCGACTTCATCCGGGTGGGGGCGCGGGGCGCGCTGTATCTCGGCTATCGCAAGGCTATTCAGGAAGCCGTCTCGCGCCAGCTTGCGCTCTGGGGCGACGTACGTGAATGCGCCGATGAGGCGCGCCGTCGGGCGCTTCGGCCGCTGGAGCGGGATCTGGAAGAAGTGCTGGTGGATCTCGCGGAAGAGTTCCCGTTGCTCGCATCGCTCGTCGAGCGGCGGGCCGGAGGCCAGAAACGGCTCCCGATGGGGAAGGAGGCGGCCGTTACCGATGCCCACGCGTTCATCGCGGCGTCGGTCGCTGCTGCAACCTCGACCGGCGAGGAGGGGGCAAAGGCCGAAACGGAGGCGACTCCGCCTGCGGAGACGCAAGAGCAGGAGAAAGAGTCAGCCGCGATGGTTGAGCCGGGACGGCCGGCTGGGGAGGCGGTCCTGCCGGGAGCACGCGGCCTCCAGCGTCCCATGCGGTACGGTCTGAGCCTCCGGTTCGAATCGCATCCGGATGATGCCGACCTCGGGCGTCTGGTCGAGTCCACCGTGATCGTGAACGACGCCCATCCCGCCTATCGCCGGGCCGTGGCCTCCCGCTCCGAGGGCTACCACATTGCGCTGACGGTCGCCCTCGCCCTTGCCCGCCTCGCCGTCGAGCCCGCCCAGGAGCACGAGTTCGTGACGACGTTCCTTTCCCGCTGGGGCGAGGCTTTCCAACGCGCGGGCGTCTGGAAGCGACGAAGTCGGTAGGGCGCTCGCGTTCATGGCCGTGCACCCCTGCGTATGGTCTGTTTCCCGGCCACTGGACCATAGGGATCGCAAGGTCAAAATTCGGCGGGGCCAGCTCGTGATCATCACCAGCCTGAACGGGCCGGCAAGTCGTCCCTCGCCTTCGATACGATCTACGCGGAAGGCCAGCGCCGGTACGTCGAGTCCCTAAAGGGGGATTTCCCGCGCATTCCGTTTCCGCAAGATCGGGAACTGCTCGCAAAGATGGCTCGCCTGGGAAAGAAACTGATCGACCTTCATCTCCTCAGGTCGCCAGAGCTGGACTCGCCCATTGCACGCTTCCAAGGTGTGGGTGAGAACAAGGTCGAAAAGCCGAGGTATAGCGACCAGGACAAGCGAACCCACATCAACGCCGCTCAATACTTTGAGGGTGTGGAGCAAGCCGTCTGGGAGTATCAGGTCGGCGGCTATCAGGTCTGCGAGAAATGGCTCAAGGATCGGAAGGTGGTCACGGCTCTGGCCAAGACCATTGAGATTCAAGGCGAGCTTGATCAGGTATATCCGCAGATAGAGCGCGAGACCCTGGAGCCCCGCATGATATAATGCTGCCGCGATGGTTCTTTGCGCCAAGAAATCAGAGCAGGAGTCCAGACATGAAAGCAAAAACTGATAGTGCACAGGCCAAAGCAGAGATTTTCTGGATGGCGTTTCGTGCGCTGCCCAAACCAGAACGCCGTGCCGTGGTTCATCGATTTATTGTGGACAAGGAATTTCGAGAAGACCTGCTGGATTTGGCTGTTTTCGAGCAACGGCGGAATGAACCCTCTCGACCCTTCCGTGCCTATCTGCGAGATCGGAACAAGAAATTGGCATGAGGTATACCCTCCGTGTCCGACGATCCGCAGAGAAGGAACTTGACCGTCTCCCTGAATTCATTCACGAGCGTCTGAGCAGGCGCATCCTTGGCTTGGAAGACAATCCTCGCCCTCAAGGGGCTAAAAAATTGTCTAATCGTGAAGAGTATAGACTGCGTGTTGGACAGTATCGTGTTCTCTATACGATCGATGACGAGCACAAAATCGTCGAGATCGTGGCAGTTGGTCACAGACGAGAAGTCTACCGCTGAGGAAATATGAGCGGTTCGATCGTCATCCGAGGGGCGCGGGAGCACAATCTCAAGAATCTCGACGTTGAGATTCCGCG
>CAYJUP010000284.1:0-2894 GCA_964373365.1 uncultured Nitrospiraceae bacterium
TCACCGGATACCGGACCTCATGCGTCTTGGGATCGCGTGAGCGCTCCATGACCATGAAGTGGGCCGCATAGTCTTTGTAGAGCACCTGATCGTTCTTGAACATCGTGGTGGTTCCCCATCCAGCGAGATAGAGCCACGTCTTCGGGTACAGCGGATCGCCATTGCCCGAGTCGCCATGCTCGTACACCCTGGTGGCGATGCCGCCATCCTGGAATGGCTGTTTGGCCGCAAAACGGTTGAAGACAATTCGGTAATGGTCAGGCCCCTCGACAAACTCAGCGTTAACCAGGCCGGTGTTGGTAACCTCGTTCACAGCGATGTCGATGGTCCCTTTGACCGGCATGAGATGCTTGCCCGCGTAGTCGAGATGATCCCAGGGTGGAGTATCTCCCATGCTGCCGATCAGTGTGGCTCGCTCGCCTTTCAGGCGAAACTCACCGCTGTAAAATGGATGTTCTGTGGCTTTGAATATTCGTGTTCCTTCCGCGCCCTTGGGGGTTCCGAACCGACTTTCCTCTGCCTTGGCGGAGATCCCGACTCCTCCCCCTGCTGAGGCAGCGATGATGATCACCCATGCGGCCAATCTCTTCGGAAGCGCCACAGCCCACCTCCTTGTACCTAGGACGCACGACTTCAAACAGCCTATCGCAAGATGATCGGCGCAAAAGGGCGGAGAATCAAGAACGAAAAAGGAAACAGGTTACCGCACGGGCGCGGGGGAGTGTGGAGTCGGATCGTGTGGGTGGGCAGTCGCCGTCGTCAGGCCCTTACCTTGGAAAAGACTCCCGACCATTTTTTTCTCCTAACGCTCCATGACTTTGTCTTTTGTCGTACATAGCGAATGCCGCAACAAGTGCAACGAGTTCAAAGCCTTTTCCTCGCATGAGCCGAATTTGCTGGCCAGCATGATGCCGATTTCGTTATTGTATAAATCCGTCATCTTTTCACAGCATGGATTGCCCGGCACGCCTTTTTGGAAAAAGATCAAATATTCGCTGTCTTCTTCATGGGCAACACCCAGCGCCCTCGCAAAATCAACTCCATAGCGCTCGGTGAGCTCGCACATCAAATAGGCATGTCTGGCGCCATCGCCCAGACCGTTGTGAAGCCCTTCGTCGGCCCAGTATTTTCCGACCAAATCCTTCTGCCACTGTTCCAGATTATGTTTAAAGGCGTACGCCTTGTAGCAATTGATCGGATGCCGCAGACAGAACCTCTCCTCAGCCCAATCAGCAACAGGAGCAGTTGGGGCCAGATCTTCTACCAGCACGATTTTCCCGTCTTGGCAAATCTCCTTTTTACACTCCAAACAAGCAGCCAGCGACGGCACAAAATCGCTCTCGTTGCACGAGCTGGACTGTAGGGATCGCACGGGCGCAGCGTAGCCGGAGAGCGTGGAGATGAGCGCGATCAGAAAAACAATCTTCACGAAGCCTCTTTCCGAGACGACAGCTGTGGCCGCTTTTAATATGCCGCAGGACAGATCGACCATCGGACAATCAAAACACTTTTCGCTCCCTTATTTCCTTTGTCTTTTCCTTCAGGTCAAGGATCTCTTCAGTATTCAAGTAGGTCCAAGCCTTTTCCATGATGAGGGGGTAGTACGCCTTCAACGCGTCCGCCAACCCCTCTGCTCTCCCGCTAGACACTAACTTTCCCTCCCCCCACTCAAGAACTTGCCCGTATTGATCTTGCCGCATTGTAGTGGCCTCATAAATCTCAACGCCATTGACATCCTTTTCTTCCAACTCAAGTTTTTTGACCCACATCTTTTGACCCGACAGCGGTTCGCGCATCTCATATGCCACCCAGCCGCCGATCTTCAATTTAAAGGCCTTCTCTAAATGACCGACGCCGCTATATTCACGGTGATACCACTCGCCCAATTTGGTATCAGTAGTCAGAAAGACTCTTGGCGCAAGGGTAATGTCGGCACCTTTCTTGTCCGGGTAGGTGACATCGTCCAGCGTCGCATACGGTCCAACGACCGTCATCCCCTTGGCCAGAATGATTTTATCCAAGTCCACGCCCATCGACTTGGAGAAACCCTTTCCAACCTGTGCATACGTGGTGTCGGCAAAGGCGCTTTCCGCCTCTTTATAGAAGGGATTGACCACAATGACGTTGGCGTGCACGGACGCAGGGGGCATTGTTTTCGGCGGCTCGTAGTTGTAGAAATAATTGTTATTCCAGTGGGAAGTGGGGAGAGGGGTGATCTGATATTGATCCGGAGCGCATGCCGGAATAAATCCCATTGTTGCAATCAACCCCCCACACATGATCGCCATTCCCACGGCAGTGTGTTTTTCGACGCCTGATGTTTTCAACATGATGTCTCCTATGCTGGTGTCTGATCTTCTGACCGAGAACAGTACCGTCTTAAAAAGATTGTGGTGTTCCTGAGGCAGCGGGGCTAGCAAATACACTGAACTGAACAGGGTATTTTTTCAAGGTAAAGAGTAGAACCGCTCAGCCGGCATCAGCCTCCGCAAAAGCGCGGGGCGTCGAGTGTAGGATCGTGTGGAGTGGGAGCGTGTCGGGTGGGATCGTGGGGGGGCGGGTTCTTGGTGGGTAGCCGTCGCCATCGCCAGGCCGTCAGCGGCGTGGCGGAATTCTAGCAGAAAGTCGCCTATCCTCTTTTCTTTACCTGAGGGCGGTAGCCGTTAGCTAACTTCCTGCTGCTTGACGCATCGTCGGAAGGGTACGATAATGTGCGCGTTGGCTAGTTAAGGCGAGGGAACTGCCGTGAGCCCAAAGCTTCGCGAGGAACTCCTTCAGCAGATGGCTCTGCTGCCAGAGGATGAGCAGCAGCGGGTTTTGGCATTTGTGAAGAACCTGGTGCCTGCGAGCGGGGGAGTGTCCGGAAAAGACCTGCTAAAGTTCTCAGGCTCCAT
>CAYJUP010000285.1:0-2886 GCA_964373365.1 uncultured Nitrospiraceae bacterium
ACGTGATAAAAATGCCCGCGGGCGTCCTCGGTATCCAACGGATCGTTTTCATACACCAAGACCATAGCCCTTCTCCAGATAAATAGGTGGGACGAGTATACCGAGCTGTCGGCTTGATTCGCAATCTCACTGGGGAGCAACCCGCTGATTGGATGTACCCAGCAACCTGCTAGACCTGGAATTGGGCTTCGTACAGGCCGGCGTAGAGCCCGCCTCGGTTGAGCAGCTCCTCGTGGAGTCCCTCCTCAACGATCCGGCCCCGGTCCACCACCACGATGCGGTCCACATTGTGCAGGGTGGAGAGACGGTGGGCGATGATGAAGGTGGTGCGGCCCTGGGTCAGGTAGTTGAGCGCCTCCCTGATTTTGACTTCGGTCTCGGTATCGATGTTCGACGTCGCCTCATCGAAAATCACGAGCGGCGGATTTTTGAGCAACACCCGCGCGATGGAGACCCGCTGTTTCTGCCCGACCGAGAGTTTGACTCCCCGCTCCCCGATCCAGGTCTCATACCCCTCCGGAAGTTCGGCGATGAACTCGTGCGCGCGCGCCGCACGCGCCACCTCCTTGATCCGGAACTGATCGGCTGCCAGATCGCCGTAGACGATATTGTCGCGCACGGTGCCGTTGAACAAAAAGGGCTCCTGCTGCACCAGACCGATTTGGCTGCGCAGGAATGCGAGGGGCATGTCCCGCACGTCGTGCCCGTCGATGGTGATCGCCCCGGCCTGCACGTCATAGAAGCGCATCAGCAGCTTGAGCATGGTGCTTTTGCCGGCTCCGCTGGGGCCGACCAGCGCGATCCGCTCTCCCGGTTTGACGTCCAGCGTCACGTCGGAGAGAACCGGCACGTCAGGGCGATAGTGAAAGGAGACGCGGTCGAACCGGACCGCGCCCTGGAGCCGCTCCGCCGGCCGTACCGTGCCAGGACGATCTTGGACCTCCGGCGGCGTATCCAGGACGTCGAACACCCGCTCGCTCGCCGCCAAGGCGTGCTGGAGCATGTGGTTCACTGAGTGGATCTGATTGATCGGGACGTAGAACAGGGCGAGGTAGGAGAGGAACATCACCAGCTCGCCCACGGTCAGGGCGCCTCGCAGCACCTCGCCGACTCCGTACCACAGGATCAGCGCGGTTCCCAGACTGCCCACAAAGATCATGCCCGGTGAGTAGACGGACCAGAGACACATCGCTTTCAGGTTGCTCGCGCTGTACTGCTGGCTTAGCGCATTAAACCGCCCGCGCTCATAGGCGTGCCGGTTGAATCCCATCGTCTCCCGGATTCCGGACAACGCGTCTTGCAGGTAGGCGTTCAGTTCGGCGGCGCTCCTCCTGATGGCGTGATAATAGCCGTGCACCCGTTTGGTGAACACCGTGGCGGACACGACCAGGACAGGGATGGGAATCAGCGACAGCACCGCCAGTTTCCAGTTCAAGGCAAACAACATGATCGTGATGCCGACAAGAGTGAGCGACGCGGTGAGCAGTCCCTCCAGACCGTCGATAAAGATCCGCTCGACGTGCTCCGTATCATTATTGACCCGCGACATGATCTCGCCGGTGGAGCGGTTCTCGTAGTAACTCACCGAGAGCCGCTGCAGGGCGGTGAACACCTGGTCCCGCAGATCATACACAACCCGCTGTTCGAGGGTGTTGTTGAACCGGATCCGGAGAGAGGCAAACAGATTCTTGAGCCCGTAGGCCGACAGCAGGCCGATGATCACCCACGGCAGCAGGGCAAGGCGGCGGGCTTGAATCACGTCATCGATGACGATCTTGAGTAACCACGGTGGCACCAACTCAAGCGCCGTGGTGAGCATCGCGCAGAATAGAGTGGTGACCGCGAGGAAGCGATACGGTCTGAGGTACTTGAGGATACGCAGGAGAGACTTCACATGGAGCCTGTCGGAGAGGCGGTGTTAGATGACAGCTGCATGCTCTGTCCGCCAGTAATGGTCAAATTCGTCGAGCTGGGTCAGGGTTGATAGGTCGGTCATTCGGTCAAGGAACAGCTTGCCGAGCAGATGGTCGATTTCATGCTGAATACAGACGGCAAAGAGACCGGTGGCTTCGAAGTCGACCGACGATCCGTGACGGTCAAGGCCCTGAACCCGGATCATCGAAGGACGTGAGACCTTCCCGCGGAGGCCGTCCACGCTGAGGCACCCTTCCCAGATCTCAGTTTGATGGGGGCCGTAATACACGATCGTGGGGTTGATCAGTACCGTTTCCGGAAACCCGCCCTCCCCCGGACTCTGCATGACAATGATCTGTTGGGATCGGGAGACTTGTGGTGCCGCCAGCCCGATCCCCTCCGCCTTGCTCATCGTCTCCAACAGATCATCGATAAATTGCTGCAAGGCCGGGCTTCGGATCTCGTCAGGAGTCACCGGCAGGGCGACTTTTCTCAAGACCGGATTCCCCAGCTTGGCGATCTTCAACACAGCCATGAATCACTCCACCTCAGACTCGCCCACCCACACTTCTGAGCTGACCCAATCAATCGTTGAAAAGGCTGAACGTATATAACACAGCCTCAGCCGGGCTCGCAACCTCGCCCAAACGTGGGGCCGAGCCTCAACACTTAGTCCTCATCACGCGAACCTCAGTCCTGTTTGAACGGCTTTCTCGGACGGCGCGGATCGGGAACTTCGAAGGTTTCTTGGTTCGCCTTCCACCAGTCGGTCCATTCCTGCGCCCACTCCAGTCGGTCCTGTTTCGTCGAAGTGTCCCAGTCATACATCTCGCTCTCGTGGCGAGTCAGCAACCACAAGGAGTGGACCGCCGAAATCGCCACGAACCGCTCGTCATCTTTTATGAGCTCGATGAGAACTGGGACCACCGCTCTTTGCCGTACGTACCGGCCCTCGAAGGCCGCCGCCTTCCT
>CAYJUP010000286.1:0-2886 GCA_964373365.1 uncultured Nitrospiraceae bacterium
TGGCACTGGATGGGATGGAACGGTTGTTCGACGCGGCATGGCCCGATGGACGACCGAAAACCCCAGCCCACCGCAAAGGACTGCATAAAGGCGTGACGGTGATCCGATACGCTGACGACTGTGCGCCACGAGCACGAAGACAGCCGAAAAGGTTGTTGGAGTGCGCAACGGTACAACCGATGAGGGGAGGCCCCTCGGAACCGGCTTGCAGGAGCAGGTTCCAAACCACCTCCGGCTGCTGTGGTCAAAAGCCATGGTGGTGAGCGCAGGAGGAAAAGGCCTGGAGAGAACCAGGTCAGGTAACTGACAGGAAGAGGACCGCAAGGGAACCACTGAGGACGTGTCGAAAGCGTATGGACGGTGTCAAAACCGCGGGGAGTCGTTACCGTGGGATCAGCTCCGGCGGCACCTGTGTACGGACGGAGCGGCACCCGGCATTAAGGTGGCCTGAGCCTGTCAGAGGCGGGTGGACGGAACGTGGGAACCTGGAGCACCGATGCCAACGGAGAAGCCCAAGTGGAAGACCCATAAGGGCGAGAGTACGGAAGCGGGGCACAGGGGCGGAACCACTCGTAGTAGCGAGGAAGTCCCCGACAAAGGGATGGAGCGAAGGGGTGGTGTTGTGGAGCCGAATGCAATGAGCCAACCAGCCATGGGAGGAGCCGATGAGTGAGGCAAAGCCGTTCAGTATTGCCAAACAAGAGGTCTGGGAAGCGTATCAGACGGTGAAGGCGAACCAAGGAGCCGCAGGAGTCGATGGGCAGTCGATTGCGGCATTCGAGACGCGGGTGAAGGACAACCTGTATCGCATCTGGAATCGGATGTCGTCGGGCAGCTACTTTCCGCCGCCAGTGCGGACGGTGACCATACCGAAAGCGAACGGAGGGGAAAGGACGCTGGGGATACCGACCGTGTCGGATCGGATCGCGCCAATGGTGGTGAAGTCGAAATTGGAGCCCGGGGTGGACCCCCTGTTTCATCCCGATTCCTATGGGTATCGTCCGGGGAAGTCGGCGCTAGAGGCGGTGGGGCAAACCCGGCAGCGCTGCTGGAAGCTGGACTGGGTCATCGACCTGGATATCAAAGGCTTCTTCGATAACATCGACCATGATCTCCTGATGCGGGCAGTGAAGAAGCACGCAAAGGATAAGTGGATCGTCCTCTCTATCGAGCGGTGGCTGAAAGCGCCAGCGCCAGCGGAGGACGGCCACGTAACGGCGCGTGGGAAGGGTACGCCGCAAGGTGGGGTCGTTAGTCCCCTGTTGGCGAATCTGTTTCTGCACTATGCGTTCGACCGGTGGATGCAGGGGACCTACCCGCATCTGCTGTTCGAAAGGTATGCCGATGATGCGATTGTGCACTGTCGGACAGAGGCGGAAGCCCAGGAGGTGCAGCGAGCCATTGCCGAGCGGATGCAGGGATGCCGGCTGGAGCTTCATCCAGAAAAGACGAAGATCGTCTATTGCAAGGATGATGACCGGCGAGGGACGTACTCGCACGAGAAGTTCGATTTCCTGGGCTCTACGTTTCGGCCCCGGCGATCAAAGAACTGGAAGGGGAAGTTCTTCATCAACTTCAGTCCGGCGGTGGCTGAGAAAGCGGGTAAGGAGATTCGTGCGGAGATCCGCAGTTGGCAGCTGCACTTGCGCAGCGATAAGTCGATCGAGGATCTTTCACGGATGTTCAATCCGAAGATTCGAGGGTGGCTCCAATACTACGGGCGATACTATCGCTCGGCGCTGTATCCGATGATGCGTCAACTGGACCGTTCATTGGCCCGCTGGGCCTACCGGAAGTACAAGAAGCTGCGTGGTCATAAGCGCCGGGCGGCACATTGGATCGCACGGATTTCCCGACGTGATCCAGGGTTGTTTGCCCACTGGCAGATGGGCGTGCGGCGTGGCGCCACAGTGGGAGCCGTATGAGCGGAGACGTTCACGTACGGTTCTGCGAGGGCGTGGGGGTGAGACTCCCCCGCGCCACTCACCTTGTCGGAACGGCCCCAACCCGGGAGGTACTGGAAACCCATGTCAGACCACGCCTGGAGCAATTTCTCCACGAACGGGGGCTGGCGTTCAGCGAAGCGAAGACCCGGATGGTGCACATCACAGAAGGGTTCAACTTCCTCGGGTTCCCTATCAGGAAATTCGGGAACAGGGATACAAGACTGCTGACCGTCCCACAAAAGGACAAAGCTCTCAAACACGTGAGAGCGCTACGAGCCTACCTGGACGCACAGAAGCAGACCCCTGCGCTGCAGGTCATCAAGCAACTCACCCCCGTGATACGAGGATGGGCGAACTCCTCCCGGCATGCGAGCGCCAAGGACGTCTTGACAAAGGTCCGCAATGCCCAATGGCACATGCGGTGGAACTGGGCGAAACGCCGACACCCACAGAAAGGAAGTCGATGGGTGAAAGCGCGCTATGTCCGAGATGATGGCCGCTGGACATTCAAGGAAGGGAAGGCGGAATTGGTCAAACCCGACGCAACCCCGATCACCCGCTTCACCAAGGTCACAGGGAAAAACTCTCCCTATGACCCGACGCTCCGACAAGACTGGTTGGAGCGAAAGAAGCATCAGGTGGAAAGGGAAACCTATGCGAAACAACGGCTGATGCTCCACCAAAGACAGGGGTAGAGATGCGCCCTGTGTACTATCCCATTTGTTCCAGGAGAAGACATAGAAACGGATCATATTATCCCCACAAAGCAAGGAGGATCAGACGACATCAGCAACAAACGTCTGGTGCATCCCTGGTGTCATCGGCAGCATCACCAAAAGGACGGGCGACAAAGGCCAAGGGCTTGAGCCGGATGAAGGGAAATCTTCATGTCCGGTTCTTAGGGGGCTGGAGGGTGGTAACACTCTCCGGCTACCCGGTG
>CAYJUP010000287.1:0-2877 GCA_964373365.1 uncultured Nitrospiraceae bacterium
TTGAGAAGTCCGCTCTCTGGATCGATCCATACAATGCTCCCACCGCCTGCGCCAATAGACTCAACCCAAATTTTCGTTAGGAAAATTTGGTACTGGAGGATGACGGGCTTGTAATCCCTTTCGACAACGCCGTCGCGAATAACGCTGACCTTGAATGTCGTCCCACCCATATCTGTGGCAAGAATGTGAGGAATCCCTATCCGCTGACCTATGAACCGGCTTCCCACAACACCGGAAGCCGGGCCGGATTCGATGGCGCCTACGGCACTCTTGCATGCGTCATCTATCCCTAAGACTCCGCCATACGATTGCATTACCAAGGGCTCATGCTTCATGCCTTTTTCCCTAAGAGCCGTCTTCAGTCTTTGCAAGTATGCGGCTATTTTGGGAGCAATGTAGGCATTGAAGGCCGTTGTCGCGGTTCGTTCATATTCACCCAAGAAAGGCGCTACTTCGCTTGAAAGGCTTAGATAAACCGACGGATAATTTTCTCTCACGATTCTTGCTATCGTTTGCTCGTGGGAGTCATTGGACAGGGCCCAGAGGAGAGACACGCCAATCGATTCGACTCCCTTGGCGACGAGATTACGGATCGCATTTTCAGCGTCAGTCGGGTCAAGCCTGATAAGGACGGAGCCTTTGTAATCTATTCGTTCGCTGACTTCTTCTATCAGGGGCTTCGGAACGATAGGATCAGGCTTGCTCTGTGCTGACGCGTGGAAGGCCTCCGTCTGAGTAAGACCCTCCGTGGTTCGGCCTCGCATCAGAAGAATCATGTCGCCGAATCCCTTGGTAGTGATGAGACCGGTCTTTGGCCCTGAACGCGTAATCAGGGTATTTTCAGCCACCGTACATGCGTGGAAGAAAAGTCTTGTGAAAGCAAGAAGCTCTCCCTCGCTTTGCAGGCCGAGATTCTTGGCCGCATCCCGCACCGCATCCATAGCGCCTACGGAAAAATCCTCGGGTGTGGAAAGGGCCTTTCCCAATGTCACGGTTCCGTCATCGTCCAGCGCAACACAGTCTGTAAATGTCCCGCCGATATCTACTCCGACGACATATTCCATTGCTTGAAGGCTCCCCTTTGAACGTTACCTAACCCACGAACGATTCGATTTGCTCTGCAACATACTGTAGGAACAGGGCTATGGCAAGTTGTCTGGATGGACCTGGAACAGAAGCCCCGTATCAGGTCTACTTGTCAGAACCTCTGTGGCCCCTACTGTTCCCGAGAGCCTTCCGATACAGTCTCCGGATAGCTAACTCTGTTTTACCGGCTCGCTTTTTGTTATGATTATAAATCCGATACATTTTTTCACTTATCGGTTCTACCTTTTGTATCAGTGCCGTCTCTTCCACAGATGTGAGAAGGCCGTTCCTGACCACGACCTTCCCATCAACTAAAACGGTATCCACGGACTGACCCCCTTCACAATAAACCAACTGATGAATCACATCGTTCAATGGATAAAGGCGAATATTGGGGTTTAAAATCACCAGGTCCGCACGATACCCCCTCTTAATCTTCCCGATTTTACCTCTCCATGCAGGGATCGCCTCGGCTCCGTTGATGGTTCCCATCCGTAGTGCGTCCAAGGCGGTCACCCAATGATCTGAGTTCTCTGTGGTCAGCCGTGATAGAAATGCGGCCAATCGCATCTGCTGGAAGATGGAATAACTGTCACTGGTATCCCCTCCGTCCGTTCCGAGGGCAACGTTAACCCCGCGCCTCTTTAACTCGACAACGGGTGCGATACCGCTGCCGAGCTTGAGATTACTGGCAGGGTTATGAATAACGCTGGCGCCGGAAGAAGCCATAAGATCCATCTCCCTCTCATTCAACCAGACGCAATGAGCCGCGGAGAGCCTTGGGGAAAGGAGACCGAGCATCTTGATACGCTGGACCATCCCCCCTCTATATAATCTACGGCCACCCCAACGTTCGATAACGCTTTCGAGTAAATGGGTGTGGATTCCCAGGTCATACTGTTCAGCCATTCGAACAACCTTCCGCAGGAGAGAGTCGCTACAAGTTTGCGGGGAAGACGGACCCAACATAAGGTTGGATATTGTTGACGACTTTCTTACATGCTCTAAGACCGGCATCATCTCATCCCGGAAAAAGTCACCGGCGCCTCCCTTTGGAGCCTTTCTAGGAGCCTTTCGACTAGAAAGGCCGAGACCCAGGAGTTCCATGAAGTCTTGGTCGCGCAGCGCGGGCGCTAAGATCCCGCGAATCCCAGTCCTTTCGAAAGCCATCAGGATCGCGTTCATCTTTGCCGCTGTTATTTCAGAGCGGAGCGGGAAATGATCGAGCACCGCCGTAACCCCGTTCTTCAGCATCTCGGCACAGGCGAGAGCAGCCGCCGCACCTATATCATCCGCCGATAATTGCGCCGCATCTTCCGTCATTTGTCTATGCCGGAGCCAAATTTCCTTCCGGACATTGTCGCGAAAACTCCTTTGAAGAATTTCTAACAGGTGGGAATGGGTATTCACCAACCCCGGAATGACGATCTTCTCAAAACAGTCGATGCGCTCGTCGATCGCGAGGCCGTCCGTTTTTACATGCTCCCCGAACCCGGTGATCTCCCCACCCTGAATGAGAAGTTTCTGTTTCTTCAGCACCGGTCTGCGCTCATCCATAGTCACCAAAGTCGCATCGTGGAGAAGAATGGTCATGCTCGTTGCTCCTTCAAACCGTAATGGAAAGATCTGTACATACCTTTAACTTCTCTGCAAGAACATGTTTAGAAATCCGCAGGAGGATTTCCAGCGGTCTTTACGGAGAGTTAGCCTGTCTTCTGGCCAAACTGAATAATCAAACCGCCTGTTATTATGAAGGCCAGGCCCAGCCAGGTTGGAACGGGCACATCCTCT
>CAYJUP010000288.1:0-2873 GCA_964373365.1 uncultured Nitrospiraceae bacterium
TCAGCATCCGCTTTTATGACCCGGCCGCCATCACCCACCCCGCGTTGCCGATGGGTTTTTATATCGACCGTCTCAGCGCGGTCATGATGGTGCTGATCTCGGGAATCAGCACGCTCATCTATCTCTATTCCATGCGCTACGTGCAGCAGGAGCCGCATTATTCCCGGTTTCTTTCGCTCATGATCCTCACGATTTTTGTGCTCCTGTGCATGGTCTCCAGCGCCAACCTCATGATGCTGTTCGTGTTCTGGCAACTCCTCAGCTGGGTGCTCTATCTCCTGGCCCATCGTCACGCGCATCAGGCCACTCTTCAGGGCGCCTTCAAGACCTTCACCCTGTTGCGGGTGGCGGATACGGCCTTTCTGGCGGGGATCGTTCTCGCCCAGGCGCTGTACGGCACCCTCGAATTCCAGGAACTCTTTGCCCGGGCCGCCGCGACGCCGGTCACCCTGTCCCTCCTGCCTGGGATCGAGATCAGCGGTGCCACGGCCGTCACGCTCCTGATTTTCATCGGAGCCATGGGCAAGTCGGCCCAGTTTCCGATCCACATCTGGCTTCCCGGCTCCCTCTACGCGCCGACGCCGGTCCATGCGCTCCTGCACGCCGGGATCATTAACGCCGGCGGTTTTCTGCTGAATCGTCTGGCGCCTCTGTATGGTCTCAGCTCCACCACACTGCATGTGGTCTTCGTCGTCGGGATGCTGACGGCCATCCTCGGGGCCTCCATGATGTTGACGCAAAACGACATCAAGAAGACGCTGGGGTTCTCCACGATGGGGCAGATGGGCTACATGATCATGGAGTGCGGCCTGGGAGCCTTCGCCCTGGCGATCTTCCATCTGATCGCGCACGGGCTGTTCAAGGCCACCGTATTCCTGAACTGCGGCAATGTGATCCACAAGGCGCGTCAGGAACCGACGTTTCCCCATACGCACCATGCCGTCGAAGAGCATGAGCTTTCCCGCCTCACGTGGCTGACCGGGATTCTTACGTCGCTCATGATGCCGCTCGCCATTCTTCTGATGACGCACGGGGTGTTGGACATCCCGTTGTGGGATGCGCAAGGGACCGTGATCTTCCTGTTTTTCATCTGGGTCACGTCGTCCCAGGCGATCCTGACGCTGACCCGCTTGCGCGTCGTCGCCTCGTGGAAGGTGTCCGTGGCCATGCTCCTGATCCTGCTCTTCGTGGTCTTCACGTACCTGTTTGCAGCGGAGCGCTTCACCGACTTCCTCTATCCGGATCCCAACGCGGTATCCTCCTACTTTCAGGCCGCGGCACTCCCCAGCAGGGTGTTCGATGGTTTCGTGGTCGGGGCCACGCTGCTGATTGTTCTGGGCTGGTGCTATCTCTACGCCCAAGCGCATGGCCGCACGATGTGGATCCCCGGTTGGATGAAAACGTTTCGGGTCCGCCTGTACGTGCTGTTCATCAATCGTTTGTATGTTGATGAGATCTATCACAAGCTCGGGCAGGCCTTGATGCGCATTGCCAGTCGTTTGGACGTGGGCTCGATCAGAAGGTCCTCATGATGAGGGGGCAGGTCGTTCAGATATTATTGGTTGCGATTCCCTTGATGGGAGCGGCGCTGGGGCTTTTGGTCTGGTCGAAGCCTCAGCAGTTGAAAGCGTGGTCACTGTTTGTCGCCGTTGCCAGCCTGCTCATGCTGGTCGGGCTGTCTGGCCGACTGACTGTCCCTATCGAGGGGATGGCGTTGCTCTATCTCCTCCCGGTGGCCGCAGGCCTGTCGCTCCTCGGGCAACCGAGTCACCAGGACAATCGTCCGGCCTGGGTGATGACCCTGGTGCTGCTCGGCCTGGGGCTCGGCGTATTGGTTAGCATGGATGGCGTCGAGTTGATCCTGCTCGTGCTTCTCTTTGGCCTCGTCGGCGCCTTGCTCTATCGGTATCGGAGCATCTCTGGATCTGTTCCATGGTGGGGTATCGGCACGTATGGTCTTGGCATGGTCTGCGCGATCGTTGCACTGATCGCCATCCCGCCGGTCTCTTCGGTTGCGTTCCTCGTGAGCTGCGCGATCCTGTTGCCGCTTGTTCCTTTTCATCTGGGATATGTCGCAGCCTTCAGAGGATTGCCAGGCAATCTTCCGGCGTTTCTGGCGTTGCTGCTGCCGAGCCTCGGATTTCACGGGCTGCTCACTCGGATCCCGAGCATGTCTGAGTCGACCGTGCAGACGCTGGTGATCCTGGCGCTGGTGGGCATGCTCTATGGTTCGCTCAAGGCCCTGACACAGTCGCGTGTGCGATTGGTCCTGGCCTATGCCGGCCTGTCGTTCTTCTCCATTCTATGGTGGTATATCGCGGTCGCGAGGACGGCTCCTCCGCAGGCAGTCGTCTATCTCAGCTCCGTCGGTCTGGCTACCAGCGGACTCTTGCTGGCCTGGTACGCGATCCAGGCCCGGTATGGCGACGTGGACCTACGCGCGATCAGGGGGCTGGTCTATCGCATGCCGCGGTTCGCCGTATTGATCTCGCTGCTGGCGCTCGCGGCCATGGGCCTGCCTCCCTTTGGTGTGTTCTCCGGATTCATGGGCATGCTCCTGGCTCCGTCTCTCCCGCTGTCCGGAGCGCTGATCGTGATCGTCATCGCCTGGCTCGCCGCCTCCTGGTACTTCCTCGACCTGGTGCAACGGCTGCTCTTCGGCCGGCACCGGCCGGACCTCCGTTATGAGGATCTCCGCCGGACCGAGTTCGCTTCACTGCTGACGCTCGTCGTCATCTTGCTCGCCCTGGGTATCGCGCCGTCCCGTGTCTTTGAATCCGGAACGCCGACTCAGCAGGCTCGGGCGGCGATGGAGCCCCTCTCATGGAACAAGTAAAAACAGCGCCGTACAGCGAGACGCAGCGGATGGAGCT
>CAYJUP010000289.1:0-2866 GCA_964373365.1 uncultured Nitrospiraceae bacterium
GGCGGTCCCTGTTGCAGGGAAAAGATTGAAGAGCGTCGGCTGAGAGCCGGCAAGGCCCTTTACGGGCAATTTACGCCGGCCTCGCCGGTTCCCCATGGCATCTTTATGCGAGCCAGGACTATGGTCATAGGTGAGAGGGGGAAAGTCCGATGCGCGCCCGACCAAGCCACGGCGATCCGGGGAAGAGGACGATGGCGCCCTCTATTTGGACGACCCTGACACGGGCGGCGTTCGCGCTGCTCCTGACCGGGGTCCTGCTCGCGCCCGAGGTTCCTGCGCAGGATGTGAAGTGGGATGTGAACCTGTTGCTCTCAGAGGCCTTCGCCGCGCTCGGCGGCTCAGGGGGCGGCCTGACCGGGGGCAGTTCCTCCCTCGGAGGGCGCCGGCTCGGTCGGAGTCTGGCGCAGCAGGCGCTGGCCCTCGACCCGACCCATACCGAGGCCCACGTTCGAATGGGGCAAGTGCTGTATGAGGAAGGCAATTTTGAAGGCGCCGTGCGCGAATACCGCCTGGCGATCCATTTGAACCCCACTGATGCCAACGCCCATACCAATCTCGGGATGGCGCTGGAAGCCAACGGCGAGGTAGATGCCGCGATAGAGGCGCACCGCACGGCGCTGGGGCTCGCGCCGGATTCCGCGGCGGTCCATGGAAATCTCGGGAACGCGCTCCTGGCGAAAGGCCGCCTCGATGCGGCGATTGCCGAGTTTCGGACGGCGATTCGCCTCAATCCCTACTACGCCCTGGCCCATACCAATCTCGGGATCGCGCTCGCAGAAAAAGGCGATCTGGGTGCTGCGATGGACGAATACCGCAAGGCCATTAAGCTCCAGCCCTATGCCGCCGAGGCCCACATCAACCTTGGGAACGCCCTCATCACCAAGGGGGATCTGGAGGGCGCACTTGCGGAGCATCGCCGGGCAGTCCGCCTGGAACCGGACTTCGCCCTGGCTCGCGCGAACCTCGCCCTCACGCTGAAGGCCGCCGGACAGTACCAGGAGGCCACCAAGGAGTTCCGAGAGTTCGTGAGATTGGCGGTCGCGACGCAGACCGAGCCGGGCTGGCTCCAGCGAACGCAGGCCTCCCTCCGCGACCTCGAGCAGTAACCGGTCCCAGGCGCCCCCTAGCTTTCGCTTTCCACTTCTGAGCATCCCGCCGTGAGCCTTTCTGTGGGCTCACTCCCGTAATGAGGTCATAGTCCACTTTGGCGGTCGAATCCGCTCTTCAAGTGCCTGACTGCTCGGTTGACTCTTTCACCCCTCTCGTGAGAGCGCCTTTCTAGACTTTTTCCCCATCGAGGCGTACCCTTTCCCCGACATTCCCCCATTGTTGAGGCCTGCCATGCGTGGGCCCTTCGACGGCGTCCAATCAGTTCATCCGTAGCCCACTTGTGATTGGGCGGCAGCCGCTCCCGACGTGGATTCATCTCCAGGTCTTGTGACTGGAGAGGGTGTTCTATGGGCAATCAGGTCGCACTGGTGGGTGTACTCGCGGGAACCATCTTGCTCGCAGCATGCTCGAGCCCGCCGGCTTCTCTACCGAGCCCGGTTTCGACCCGTCAACACTCGGAGGCTTCCTTTGAAAAGCTTCGCCAGAAAGAGGAACAGCACAAGGAGGCGTCACAGGCGGGGTCATTGTTTGACTTTGTACTGTAGGTCAGTACAGGCAGGTGATGGTGCGATGCAAAGTCAAGCAACGCCCCCATATGTTTTCTTGAGGCGCTGCGGCCAATCGTAACACGCCACGAGCCGCCGGGCATCATCGCATCATGGCGACCCCGGGTCTGCGCGCCCTTCGCCAGCCGAGGCTCCCTGCTACTCTTTCTTGGGTTCGCGCTTCGCGGTGTGCTGGAAGATGCACTTGGGGCAGGTGTAGTGGATGAACTTGCCGCTGGCGACGAGACGTTTGTCCATCGGCACCTTGCACCAGGTGCAGAGGCGGTCCGGCACGTCGGCCAGCGCCGCAGCGGTCTGGTCCGGCTTGTCATCACGGCTTGACGGCATGGCCGTCATTGTGTCCGAGGGTTCTTGAGCTTGTCAAATAGCGCCAAGTCGTAGAGCCTAAAGGTCGAAAAGTCTTAAAGTCGTGAGATTGGACTTTTGACCTTCAGACCTTAGGACTTTCAGACTCTCGCGCGTCTGTTTGCGATTGCAACCAGCGCGCGAGACGCGTAGACTGCCTCCCCATGCCACCGAGGTCGGTCAAGGAATTCTTTCAGGCTCTGCCGGGCAAGCTCGACGCTGACGCGGCCGACGGGCTCACGGCCGTCTACCAGTTTGATCTGAAAGGCCGGCCGGGAAGTCAGTATCATCTGGTGGTCGAGGGTGGAGCCTGTTCGGTTCTAGAAGGCGTCCATCCTGAGCCTCACGTCACCTTCTCGATGTCCGAAGAGGATTGTCTGGGCATTTTGGGTGGCCAACTCGACGGGCCTTCGCTGTTCCTGGCCGGCCGCCTGCGCATCAGTGGCGACCTCGGGCTCGCCATGCAGTTGAAGACTCTGTTTCCTTCGGTGCATTAACCCAACTCTCGCCGACCGAAGCAGTCCCACACGGTCAGTCACGCCCCCATTCACGAGGTCTTCATAATGGGTGCCTCTACTTCACGCTATACACGATATCATGTGTTTTCAACTTGACATAGCCATATTAGTTGTGTATACACGGGCCCATGTCCATTGGACGTGGGCTTGTGGCTAGCAGTGTCCTTGGTGCGATACTGGGCTCTTGGCTCATTGCCCAACTGGTCCCAATTGGTGCCCTGGGGTTGTGGGCGAAATATCAGTTCGCGAAGCGCCTGAGTACGACGGGGTTCCAACATCTGGCACTCACATGGCCGGGAGAGCGTGGTCGGATCATCACCACACCGG
>CAYJUP010000290.1:0-2845 GCA_964373365.1 uncultured Nitrospiraceae bacterium
TCCGACCTCGCGCTGCTACCTCGGCTACGCCGCCATGATGCAGATTCTTGAGGCAGTGCGCCGGGCCGGCACGACCGAGACCGGCGCCGTGATCAGGGCCCTGGAAGGACATGAATTCGACGGACTCAAGGAGGGCCGTTCCTACTTCCGAGCCTGGGACCACCAGCACGTGCAGGACGTGCTGGTTGGTCAGGCCTATGGTAAGGAACTCGGCCTGGGCCACTATCAGATCCTGGCCACCGTGCCAGGCGACGCGGTTGCAGGAAGCCTGGACCAGAACGCCTGCAAGCTCTGACCGCACCGACTCTCAACGATTCGGGCAGGTCTGATCACGGCCGAGGGGGTTGCTTGCCCCGTCGGCCTATCGGTTCACTCATCATGGCGAATCGAATGTCCAGAGCAACGCCAAAATCAGCAGGTGCTGCTCACGCATGAGCCCTGGAACACCGGGCCTTACTTCCCCCCGTTTGAAGAACCCGCCCTCGACGCCGGTGGAGTCATCGTACCGGTGCTCCAGCCGAAGGACGGTGTTCGAAGAGGCGATCGGCACCTTGTACTCCAGCGTCGTGGTCAACGCCCTGACGAACTGTTCAAACCCGGTCTGCCGGGCGTTGCGATCCCAGTAGATCTCCGGCCGGACCGCCAGGCTCCAGGGCCCGACGATATTCCAGCGGGTGAAGAGAGCACCGCCGGTCCAGAACGCGCGCGGGCGACCTGTCTGCCCAGCAATGTTCTCGGTGCCGAAATCATACGAGAAGGCCACCGTCAGGTTTTCCCCTTTCCACTCGATAATGTAGTCTGAGAAAAGGCGCCAGAACTCGATGTTGGTGTTCCTCTGGTCCGGCCCATAGTAGAGGTTCTCGGTCACGGTAACACGACCGGTCGGTTGCCAGACCAGTTGCGTGAGATAACTCGGCAGACTATTGGGATTGGCGAGGTGCCAGTACCCATTGATCACGTAGAGGCTGGCGGTCAGATCGTCGCTGACGGGATAGCGGGCGCCGAGTCCGAACATCATGTACGGGGAATTGTCGGCGATCCAGGACCGAGTGTAGTTGGCGTTATCCTTGGCGTACAGCGATTCATACCCGATTAGGCTATTAAACAGGCCCGCGGTTAAGGTGAGTCCCTTCCCAACCGGCGCCAAGTAGGAGACGTTGGCCCGGGAGAAGTGGCGCAGGGTGTCGGCTCCCCCGAGCAGCGGCCTATCCTGCCCAAACGCAAATTCTTTTGTGTCGTATCCACCCTGTACCGCCAGCTCCATGCCCCAACGTGACTGCGCGGTGATATCCTTCCGCACGTACCCGAGGGCCACGTTAGGTGACAGCTCGTTGCCGCGCGACGTGGTGGTTCTGCTCCGGAACTGGTGGTTCTCCGGAAAATTGAAATCGACGGTATAATTGAGATCAAGATACGCCCCATAGTGCCAATCCGTCCTCTCGGCTTGCGGCTCCTCTGCGTGAAGCGGGGAGGCTACCAACCCCAGCAGCAGGAGCAGCAGCACCAAGAACCATGCCGCTCTCGCAACGAAGCAACCGTGGTGGAATTGGCAACCCCATGGCTGTGCAACTGCCATATTAGGGCGCAACTTATACCACGAACGGAGTAACAAAGACGTGAAAAGACGGGAAAGGAAAGAACGTCGTGGCGGGAGGCCGTGACCGGAACACCTGTCGATTCGAAGACGATCGCGCGTCACTTATCGCCGCGCGGCCACGCAGATGACTTCGTTCCGCAGCCGCACCACGCCGCTGGGAGCGGCGTGCTTCCGCACCGCGTCGGTGACGGCTCGCCAGATGCGCGCCTGTTTTTTGGATGCCAAGTCGGCGAGCATGGCCTGGATCGGCGCGGCGATCGCTTGCTGGAAGCGGGTGTAGTCCTCGGCCGACGCGAATTCAAACGTGACAGTGAGGCGTTCGCTGCCCACATCGCGAAAGCCGACATTCGCGAGTGTCTGCTCCAACATCAACGCGTCTGCCAGACTGAACGGACCGGGAACTCCTGGTGGGGGCGGGGGAGTCTGAAGCTGCTCCCGCACCGTGTTCATCGCTACACTGATCAGAGGAACGGTAGCTGGCTCGCCCCACACCGCCGCAGCTAATTGCCCATCACGCGTTAAGACACTCCGCATTCTCGCCAAGGCGGTGCGGAGATTGGGGAGGAACATCAGGCCCCAGCGGCAGAGAATGGCATTGAAACTGGACTCGGGGAAGTCCAGCGTTTCCGCGTCCAGTTCGCGGAACTCCATGTTTTGCACTCCCAGCTCGGCGGCCCGCTCCCGCGCGATGGCCAGCATCTGCGGAGCCTGATCGGTGGCGACGACACGGCCCGTCGGCCCGACTCGGCGGGCGGCGGTGACGGCCGGCTCGCCGATCCCGGTGGCCACATCCAGCACCCGCTGCCCCGGCTGAATGCCAGCCAATTCCACCAAGCGATGACTGACCGGCTGCGCGCCCCGCTCAATGGTCTTCCACCACTGCTTCCAACCGGCCGCAACATTGCCCCAGTCCTGGCGCTGTCGCGCCTTGTACTGAACCGGATCAAAAGGTTGAGTGGTCATACTCAACTCTTTCGCCTCTTCCTTTTCCCACCGACGGAAGCGACGAAGATGATGCAATCATCGCGTAGCAGACCACACCGTGCGCGCGGCGTCAAGTCGGTTGAGGATTACGTGGCTTCCTCGACATACGTGGCTTCCTCGGCTTGCCGCTGAATGGGCCGCGTGCTAAGATGCGGCCTCTTCGAAAACGTGTTGTCAAGCAATGGCGCGGAGAGGTGCGAGAGCGGCCAAATCGGCGTGCCTGGAGAGCACGAGTGCTGGCAACGGCACCGTGGGTTCAAATCC
>CAYJUP010000291.1:0-2804 GCA_964373365.1 uncultured Nitrospiraceae bacterium
ATGCTCCATCGGATGGCGCTCCGCGTGCTGCCGAGCCTGACCATGGCGGTCACGGACGAGCCGGTTCGGAAACGGAAGCGGCTCGTGATGCTGGTTGCCGGGTTAGCGGCCTTCGTCCTGTACCGGGTGGTCAAACATCTGGATCCGCTGACCGAGCCTCTGGCCCTGCTGGGACTCAGCGGTTTGGTTTCGGCGGCCACAGCGGTGTGGGCCTATCGTGTCGGCCGCAACGCCTCGTTGAGGACGGTGTGGAACGAGGACGGCGTTCGCATGGTGAGCTGGCTCGTCGGCTGGATCGGATTCGCGTACGGCGTGCAGCTCTCCCTGATGGTCCTGTCCCTGCTCAAGCTGGCGCAGTATGATTTCTTCCGCCATCCGGACGGTCCCGCCGTGATGGCCATCATCATTGCCTGCCTGTCCGTGGCGCGGGATGCGTTCGAGATCGGGCATATCCGCCGGCTGCAGCGGCAGGGTGATCCTGTGTTGACCTTTCCGGACGGGGCCGCACTGCGCGTGCTGTTCCGGGAGCAGCCAGGGTCGCTTGTGCGTTGGGCAGTGCTCGCGGCCGCGGGCGGTGCCGCGTTGGCGATCGGAGTGGGCCGCCTGGGCGAGGCCGGCCGCACCGAACTCGGCCAACTGGTCGCTGTCGGTCTGTTTGCAGGAACGGTGGCTGTGTGGGCGTATTTGGTCGGGGAGCAACGTCTACACCCCCCCACCCCAGGCGCTATTTCACCCACCCGCCCCGAGCCTGCCAAGACAGGCTCTTTTCCCGCGGGACGCGCCCATTCCCGTGCGGGGGGATGGCGAGCGAGGCTCAGTGCGGTCGGTTGGCCGGAGCTCTTTCGGTTCTGGTGGTGGCCGGGATTGGCCTTTGCGGCCACCTATTACCTCGTACTGGCGGGAGGCTCCTACTACGTACTCAGGATCAATGTCATGAGCGGGTTCGCGCAAGGAGTGATCGCCGGCGCGGTGGCAGGCATGATGGCGCTGTCCTGCTCTTACCTGGGCTACCGACGATGCGTGGAGGACCGTGTGCAGCAGAGAGTGCCCACATCCCTGTTGCGCTGCCCGTTTGTGCTGGGCATGCTGTCGAAGAGTCGCTCTAGAAGCGGGGCGATGCCGAGTGACGGCGTCATCCCGTCTGCAGAGATCGTGTTGGGAGAATCCGGACGAAGAGGCTGAGTTCGGGCCATGCTCACGCATCAGGCGGTGCACAAGCTGCGGCTCTGGAAGGTTCTGGGGGTGTGTCTTGTCCTCCTGATGGTCGGCACTGCTGGGGCCGGCGGCCTTGATCAGGCTTCTGGTCAGACGACGCTGCAAACGGCAAAAGACATTTACTATAAGACGGAGGGTGTGCCGGTGGGGCCGCCAGCTCCCACATCGGGCACCACGATCTATCCCCGCTACGGCTCCCTGGACAACAGAATCCTGATATGGTTCGTGACGCAGCAGCACACCTATTTCGGTGGATTTGTGCTGGCCCTCCCGATTTTCTGCGTGATCATCGAACTCGTGGGACTCCTTGCGCGGGACCGGGCGAGGGCCGCTCGATACGACCGCATGGCCAGGGACTTTCTCAAGGTCTCGCTGCTGGCTTTTTCCCTGACCGCCGTGGTGGGCAGCGTCATGCTGTGGCTGTTCATCACGCTGTACCCGAGCTTGATGCGTTACATGGGCGGAACCTTCAAGACGATGATGCCGATCTACGCGCTGGTCTTTCTGGCCGAGTCGTTGTTCTTGGTGGCCTACTACTATAGTTGGGACCGCATGTCTGCGCCCGCGCTCAAGTGGGTCCACGCAGCAATCGGGGTCGTGGCGAACGGCCTGGGGGCCGTCCTCCTGCTGCTGGCCAATGCCTGGATTGCCTTCATGATGTCGCCGGCAGGCGTGGACGAACAGGGCCGCTACCTCGGCAATGTGTGGCACCTCCTCCATTCGGCGTTGTGGAATCCGCTCAACGTCCACCGTTTTCTGGCGGACCTGATGTCCGGCGGCGCGGTGGTGCTCGCCTACGCCTCGTACCGGTTTCTGACCAGCAAGTCGGACGAGGAACGCGCGTACTACGACTGGGTCGGGTACGTCTTTCTGTTCGTGACGGTCTGCGCCTTGCTGCCGATGCCGTTTGCCGGGTACTGGCTGATGCGGTCGGTCTATGCCTTCCGGCAGAGCATGGGCGTGACCATGATGGGAGGGCTGCTTACCTGGCTGTTCGTTGTGCAGGCGCTGCTGATCGGCGTGTTGTTTCTCGGCATCAATTATTATCTTTGGCAGAGCATGGGCCGGATTCGTGGCGGCGAGCGATACCAACACTATTTCAAGTACCTGGTGTGGGCCTTGATGGCCTGCCTCTTCGTCTGGTTGACGCCGCACACGCTCGTGATGACGCCGAGCGAGGTCAAAGCCATGGGTGGCGCGCAGCATCCGGTGATCGGCTATTATGGAGTCATGTCGGCCAAGAAGGGCGCCATCAATGTGATGATCTGTCTGACGGCCCTGAGCTACATCCTTTACAGGCGGGCGAACCGGACGATGACCGTCACCTGGATCAGGGCCGGGAACATCGCGTTGACCGCGCTCTTTGCGGTGGGGATTCTGAACATCGTCTGGCTGGCGGTATACGGGTTTTACCTTCCGGCCAGTGTCCGCGTGGGGCTGTCCTCGCCACAGGCCTTCACGACATTCACGGTTCTGTTCGTGGGGCTGTTGATTAATCGTGCGTTGATGCGAGGGGCAACAGTCCACGGGCCGATCGCGTGGGGCAAGATCTCGGTTCGGGGCATGGTGGCGCTGTTTGGCCTGGCGGC
>CAYJUP010000292.1:0-1219 GCA_964373365.1 uncultured Nitrospiraceae bacterium
GTCGCACCACCGGCCGAGACGCCGCCGGTTTCGGGTCGCGCCGTCATCAAGGTGGGCGCTGCTGCGCCGAATTTCCAGCTGTGGGACCTGGAAGGCAATGCGGTCTCGTTGTCGGACTATCGGGGCGGCGTGGTGCTGGTTAATTTCTGGGCGACGTGGTGCGGTCCGTGCCGGGTGGAGATGCCGGCCATGGAGTTGCTCTATCGAGAATTCAACCGAAAGGATTTTGAAATTCTGGCGGTCTCGACCGATCCCCAGGGGGTGGCGGTGACCCGACCGTTTACAGACTCGCTGGGGCTCACATTTCCCGTCCTCCATGATTCGGATTTTCGCGTCGGGATTGCGTACGGGGCCAGAACGCTCCCGATGACGTTTCTCGTGGATCGTCGCGGTCTCATCACGCACCGTATCTTCGGGGCCAGGGACTGGCAAAGCCCGGAGGCGCGGCAGCTCATCCAAGCGCTGCTCAAGGCTCAGTGAACATGGCCGAGTCCATACACAACATCTCCCTGTTTGCCGCGTTTATGGCCGGCTTGCTCTCGTTCGTTTCCCCCTGCGTCCTCCCCCTGGTCCCATCCTACATCTCGTACATCACCGGCCTGTCGCTCGAGCAGCTTGCGGATGCCGCCGAGCGGCACCGGTTCAGGAGAGCGATTATCGTCAACTCGCTGCTCTTCATCGCCGGGTTCTCGAGCGTGTTCATCGCGTTTGGCGCGTCGGCCAGCCTGCTCGGCCAGATGTTGATCACGTACCAGGACCACCTTCGGAGAATGGGCGGCCTGTTGATCGTGATCTTCGGGTTATATCTGCTCGGCGTGCTCAACCTCAACTTTCTGCAAACCGAGAAGCGACTGCACTTCAGGAGCCGCCCCGCCGGCTATCTCGGGTCGTTCCTCATCGGGGTTGCCTTCGCGGCAGGCTGGACGCCCTGCGTGGGACCCGTGCTGGGCACAATTTTGTTATACGCCAGCACGACCGACTCCTTGATGAACGGGGTGACGCTTCTCACCTCCTACTCGCTCGGATTGGGCGTGCCGCTGTTTGCCACCGCCCTGGGTGTGGACAGCTTCCTCGCCTACTTCAAGCAAGTCCGGGCCTATCTCTGGGGAGTGTCGGCCATCAGCGGCGCCTTTCTGGTGGTGGTCGGCGTCATGATCTATGCCAACTCGTTCACCCTGATCACGAGTTTCCTGGAGCGGTATGGCATCGGCTGGTATCT
>CAYJUP010000292.1:1319-2801 GCA_964373365.1 uncultured Nitrospiraceae bacterium
ACTCGTTCACCCTGATCACGAGTTTCCTGGAGCGGTATGGCATCGGCTGGTATCTCGGACAATAGCGACGTCACTCCATGCACGCATTGCCTGAACCCAAATCCTACGACGTGCTCGTAGTGGGCATGGGACCGGCCGGCGCGACGGCCGCCTATGAACTCAGCCGAGCCGGCATGTCGGTCCTGGGTCTCGAGAAACAAATGCATCCGCGTTACAAGGTGTGTGGCGGCGGGTTGTCGGTCCGGATTGATCAAATCCTGGAGTCGGATTTTAAGGCGGTCGTCGAGCATACCGTCTACGGCATTCAGTTTACCTACGGAGGCGAGGAGCCGTTCCTGATCGAGTCCCCTCGGCCGATTGCCTATATGGTGATGCGGGATCGCTTCGACCATCTGCTGGTCGAGAAAGCCCGCAGGGCGGGCGCCGAGGTGCACGAGGACGAACGGGCCGTCGGGTTCCTTCAGTTACCGGAGGGCGTGGAAGTGATCACGGACAGGGGACGATACCGAACCAAAGTCCTGATCGGCGCGGACGGGGCGAACAGCATCGTCGCCCAACGTCTCTTCCCCACGCGGCGATTGCGCAGGATGCCCACGCTCGAGAGCGAGATCGGGATCGGACAGGCGCCGGTGTATCCGGGCGAAGGGAAAATCCTCATCGACCTGGGCGCGACGGCGTGCGGCTATGCGTGGATTTTTCCCAAGAAAGAGCGGCTTTCCATCGGCGTGGCGGAGTTCCGCGGAAAGGCGGCCAGCCCGAAGGGCGTCTTCGACCGGTTCGTCCGCGATGAAAAAGGGCTGGCCAGCATGGATGTGCCGCAGCCGTATGGCCATCCGCTGCCGCTCTACAGCTCCGGCAGCGCAATGGCGCCGGTCGGACTGGTCAGGCACCGGGCGTTGCTGGTCGGCGACGCGGGGCACCTCGTCGACCCCCTCTTCGGGGAAGGTATTTATTATGCGGTCCTATCCGGCCAGATGGCGGCGGCCAGTGTGCTGGGGAGTTTTCGCGATCAGCGGCGCACCTTGCTCGACTACGAACTGGCCGTCACGCGTGAAATCTACGCGGAGTTTCGGATCGCCTCCCGGGTCGCCCGGATTGTGTATACGTTTCCACGTCTCTGCCACCGCCTGATGCACCGCTATCAAGAGGTCATCAACCTCTATTACGATGTCCTGCAAGGCAGGGAGACGTACCAGACCTTCTTCCTCAAAGCTAAAGGGGTGGTCAAAGCCTCGTTCCGCGAACTCCTCCGGGAAACGCTCCCATTCCGATAAGAGCATATGGCCTATAGCCTATAGCGGGACAATTGGAACACACGGCCGGTTCTCGTGCCCGGCCATCGGCCATACGCTATTAGCTCTTTTCTTTTTCAGCACCAGATGCCGAGTCGGCAGAGAATCGTCCGCGGAGCCGGGGAGACGCCGCTCGGATTGCGAAGCGCGGTGACCGGAGAGATGACAGGCCGACTGGGGGACGGCGGTT
>CAYJUP010000293.1:0-2794 GCA_964373365.1 uncultured Nitrospiraceae bacterium
TTCTACAAGCCCGGCCATCGCGCGGTACTGGCTGTACAGCGGCAACTTGTATTTTCCATCCACGTCATCCAGGTAACAGGTCCGGCAGGTTTCGCGGAGCGCCTCGGGCAACTGCTCGGGCCGGACATCCCAGGTCTTGATCCGGTGTTGCTTGAACAACCGCTGCTGCGCGAACGCTTCGAGGGCTCGCAGCAGCGTGGCAATCGCGCGCTCGAAATCATGATCCGTCTCGGCCCGGCGTCGCGTATGCGCGAGGAGGTCAAGGGCCACCGCCTCCTTGACCTCCTGCGGGTCCAGGACCAGTTTCTCCAAAAAGCTGGCGTTCTGCTTGATCGCGGGTAGCACGCTCTTGAGACTCGGCGGGCCTCCCCAGACGGACGCCATCTCCAGCGCCTTGACGGCGGTCTTGAGTTTGTCCCAGGCCTGGCGGTATTGAAACCGTTCCCACAGACCGTATCCCTCGGCTAGATCAGCCAGCGCCCGGTAGAGCGGTTTCTGCCCTCCGCTGACGCGAGACTCGATCTGGCGGAACAGTGACGCCGCCGGCCCGAACGCGCCCCGGTTAAACAGATCGCATCCTTCGCGACGCGAGAGAGCGGCCGCCTCGTCCCAAGGATTCCCCTGCAGCCAGATCCGCTCCCGGCCGTCAACTGTGACCGCTTCGCCTTCAGCGGGAGAAACGGTTCCGGCGAGCCCGAGCGAGATCACGCGCGAGGTGGATGCGATGCCCGCGAGAGCCATGGCGGCCGCCATGGCTGGGGTGGCGCCGGTGAGGTCCAGGACCAGCTCACCCACCTGCACCTCCCAGGTCCGCAACATGTCCGGGAGACTCCGGGACAGCGCTTGGTAGGACGCCATAAAGCGGTGGGCATCCGGCGTGACGACCCAGTCCCAGCGTCGAGGCATCTGGGCGATGTGCGGCTGGACAGCAGTCTCCACCAGAGCCTTCGCCGACTCCGGCACGAAGAAGCACAGCATCTCCGGCTTGAGCCGGTTGATCGTATAGACTGCAGCCGGCGCGTCGTCCGAAAACGCGATCAGCAGCGCTTTGACCGGACTCTCGACGCTCATCGCGGGCGGACTATAGCATCCGGACCACACACGATCAACCGGCACGATCAATCGCCCGTACGGTTTGACAGACGGCGGTTGGTCGCCTACAATCGCGCCGTATGAAAGAGCTTGCCATCAAAGCGTTCGAGGACAGCGCCGAGGTGAAGCGGCGGTTCGTCCGCGAGCACGCCGATCGCATCGTGCAGGTGGCGCAACTCATCACCCACGCCTTCCGGGAAGGGCGCAAGGTCCTCCTGTTCGGGAACGGCGGGAGTTCCACCGACGCCTCGCACATCGCAGCGGAGTTTGTCGGTCGCTATCATCGCGATCGCAAGCCCCTTCCGGCCATCGCGCTGGCCACCGACATGGCGGCGCTCACCTGCATCGCCAACGACTACGACTACGCCGAGATCTTCGCCCGGCAGATCAAAGCCCACGGCCAGAAGGGCGACATCGCCATCGCGATCAGCACCAGCGGCAACTCCCCCAACGTCTTGAAGGGAGTGGAGGCCGCGCGCGCATGCGGTCTGATCACGGTGGGATGGACGGGCGGGAAAGGTGGCAAGCTGGCCGGCCTCGTGGACCATTGTTTCATCGTGCCGTCCCCCGTGACCGCCCGCATCCAGGAAAGCCATATCACGCTCGGGCATGTCCTGTGCGAGTTGATAGAGGAAGCGCTGTTTGCGAAAAAACCGTGACAAGGCCCGCCCCCCGATCCAGCCTATAGACCTGTCGAAGCTGAAGACCTATCCTCTGGGCCGCCGGCACAGCAAAGTGCGAGTGTCCGACTTCTCCGTAGCCTGGCGACGCGGCGGCTCGCTCCGGCGCTTCCTGGAAACCCTTCCCGACATCCTGGCGGCCAAGACGCTGCGCGCCGTCGCGCAGGCCATCGCGCGGGCGCATCGTCGAGGCAGGCCGGTGATCATCGGGATAGGCGCGCATCCGACCAAGGTGGGCCTGAACCCGATCCTCGTGGACCTGATGGAGCGCGGCATCGTGACCGCTGTGGCGATGAACGGGGCGGTGATTATCCACGACTTCGAGCTGGCGCTGATGGGGCACACCTCGGAAGAAGTGGAGGCCGAGATCGACTCCGGCCGCTTCGGGATGGCGGAGGAGACCGGCCGGGTGCTGAACGAGACCATCGTGCGCGGCACCAAAGAGGGACAAGGGATCGGCGAGGCGATCGGCCAGTACATCAACCTGCACAAGCGACAGTTCCCCCACCGTCGCACCAGCCTGCTGGCCACGGGCGTGCGGCTGGGGATTCCGGTCACGGTCCACGTGGCACTGGGGACGGACATCATTCACATGCATCCGTCAGCCGACGGCGCCGCCATCGGCGCCGGCTCCCTCCTCGACTTTCGGAAGCTGGCGGCGATCGTGG
Source organism: uncultured Nitrospiraceae bacterium (assembly GCA_964373365.1). Lineage (GTDB taxonomy): Bacteria > Nitrospirota > Nitrospiria > Nitrospirales > Nitrospiraceae > CAYJUP01. The sequence goes on from CAYJUP010000293.1 coordinate 2,441, forward strand.
CGGGGATGGAAGGCGGCGTGTATATCAATTTAGGGTCCGCCGTGATCCTCCCGGAGGTGTTCCTCAAGACCGTCTCGCTGGGCCGCAACCTGGGCCACCCGCTGACCGACATCACCACCGTCAACATGGACTTTCTGCCCCACTACCGCCCCTCGACCAACGTGGTCAAGCGGCCCACCCAAAAAGGCGGCCGCGGGTATTCGCTGATCGGCCACCACGAAATCATGGTCCCGCTGCTGGCCGCAGCAGTCATCGAAGAATTGGAACGATAACGAGACACCCACGACACCATGACGCGGCATGCACCCGCCCCTCTCTCGGTCGAGCGCCTGCAAGACTGTTGGGGTAACCTGA
>CAYJUP010000294.1:0-2788 GCA_964373365.1 uncultured Nitrospiraceae bacterium
ACGATGCGCAGCCCCATGTCCCACAGTTCGTCACAGAGGAGACTCCGCATCGCCCGGTCATCCTCCACCAGCAAAATCACACGCTGCCCCCCTTGCATGTTGTCTCCTCTTACGTTAGGAAGGGACCTTAGTGAGTCTTCCCTTCGCAATCGGCATGCCTAAGACGGCAAGAGTCTAAGAGCATGCAACATACCGTCATATCAGGAGAATCTGAGCGCTGAAAAGGAGAGGAAAGAGGTGGCTGGTCTGAAAAATGGAGACAAAGACCACACAGGTCGGGGAATCGCTGGCGCGAGATGCTACAGTGAGGGGCAAGTAGCGAGTAGCGACTAGCTGGTAGCTCAGAGCTATTAACTATTGTCTGTTGGCTACTTGCTAATGGGAAAGGTCAGCGTGAAGGTGGTCCCTCGACCCGGGTGGCTTTCGACCGCAATCGCCCCACCGTGCTCCTGGATGATACCATGCACGACCGTGAGGCCCAGCCCGGTTCCCTTGCCCGCTTCCTTGGTCGTGAAGAAGGGGTCGAAGATCTTCGGCAAGTGCTCCTCGGGGATGCCATGCCCCGTGTCTGCCACTGTCAGCTTCACCGCCCCGTCGGCCTCTGTCAACCCGACGCGCAGCGTCCCCCCTTCCGGCATGGCGTGGATGGCGTTGATGAAGAGATTGAGCAGAACTTGACTCATGTGGTCGGGATCGACGTGAACCAGAGGCAAGGAAGGAGCGAACGAGGTCTCAACCTGGATGCCGTGTCGCGTGACGCGCTCCTGCAGCGCCTCCAGGTTTTCTTCAATTGTCTGCCTGAGGTCGAGCGAGCGGGGCTCGCTTGGGCGCCGCCTGGCGAAGGTCAGTAACTGGTTCATGATCTTCGTGATGCGCTCGACCTGCGCCACGATCGTCTCCAGCCCCTTCTTCGTGGCCTCTTCTTCCGTCCGGCGCATCAGGTATTCGGCGCGGCCGAGAATCACGTTCATCGGCGTTCCGATCTCGTGGGCCATCCCGGAGGCGAGCGTGCCCAGTTCGGCCAGTCGCTCGGTGTGCCGGAGTTGCTCCTGGACCTGCCTGATCTGGGTCACGTCGAGCCCGGTGCCGAGGATGTACTCAACGCCGCCTGCCCTGTCGAGCATGGCCGTGTTGGCCCACGCGATGCGACGGCGACGGCCGTCCTTCGTTAGCCAGAAGTTCTCATGCTCGTTCGGGAACTGCCCGGCCCGCAGCTTTTGGAACACCGCCTTCACCGATTCCAGCTCCTCGGGGACCAGGAACAGATCCCAGAAGTACCGGCCTTTTACTTCCTCGAACGTGTAGCCTGTCGTCTGCTGGCAGGCCCGGTTGAAGCGGACAATCCGTCCCTCGGTATCAAGGACGACCACCAAGGCGGCGGAGGTCTCCAAGACGCTGGAAATGAAGTCGAGCCCTTTCTGGAGATCCCGCGTCCTGGTATCGAGCCCTTTTTGCAGTTCACGGCTCAGCTCGGCGAGCTGTCGGTTCGCGAACTCCAGCTTCTCGGAGGATTTGGTGAGGTAGGCCTCGATCGCGAGTTGGATGTCCAGAAATACCACCTTGGTGAGCGCGATGCGGAGGAACTGGCACTGGGTGGGACGATCGCGGAACTCCTTGAAGATCAACGGGTGCAGCAGATTAAGGTAAAGCGCATATGCTCCGAGGTACCACTGGGGCGTCAGCCCGATACGTTCGTGGACCTGACCAATCCGTAACCGATCTTCCTGGTACCGTTCGTCATAGGGACCGGTCACCAGCGATAGCAAATATCGCTTCTGAGCCTCCTTCAGTCGCGACGTAATCAGTTCATCCGAAAGCAGCCGCCGCGTCTCGGCAAACTGCAGCAGGTGCCTATAGAACGCTGCCACCAACTCGTCCACGTGCCTGGCCATGAGCGGCTGGAGGGACTTGAGCGCCGCTTCTTCCTCCTCCGTAAGTAGCAGATACGCTTTGCGGGTTTTCCAGTCGTCCGTCACCGGGTCTCCCTATTTGGCCTTCTTTTCTTCGATCTCTGCCAGCTTCCGGTACAGAGTTTTCCGGTCGATTCCCAGAACCTGGGCCGCCTGATACTTGTTCCCGCCGGTCTTCTCCAGGATGCGGAGAATGTATTCTTTCTCCACCTCTTGCAAGGGCAGGGTGCGCTCGGCGGCCTCGTCCATCGCCCGTCGCTCCCCACGAGCCCCCTGAATGGCAGGCGGGAGGTCTTCCGGAACGATCTTCTCCCCCCGCGCGAGCGTCACCGCGCGCTCAATCACGTTCTCCAGTTCGCGCACGTTGCCCGGCCATGGATAATCCATGAGCAGCGCGAGAGCGGATTCGGTCATCCCACGGACTTCCTTGTGGCTGGCCTCCGCGCATTTGCGGAGAAAGGCCTCCACCAGTAACGGGATGTCCTCTTTGCGCTCCCGGAGTGGCGGCAGCCGGATCTCGATCACGTTGAGGCGATAGAAGAGATCCTCCCGGAACCGCTTGGCCTTCACCTCTTCGGCCAGCATCAGGTTGGTCGCGGCGATGATGCGCACGTCCACCGGCACGACGCGCGTGGCGCCCACGTGCCGAATCTCCCGTTCCTGGATGACCCTGAGCAGCTTGGCCTGCAACATCAGCGGCAGCTCGCTGATCTCGTCCAGGAAGATCGTGCCCTTCTGCGCTTCCTCGAACAGGCCGCGCTTGTCGGTCTTAGCGTCGGTGAACGCTCCTATCACATGGCCGAACAGCTCGCTTTCGAGCAGCGACTCCGGGATCGCCGCGCAGTTGACCGGCACGAACGGGGCGTCACGCCGCTCAC
>CAYJUP010000295.1:0-1305 GCA_964373365.1 uncultured Nitrospiraceae bacterium
GACGGTGCGCCGGACGTGGGCGGTTTAGGCGCACTGGAACACCCAACGGCCACGCTGATGACGACCGCCGCGAGCGGTAGGAAGAACCTCGTCACGGTGAAGGATCGAATCATACGACTTGAGGCGTGCACACAGTGTGTCAGACTGAGATAAAATTGTGCGACACCCTATCAAATTTGGATTCGAAATGCAACTGGGTTGACGCTTGGCAGAGGGAGACCTATAATCGCCGCCGGTGCCTCGCTAGTGGGCCGGCCGGGAAACCATGTCAGCGGTACGTGGTCGAGGAACGCAGGAGAACCGTGAGGCAGAGCAGGATCGTCGGAACCGGTTCCTACCTCCCCGTCAGAACGGTGTGCAATAGCGAGGTGAGCCGGTCGCTTCGTCTGGATGCTGACGCTGTGTACCGGCTGACCGGTATCCGGGCTCGCCACTGGGCCGCTGACGAGCAGGCCGCGTCCCATCTGGCTGAGCAGGCCGCACGACAGGCGTTCGAGGCTGCGGGCCTGAGCGTATCCTCGGTGGATGCCATCCTGGTTTCCACGACGTCTCCGGACATGGCGTTCCCCTCAACCGCCTGCCTGCTTCAACGAAGTCTGGGCGCGAAGGGGGCTGCCGCGTTTGATCTGGCCGCCTCCTGCTCGGGGTTTCTGTACGGCGTGTCCATGGCAGACCGTTTGATCCGGAGTGGGCAGTTCCGCCGCTGTCTGGTGGTGGCCACGGAGGTCAAATCACGATTCCTCGACCGCCAGGATCAGACGACCGCCATTCTGTTCGGGGATGGGGCCGGCGCAGCGCTCGTATCCGAGGATGACGGGCGGGAGGGGATCCTGGCGGTTCGTCTCTACGCGGACGGAACCCGCCACGGGCTGATCACGATGCCGGCTGGTGGCTCTCGGCAACCGGCCAGCCCGCAGACCGTCCGAGACCGTCTGCACACGATCCGTATACAAGGAGGACCGCTCTTTCGGGTGGCAGTCAAGCGGTTGGCTGAAGCGGTCGCGGGCATCCTGAAAGAATTCGGCGTCGGTGTTGACGATCTGGATCAGGTGATCTTCCATCAGGCCAACGGCCGGATCCTGAGCGCGCTTGGCGACCGGCTCGGCATCCCTCCGGAGAAACTGTTCTCGGTCATCGAACGATTCGGCAACACGTCCTCGGCCTCGCTCCCGATTGCCCTGGATCGGGCGGTCCGAGACGGTCGGGTCCGCTCCGGCGATCTGGTCCTGCTCGGCACGTTCGGTGGAGGACTCACGTGGGCGACCGCCCTTGTTCGCTGGTAGCGGATGTCGAACAAGCCCACCG
>CAYJUP010000295.1:1405-2776 GCA_964373365.1 uncultured Nitrospiraceae bacterium
ATGTTCAACTTGATCCCAAGGGAAATCGCATTCTTCGAGATGTTCCGGAAGGCGGCCCACAACATGATCGAAGGCAGCCGATTGCTCAAGGACATGATGGAGGACTTTCGGAATCCGGTGGAGCAGGCCCGCCGCATCAAGGACATCGAGCACATCGGGGACGGGATCACCCATGACATCGCGCTGAAACTCAACCAGACCTTCATCACCCCCCTCGACCGGGAAGATATCCACGGTCTTGCCAGCGTCCTCGACGACATTCTGGATCTGGTCGAGGCGGTCGCGGACCGGTTTGTGGTGTTCAAGGTGGCCAAGCCGACCGAGACGGCCATCAAGCTGGCCAATATCCTGTATCAGTCAGCGGTGGCTGTGGGGGCTGGGATCGATCAGCTCGGGAAACCTCATGCCCATCTCAAGGAGTACTGCATTCAGGTGAATAGTTTTGAAAACGAGGCGGATCGAATCACGCGGGATGCGATTTCCGGGTTGTTCGAGGACGAAAAAGATCCGATTACGGTCATCAAGTGGAAAGAGATTTACGAGAACTTCGAAGAGGGAACGGATCGCTGCGAAGATGTGGCGAACATCCTCGAACGTATCGCGCTGAAGCATATGTGAACACACCTGCCGGATGGGCTGGCCGTTTCCCCACATCTGATCGATTGTCGTAGGCGAATGCAGAGGGGACTCATGAGGGTGACCGATGTTTGACCTCAGCGGCATGCTGCTGCTGGTGGTCGTGCTGGCGCTGCTCTTCGACTTCTCCAATGGCTGGCACGATAGCGCCAACGCAATCGCCACGGTGGTGTCCACGCGAGTGTTGAGCCCGCTGGCGGCGGTCCTGATGGCCGGCCTGTTGAATGTGGCGGGGGCGTTCATGTCCACGGCGGTCGCCAAGATGATCGGCGCCGGGATCGTGGACCCCGCTACCGTGACGCAGGGGGCGGTCGCTTCGGCGCTGGGGGGAGCGATTCTCTGGAACCTGTTCACGCTGATGCTGGGGTTGCCCACCAGCTCGTCCCACGCGCTGATCGGAGGACTGGTGGGGGCCGGGATGGCGCATGGTGGCATGGCGTCGGTCAAGCTCGGAGGGTTGCGGTCCGTCCTGGAGGCGATGATCCTGTCTCCGCTGCTTGGGTTCGTGATCGGCTTGGCGCTGATGGTGCTGATCGTGCGGCTGTTTTTCAGGACCCCTCGGAGCTTCGCCACCAGGCTGTTCAGCCGCCTCCAGCTCGTGTCCGCGGCATTCATGGCGTTCAGTCACGGGGCGAACGACGCCCAAAAGGCGATGGGCATCATCACGCTGGCGCTGCTGTCAGCAGGCCAGATCACCAGCGCGGAGGTGCCGGGGTGGGTGATCGTCGCCTGCGC
>CAYJUP010000296.1:0-2748 GCA_964373365.1 uncultured Nitrospiraceae bacterium
TCGCCGCAGGCCCAGAGGCTCTCGACGGGTGACGCGTCACGGGTTACTGGCTGCTAGCTACTCGCTGTTAGCTACTTGCTGTAGGAAGCTATTCGCTATTCGCTGTTACGTCGGTTGCGGGGGCTGCGGGGTTTTGCTAGAATGCGCTCCCCTTAGCGAGTAGCCAATAGCTAACAGCGAATAGCTCGGAGTGACCAGGTACCCGACGCTGGCTATTTGCTATTCGCTACTTGCTATTCGCTATGCAACTGACCAACCCTGACGCGCTGCCACAGCTCATCGGCGAGTTCAAGCCCGTTGACGAATGGCAGATGCACATCAACCAGCTCTTCTACGGGCTCCGGGGCAGCCGCCTCCGGGAGTACTACCAGACCTTCGCGGCGGCGGATTACCGACTCGCTCACGCCTTGGCCGCCGACTATTACGAGCGCGTGCGCAAGCGCGAAAAACTCGTGAACCGTGAACCGTTAACCGTTAACCGTTTAACGAATAACGATTCACGTTTAACGTCGTTACGCCCTCCCTTGATCATTCACGAGTGGGGATGCGGGAACGGGAATCTGGCCGCCTGTTTCCTCAGCCATCTCAAACGGGTGGATAAAAACGGCGCGGTCTACCCGCGGGTGCGCTACGTCCTGGTGGACAGCCAGGACGCGGTGCTGGAAGCCGCCAGGGCCCATCCGGACTTGGCCGATCACCGGGAGCGCGTGGAGTTGTTGTGCGCGAATGTGGCGGACCTCGGGTCGGTCAAGGACGGCACGGTGGACCGCATCCTGTGCAACGAACTCTGGAATGACCTCCCGACCAAGCTGATGCTCAGGAAAGAAGGGGAGGCGGAGGAGGAATATCTCCGTCCGAACCTAGGCGAGACCACGTATGCGGCGATCTCAGACTGGTCCGGCTTCGTGCGGGCCTTTGACGCGCAAGACATCCGGGCCCTGGAAACCTTCCCCCCCTTTCTCGAAGACATCGTCTGGGAAAAGGATTACCGCAAGACCGACTGGAAGGCGGTGCCCTACCGGAAGACGATCACGGACTTTCTCAAGCAGATCGACGAGCAGGTGCTGATCCCGGTGAACCTGGGCGCCTGCGCGACGGTCAAGGAAGCCAAGCGGGTCCTCTCACCGGAGGCGATCGGGTTCAGCAGCTTCGACGCCGGCACGGCCGAGCTGAAGGTCCTCAACGATCCGGAGAAACCCTGCTACGGGCAGTTCGGCGGCCAGTACAGCTTCATGGTGAACTTTGCGCTGGTGGAGGCGGTGGCCAAGCACCTAGGGGTCCGTGCAGTAGCAATCGAGCCCCAGAAGGAAATGGTCGGCCGCAGTCTGGGGACCAACGTGGTCAGCCTGATGGATCTGCTGGCCTCCTATCCCACCGCCGGCTCGCTCAAGCCCTGGGAGCAGGACCGGTTGATTCTCAAGACAATTCAAGCACTTAACGAGAGCTACCACAGCCCCTACGAGCGCGCGATTGAGTTTCCCTTTCGGCATGCCATGCCTCCGGACGAACGCGAGAGGCTGCAGGGCATCCTGAAGGGTCTGAAGCGGGGTGGGGTGCCGGACACCATCGCCTATCTCACCGAGGAGGAAGTCTTCGGCGCCATCCGAGAATTGGAAGCCCTCGGGTACGATCGGCAGACGATCCAGGCCGCGCTCGCGTCCCCGCCGCAACCGGTGGACTATTACCATCATTTCTTCCGCCCTTAGGGGCCCGTCCACGGAACCCTAAGAAATTTCTTGACTATTGTTGAGAATTTCATTAGCGTTGCCGGCACCACGGGGCGAGCGAAGAGCAAATAGCTAGCAGCGAAGAGCAAATAGCAAGTGGCTCGGAGCTATTAGCTACAAGCTGTCCGCTACTAGCTAACCAAGTTGCTCACTACTAGCTGCAAGAGGGGAAAATGTTCGGCTCGTTCGGCTGGATGGAACTCCTGCTGATCCTGTTCATCGTGCTGATCATCTTCGGCGCCGGCAAGATCCCCCAGCTTGGAGAGGGCTTGGGGAAGGCGATCAAGGGGTTCAAGAAGGCGGTGCACGAGCCGGAGCCGGTCGAGGTGACCGCGGTCCCCGCCGATCAGCCGGCTCAACAGGCGCCGCCGAGCCAGATCGCGCAACCCGCGCCATCCCAGACGGCGGGCCAGGCGCAGCCGAGTCAGACGAGTCAGCCGAATCAGGTGGGCACGTCCCAGCAGCGACCGGAGCCGCCGAAACAGACGTAAGCAGACGTGACGTGCCTGCGCGCTGTAGCGCTCCGGCGCGCAAGCGCGTGATGAGTGATGGGTAATGGGTAAGGCAGATAGGGGCGGGTCTCTCATCACGCATAACGCATCACCCATCAGGGGGTTGAGCAATGTTCGGCCTGGGTGCGGGCGAGATTCTGATCATCCTGATCATCGCCTTTCTGCTGTTCGGGCCGAAGCAACTGCCGGAGATCGGGCGCCAGGTCGGTAAGGCGGTCAGAGGCTTTAAGGAGACGGCGGACGATCTGAGGAAAACCGTGGAACCGGAAGTCAATATGATTCAACAAGAAGTCAAAATGGTCGAGCAGGATTTTGAGGCCTCCATGAAGGAAGCGGAAGAGGAGATCAACGCGGCCACCAAGCCGGAGCAGGCCGAACCAAAAGCGAGTAGCTAATAGAGAATAGCCCCCTCCCCGAGACCCTCCCCCTTCACAAAGGGGGCCTGTCGTTCGACCCAGAGGCTCTCGACGGGCGACGAGCTCAGTCGAGCGAGGGGAGGGTGAGGGAGG
>CAYJUP010000297.1:0-2734 GCA_964373365.1 uncultured Nitrospiraceae bacterium
CAGGATTCGAGCGGACAAGGTTTAGTTGGGTGACCACGGAGGTGTCTTCCGCGGCAAAAGCTCCCGCCCGGCCTTCACGCTTCTCAAAAGTCGTCTTGACATCCATCACGCGCCTGAGTAGGATGCAGTCCCCGGTGCCGGTCGCAATTCGGCCGGCATTTTTTTCTTTGGGGAGAGAGTCACCTACGACATGGCCATTCGCATTGGAATCAACGGGTTCGGGCGGATCGGGCGGAACGTCTTCCGCGCCTCGCTGGGCGATCCCGACCTCCAGTATATCGCCATCAACGACCTCACGGACGCCATGACGCTGGCTTACCTGCTGAAGTACGACTCGATCCACGGCACGCTCAAGGCCGACGTCCAGCCCCGGGATCACCACCTGGTTGTGGACGGCAAGACGATCGAGGTCCTGGCTAAGAAGGATCCCAAGGAGCTGCCCTGGAAAGATCTGGGCGTAGATTTGGTCATCGAGTCCACAGGCCGCTTTACGGACCGTGAAGGGGCCAGCCGTCACCTCTCGGCCGGCGCCAAGCGGGTGATCATCACCGCCCCGGCCAAGGACCCGGATGTGACGCTTGTCTTGGGCGTCAACGAACAGACGTACGATCCGCGCGCCCACCAGATCATCTCCAACGCCTCCTGCACGACCAATTGCCTGGCCCCGGTGGCTAAGGTGCTCTTGGAGAATTTCGGCATTCGCCATGGGGTGATGACGACCATCCATTCCTACACGAACGACCAGCAACTCCTGGATCTGCCGCACAAGGACCTGCGCCGCGCGCGGGCCGCGGCGATGTCCATGGTGCCGACCAGCACCGGCGCCGCCAAGGCGCTCCATCTGGTGCTCCCGCAGCTCAAAGGCAAACTGGACGGGATGGCGATCCGCGTACCGACCCCCAACGTGTCGCTGGTGGACCTGACGGTGGAAACGGAGAAAGAGTGCGACACCGCGTCGGTCAACGCCGCCTTCCGTCGAGCGGCCCAGGGGCCCCTGAAGGGCATCCTGCAGTATTCCGAGGCGCCGATCGTGTCGGTGGATCAGAACGGCGACCCCCACTCCGCCACGCTGGACGCGCCGCTGACCATGGTTCTGGAGCACCACATGGTGAAGGTGATCGCCTGGTACGACAACGAGTGGGGCTATTCCTGTCGAGTCCGCGATCTCATCAAATTTATCGCGGCAAAGCCCTGACGGCCTCTCACCAAAACGCGAACGAGCCTTCCCGCGCCGACCGTCCGCCGCACCACCGGACACACGTTGGAGCAGAGCTGAGAGAAGGAGCGCTCATGAAGCTGCACAAGCGGACGATGGAGGAGGTCGATCTTCGCAATAAGCGCGTCATCATCCGGGCCGACTTTAACGTCCCTCTCGACGACGCACTTCAGATCACGGACGATACCCGCATCAGGTCCACCTTGCCCACCATCAACCGCGCCGTGGATGAAGGCGCCAAGGTCATTCTCTGCTCCCACCTAGGCCGCCCCAAGGGGAAGCCCGATCCGAAGTTGAGCCTCGCCCCGGTGGCGAAACGTCTCCAGCGACTGCTTGGCAAAGAGGTCATCTTTGCGCCGGATTGCATCGGCCCAGAAGTGGAGAAGCTGGTGGCCCGGATGAAGCCCGGGGATGTGCTCCTCTTGGAAAACCTCCGCTTTCACCCGGGAGAGGAAAAAAACGACGCAGCCTTTTCACGCTCGCTCGCCGCATTGGCTGATGTCTACATCAACGACGCCTTCGGCACCGCCCATCGCTCACATGCTTCCATCGTGGGCATTCCGAAATACGTCAAGGATGTCGCTGCCGGGCATCTGCTGAACAAAGAGGTTAAATACCTTGAAGGCGCGGTGGCGGATCCTATGCGACCGTTCGTGGCGATCCTGGGCGGCGCCAAGGTGTCGGGGAAAATCGGGGTCATCGAGAACCTGGGAAAGCGCGTGGATAAGGTCATCATCGGCGGGGGGATGGCCTTCACGTTCATCAAGGCCATGGGGCTCGAAATCGGCAACTCGCTGGTCGAAGACGACATGCTGGATTTTGCGAAGGGTATCCAGGAGCACGCGCTGTCGCGAGGGGTGAAATTTTATCTGCCCGTGGACTGCGTCGTGGCGGCCAGCCCCGAGCCCGGCGCCGAAACCAAGATCGTGCCGGTGCAGGAGATCCCAAAGGGCTGGTACGGGATGGACATCGGCCCGGCCTCCGTCAAACTGTTCACCGAGGCGGTGCAGAATGCCAACACGATTCTCTGGAACGGCCCGATGGGGGTCTTCGAGCGTGACGCGTTCTCCCGAGGGACACTCGCCATGGCCCACGCCGTCGCCAATGCCTATGCGCTGACCATCGTGGGCGGCGGGGAGACCAACGACGCGGTCCACCGAGCCGGTGAATCAGAAAGCATGTCGTTCATCTCCACCGGCGGAGGCGCGACCCTCCAACTGCTGGAGGGCAAGGAGCTGCCGGGCCTCGCGGCTTTGCCGGATCAACAACGCTGAGCAAAGCCACCCGTCCGGGGGTGCCTGGCTTTCTCTCCGAGGATTCCGTGCGCCGACGCCTCATCGTGGGCAACTGGAAGATGCACAAGACTGCCGCGGAAGCGACGACCCTGGTGCATCGCCTCTCGGAGTTGGTTCCACAGACAGGAGAAGTCGAGGTGGTCCTCGCGCCACCCTTTACCGCGCTGCACGCCGCTGCGCAGGCACTGCCCCCCTCTCGTCCCTTCGCGCTCGCCGCGCAGAA
>CAYJUP010000298.1:0-2724 GCA_964373365.1 uncultured Nitrospiraceae bacterium
AGGTGACATTCCCGCTTTCGTGCTCCTTCAGCGTCAACGCTATGAGGGACTCCTTGCCGCAGTCCAGACATTTGTAGTCGTACATGGGCATGGCTGTTCACCCGTGAGGAGTTGTTTGATAGATCCATTGACGCATTGATTCATTGAATGAGCCCATCGTCAATGAGTCAATGATTTAGTTCTTCAGTGGTTCCGAGACCGTGCGCTCGCTCCAGGCCGTGACGATCCGGGCCATCTCCTCCAACCGCCGCGCGACCCGGTCGTACAGTGTGCCCTCCGGATATCGCCCGTCAGGGCCACGTTCACCCGCCGGCACTCCGGTCAATAACTCTAGCGCTTCCTCCACCGCGTTGACACCGTACACCGTAAATGTTCCCGACTTGACCGCCTCCACGACCTCCCTGCGCAAGGCCAGGTGTTTGGCGTTACGCGCCGGAATGATTACGCCTTGCGTGCCTGTCAGCCCCCGTTTCTGACAGGACTCAAAGAACCCCTCGATCTTTTCATTCACCCCACCGATCGGCTGGATCTCACCGAGTTGGTTTACGGAACCCGTGACGGCCAGACACTGCCGAACCGGGACCTCGGCCAGACAGGACAACACAGCGGCCAGCTCCGCGAGGGCGGCGCTGTCTCCCTCCACCTCTGAGTAGGTCTGTTCGAATGTCAGCGTGGCGCTGAGGGCGAAGGGGTGAGCGCCGGCGAACTTGCCGGCCAAGTAGCCGGCCAGCGTCATGACCCCTTTGCTGTGGACGTGACCGGCCAGCTCGGCTTCCCGCTGGATATCAATCACACCCTTGGTGCCCACGAACGTTCGGGCCGTGATCCGGCAGGGACGCCCGAACGCATAGTCCCCCAAGAGATGAACCGAGAGCCCGTTCACTTGCCCAACGGCTTCGCCTTCCAGGTCTACGATCAGGGTGCCTTCCCGGATCTCGTCCTGGACCCACTGTTCGGGCAGATTCGCGCGATGCCGCTTCTTGGCGACTGCGGTCTCCACATCGGCCCTCGACACCAACCTCCGCCCCTCACGGCGTGCCCAGAACGTCGCTTCGCGGACCACATCGCTCAGCAGACTTAACCGAAGCGAGAGCCGGTCATGGCGCTCGGCCATGCGCGATCCTTGCCTGATCAACTCGGCGACCGCATCGGCTCCGAAATGCGGCAGACCTTCCTCCCGGCAAAGCCGGGCCACAAACCGGCCATACAATCTATCCTGGTGCTCGTCACGGCTCACATCCACATCGAAATCGGCCTTGACTTTGAAAATCTTCTGGAAGTCCTCCTCGTAGGCCTGGAGCAACTGATACACGATCGGGGGACCGACCATGATCACCTTGACATCCACCGGCACCGGCAGGGGCCTGAGGCCGGTTGTCGAGAAGCCGTAGAACTCACCTGGATCCTCGATCTTGACCTCCCGTGTCTTGATCACCCGCTTGAGCGCGTCCCATGCAAACGGCTGCCGAAGTAGATCCAACGCGCTTAAAATCAGATAACCTCCGCTCGCCTGAAGGATCGCCCCGGCCTTGATTTCGGTGAAATCCGTGAACACCACGCCCAGGTGGGCCTTGCGCTCGACCTTGCCAATCAGGTTGGCATAGGTGGGGTGCGACTCATCCACAACTGGTGCTCCCCCATCCACCGCATGCTCGACGATCAGATTGATGTGGTACTGGGTGAGATCGGATTGGCGCCTGATGGCTTCAAGGCCCAGAATCGGCAACGTCGGCGGTTCTCGTGGGAGGAAGTCCTTGTAGTTGGCTATGATGTCCTCATGCACTCGATCCAAATAATCGAGGACCGGCGGCAGTCCCTCGTACGACCGGCGGAGCGTTTCGAACCGTACTCCCAATACGTTCTTGATGACCTGGCGGTCCATCTCTCGGCGACGCTGCTCGGCTTCGTGATCCAGCGCATGGACGCGGATGTGGAATTCGCGGATCTCGCTCTCCAGCGCCTCTCTCCTCTCGTTCAGTTCATTTCGCTCCGCTTCCGATAGACCGGCCAGTTCCTTCTCCGTCATGGGACGCCCGCCTCGCATGGGGACCAGGCCGAACCCTATAGGCGTCTCTTCAAAGCCAACCCCCCGGGCACGGCCCAGATCGGTCAGTTCCTTGAACAGAGCCTTTTTCCTGGCGTCCGTCTCCTCAGTGATGTTGGCCTTGGCTTCGAGATAAGTGGTGCTCTCGAAAATCTTCGGAATGTCGCGGCGCAGACCCTCAATCAGCCCGGCCATTGCCTGTTTGAAGACCCGGCCTTGGGCGGCAGGGAACGAGAGGCACCTGGGTCTGGAAGGGTCCTGAAAATTGTTGACGTAGCACCAGTCCGCCGGCGGTGGGGCCGACCGGGCCAGACGCTTCACCATTTCTTTGGCAATGGACCATTTCCCAGAGCCGATCGGGCCGGACACGTAGATATTAAAGCCGGGGCTCTGCATGCGCAGGCCGAACCCCAGCGCTTCGACGGCGCGTTCCTGTCCGATGGGCTCCTCTAGGGGAGACAACTCGCTGGTGTCCGAAAATCCGAGCCGCTCAGCCTCGACGCAGGGCGACAAGGCCACCACTGGAAGCTTGAGTTTGGCGATCATGGAATCACCGGCACCTTGTTTACGGTTGTCGCCTGCGGACCTTTCTCACCGGCCTCGATGTTAAAGGCCACTAGATCGGAGAGCACAGTCTGAACTCCAGTCACTTGTATCAGGATCTCGGATGCCGGCTTCTG
>CAYJUP010000299.1:0-2692 GCA_964373365.1 uncultured Nitrospiraceae bacterium
CGCGCGAGGCGCGAATGACGCCCTTCGACGGCACGCAGCCGACATTGAGGCAATCGCCGCCCATCAGGTGTTTCTCGATCAAGGCCACCTTGGCGCCAAGCGCCGACGCAATCGCCGCCGTGACCAGGCCTGCGGTTCCGGCCCCAATCACGACGAGGTTATATCGGCCGGTTGGCTCAGGGTTCACCCAATCCGGAGGGTGAACATTGTTGACTAGCATCCTGTTATATTTGTCGTCGGGAAGAACGGTGACCGCTTCGCGGTTCATCGCATGCGTTTTCATGCTTGCTATCCCCTTCTACACACTTTTCTTGGAGGCGAACTTGCGATAGAGCACCGGCACCAGGGCCAGCAACCCCAACAGCGTGAACGCCAGCAGCACCCGCGGCGACGCGATCTCCGCCAGCGAATTGATCGTGCCGAGCTGGCGGCCGGCGTAGGCATACACGAAGCTCCCCGGAATGATGCCGATCGCCGTGGCGGCGACATAGGTAGCCAGCTTGACCCGGGTAAGGCCCGACACTAGGTTCACCAGAAAGAACGGAAAGAGCGGAATCAGCCGGAGCGTCATGAGGTAGCTGAAAGCGTTCTTCGAGAACCCGTCCTGAATCGCTCCGAGCCGACTGCCGAATTTGGCTTCCACCCAGTCCCGCAGGAGATACCGAGCCGCAAGGAAGGCGAGCGTCGAGCCGGTCGTGGCTCCCAGATTGACATAGACCGTCCCCAGCACGCTTCCGAAGAGAAATCCTCCGGCAAGAGTCATAAACACCGCGCCCGGTAGCGACACGGCCACCAGCAGGCAGTACCCCGCGACGAACAACGACACGGCCGTGAGATAGTGCGTCTCCGTGAACGCCAGCAGGCTGTCCCGATTGGCCTTAAGGGCATCCAGTGAGAGGTACTTCCCGAGGTCGAAATAGAAGAAGGCGCCGAGGGCCGCGGCAAACAGCACCAGCACCACAAGTCTCCCCCGACGGGAGGAAGAGCCCTCGACAGATGCCGGCATGGTGACAGGGTGATTGATCATGGTTGCCTCCGCGATACGGCGAGTGATTGTAACTCCTGAGAGGTGTCGATTTCACGTATTGACTGCTATGGATACCGTGTGGAGACCCGATTTACCGTCCGGGTAAGAACTGTGCGCGGTCGGTGACTGGGTCGCCCCATCTCCGTCCGTGGCGCGCGGGATGTTTTATCAGATTCCGCAGTTGAGTAAGGAGATCGGGGAAGGAGAGGGTAGAAGCAAATGCGCTTGGCCGCACTAGTTCCAGGTCACGTCGTCCTGGTTTATCAGAAAGTCAATCAGCTCGATGCTGTCGCGCAAGGCGACCTGGGCGTGTTCGGACATGGGTAGGATAGCCCCGACCGGTCTTCCCACTTCCATATCTTCAAGGGAGGGGATCCCTCGATTGACAGGCTTTTCATGCTCTGATCGGTAGCTGGCCATCTCGATCGCTCTTCTCTATACCTAAAGCAATTCTCGTGCTAGATTCGGATCAACGCCTTCATCTTACCACATGAGTTTCAAAGAAAGTCTAGCACCGTTGTAATTTGTGGATTTTGCGGGCGATTTAACGAAGCTTGTAAAGCAATATGCGTGTGAAGGGGTTTAGTTTGCCGGGGCCAAGGCCCCGAGGTAGGCAAACCCTCCGACCCGGATTAAGGGGGTATCAGGTCGCAACCTGAAATCATCTTTCCCTGGATCTACAAACCGAGGGTCCACCGCCATATCCGAGTCCGCCTTCAGCTCCGGCGCCGGCTTATTGGGAGAGCCGGCTCGGAGGTAGTCGCCCTCGGTGTTGTAGAGCGCGTTGTATGAGATCTTCGCCTGACTCGAAGGCCCCACCACAAACCCGGCCTTGTTGAACCCGACGATGTTGCCGGTCACCTCGCTCCGCGAGGTTCCCAGGAAAGCCACGCCGCCGCCGTTCTTGACGATCGTGTTGCTGACAAGAACAGCCCGCGCGGTGTCCGTCACGACCACGCCCTCAAACAGGCTACGCGTGATCACGTTGCGCTCCAGACGCACGTCGGACTTGCCTGCAACCGTGACCCCATGGTCGTTATCATGAATGAGGTTCCCGACCAGCACCGCCTGGGAGTCGGCAAACGCCACGCCGGTGGTCTCGCTCCCGCCGATCACACACCGTTCGATCCGGACATCCTGGACCTGCTGCCCAAACAGCATCCCGTTGATCCGGACGTCGTGCAAAACTACCCCGCGCCCGTTGAACATGCCCATCGCCAGCCCGCCGTGCTGCTCGATGGTCAACCCGCTGATTTCCACATGTGTCGCGCCATACGGCCATTTACCGATATGTAAGGCGCCGACCCGGCTGCGCCCCAGAATCGTGACTTTGTCCACGCCATCACCGACGATGTTCAACCATTCCTTGCTATGGATCGTGACGTCCTCCGGATAGGCCCCAGCCTTAATCCGAATCGTATCGCCCTTCCCGGCCGCGTCAATTGCCGCTTGGATGGAGATGTATTGTCCGCTCCCGTCCAGGGCTACAACCAGCGTTCGCGTCCCCTCAATCACCGGTGGGGCGGGTCCGACGGCGCAGGCCGTCAACCAGCCCAACGAAGCCAGGGACGCGAGGACAGCTTTTGCATTGGGAAAGGACATGGAAAGGGTGATACAGGGCCTCAACACAGCAAGTCAAGTGAGGACTGGAGAGTGGTCATCGGT
>CAYJUP010000300.1:0-2649 GCA_964373365.1 uncultured Nitrospiraceae bacterium
AACTGCTGGCGGCATGGCAGAGATGATGGTCGAGATAGACCGGCCGATACCGGCCAGGCCCGAACTGTCTGCGCAGTTTGGGGATGAGGA
Source organism: uncultured Nitrospiraceae bacterium (assembly GCA_964373365.1). Classification (GTDB taxonomy): domain Bacteria; phylum Nitrospirota; class Nitrospiria; order Nitrospirales; family Nitrospiraceae; genus CAYJUP01. The sequence continues at coordinate 91 of CAYJUP010000300.1, forward strand.
AGGCCAGCTCCGCCCACTCGTTCCCCAGCCGCTCGAGGCTCCGTTGTCCTTTCACCCGAAAGAGCGTCGGGGATCGGACCATGGCGCCCACTGCCAAGGCGGCTCGGCGGCCGAGCACCCAATATTTCCAAGGCACCGCAATCCCATCCACCTCGGCGAGCCGGACACCCGCCTCTTGCAGGCAATACCCGATCGCCTGCATCGGCAAGGCGGTCACGTGCTTGATCCGGACAAACCGCTCTTCCTCGGCCGCGGCCAGGATGTGGCCGTCCTGGACGAGGGCGGCCGCCGCATCGCGCATGTTCGAGAGGCCCAGCACCAGCATGGAACGCTAGGATAAACGAGCCACCCACGGCTGGCAAGTTTCTGTCGCGGGGCGGGGTTGCATTTCAGCCTCGATTTCTGTACCGTGGCGCCAGACTAACCTGGGGTGAGGCGTCATGAGACGCAACTCTGTGCAGTGGAAATACCTGCAAGGCGGGGTCTTGCTCCTCTTCTTGCCGGCGCTCTCAGTGGGGTGTGAGAAGATCGCCGCGGGCCTGAGCAGGGCGACGCTCCCCAACTACGGCCCCCCGATTCCCGTCTCGGTCAGGATGGAATTCGACTCCTCCTTGTCCGAGGCGAGTGCCCAGTACCTGGATTCCTGCAGCCATCCTCGGGAGGTCAGGATCGGAGCCGTCCTCGAAGACACGTTGCTCCAGGCCGCCCACCAGACGTTCAAAACCGTCTCCTTCGCAGGCTCCGACCCTACGCAGACCAAGCCCGACGTGGAGGTGCGCATCACTCTCCTGAAGCCGCGCTTCAACATCAAGAACGATAATGTCTACGACCGTGAGCCTGCCCAGCTCGCACTCGACGCGGTAGCGACGTTCCGGGATTCGTCAGGAAAGCTCCTCCGTGAGCAACCGCTCCAGGTATCACGACAAGAACGACTGCTGGTCGAACCAACTCAGCAGCGGTGCGCCTACGCGACCCTCGACAGGTTCGTATCTGACACCGCCGTGGTACTTTCTGCCAAGTTCATTCGAGAGGCTCGCGCTTTACTGGCTCCCGAAACCCTGACCGCATCGGCCGGCGAAGCGCCGGCCCCGCAAGCCCTCCCGTCCGTGTCCCCAGGACCGGCCCTCTCGTTCAAGGCCACGATCCTGGATGAGAACGGCAATCTGGTTCTGGAAAGCGGCGAGCGGGTCAGGCTGCGGGTGGATCTGGTCAACGCCGGAACCCAACCCGTCCAAGGTGTTTCGGTGACTCTGGGCGGCACCCCGGCGGTGGTCACGCAGTTCCCCGCCACGACCTTGCCGGTCGGGATCCTACAGCCCGGAGAGTCCCGGTCGGTGGAGTTCTCGGCGACATTGCCGCAGTCGCTTCAAGCGCAGAGGGCCGAACTGCTGGTCTCGATCGCAGAGGCTTCCGGTATCGGCGCTCCGGCGGCGCAGACCATCGTCGTCGCGATGCGGCCGGGAGGAGGAGTTGGAGCCGGAAGCGACTTGGCGGGGCGCTTTGACGATGTCGACCAAGTGCCCGCCGCATCAGCGGGGTTCCAACGGCCTCAGGCATCTCTCATCGCGGTCGGAATCGGGGCCTACCGTGACCAGCAGAACCACGTGCGGAAATACGCGGCGCGGGACGCCGAGCTGGTGGCCGCCTATTTTCAGGCCGTTGGCGGCGTGCCGACCGCCAACGTGCGGGTGCTGCAGGACCGGAAAGCGTTGCGGCCCGACATCGAGGAAGCGCTCCTGGATTGGCTCCCGCCGCGCGTGAACGCCGAGTCGGTCGTGATCGTGTACTTCGCCGGACAGGCGATGGTGGCCCCGTCCGGCGAAACCTACCTGGTTCCTTACGAGGGCGCAAAGAGCTCTGTTTCGAGGCTCTATCCGCTCAAAGACCTGCAGTCGACGCTTGCCAAGCTGAAAGCGCGGCTCACCCTGCTTATCTTTGACGGCTCGGTATCGCGGGTCGGCGGGAACGCGCGATCGAAGGTGAAGGCTCCTCAGTGGGACGTGGGCGGGGGAGGGGCTGGAGGAGGGGGAGCCATTGTCCGTCTGATCGGAGCCACAGGCCTTCACAGGGGCCTCGAATCGGACAAGCTCCGCCACGGCCTCTTTACCTACTACCTGCTGCGGGGGCTGCGGGGCGAGGCGGACGCCAACCACGACGGGGAGGTCACCCTGGGCGAACTCACCGCCTTCCTCGGAGAGACCGTACCGGCCGCCGCCAGGAGCGACTTCAGCCAGGAGCGGCGTCCGCTGATCTTCCCCCCGATGACTTCCACAAGCAAGCTCGCCGGGCTCATCCTGACGAAGCCGATGGCCAGGGACGCGTTAGGAAACCGGTAACGCAATAAAAAAGCAGAGGGGGATTGCCCCCTCTGCTTTTTCTTATCCCACACTCGCGGGAAAGTTACTCTTCGCCCTTCTTACAGAAGCTCCGCTCGTAGTTGATGATCGTCCAGGCCTCTTCCTCATTAATGGCGGCCGGAATCAGCGGCACCATCCCGGTTCCTGCGCTTCCGTTCTTGATGACCCAGAAGAGCTCACCGTCCTTCCGCTTCTTGTGGAA
>CAYJUP010000301.1:0-2641 GCA_964373365.1 uncultured Nitrospiraceae bacterium
CTCGGGGAGTGAACCAAGCCGGGGTGTAGCTGGAATCATCAATGCCACGAAGCCGAGCAAGGTGAACAGGTAGGTCGCCCCGATCATGGCTGCCGGGCCCATACAGGTGGAGCAGGAAGCTGAAGCATCATGGTGGAGGTGAGAGACGCCGTGATAGCTCCCCATGAGCGGAACCATACAAAGTAGTGAGAAGATAAGCAGGCTGACAAGGAATAGCCGAACCATATTCCCCACTATATGAGCAAAAACCTTAAGGGTCAAGGATCACCAATTTCCCCCGACAGAGCTCGCCTCAAAAATACCATGACAGTCCCCCCATCACCATCCTGGACGTGCCGGGCACAAAATGGATGTCCCCCACCGGGCCTCCCTCGGCGGGCAGCCGTGATTCAAAGAAGAACTGTGCCTGCCGCCACTTCGTGTCCGTGAGATTCACCACGCTCAGAAAGCCCTCAAGGCGGCCCCGCTCGACCTTGACCGGTAAGCGATAGCGAGTGACAAAATCGAAGACCGTGAACGGTTGGGCGGTCGCGCTTCGATCCTCAATGGCCGGCCGCCTCCCGAGGTGCAGCATTTGTAGACTGGTGGCGAGACCTACGGGCAGCCGGGCGGTCAGATCGGCGCGCCCGGTCAGCTCGGGCGCCAGCGGGATCGCCCCACCGGTTCCACGAAACTCGGCATGGGTCAGGGTCACATCGCCTGTGAGCGTCAACCAGTCCGACAACTTGAGCCTGGCGCCGAGCTCCGTGCCGTAGCGCCGCGACGCGCCTCTGATCTGGGTGGTCCCCTCATCCCCGACGAAGACCAGCTCCGACGTCAGATCGAGCGCCCACAGCGCCGCGATGAACTCCACGCGGTCCCATTGCTTCGTGCGCAGGCCCACTTCGTATCCAGTCGCCCGCGGCAGTGTCTGCGCATTCGGGTTGCTTACTATCGCCCTCGCGTCGTTGCTGTGAAAGCCGGTCCCGAAATTCAGGAAGAACTCGGCGCCGAACCAGGGACCAAGAATCAGGTTACCCTTCGTGCTGGCGATCACGGCATCGGTCACGCCGTTCGGCCGCTGCGGGCAGCCGGCTCCGCACCGATCCTTCACGTCGAAGGTAAAAAAGTCCGCGCGCGCCCCGCCCACGAGCCGCATCCAGGGCGTCGGCTGAAACTCAAGCTTTAGGTAGGGGGAGTACGACGCTTCGAAGATGTCGGCGTCGACTGTCGTTCCAAGACGCTCCCGCCGTCGTTGAGTCCCCAGCCGCACATGGGCATCATCGAATCTGGTCTGGACTCCCAGCGTCGCCGCACTCGCTACTCCCCAAGGGGTACCGCTCTGCTGAAACCCCACATCCCCGCCGTACACCGCCCTCCGGTCATTTTGTTCGATCCCATCGCCGTTCACCGGATCGTTCAGAAAAAAGGTGAAGTTCGAGAACAGGTCCAGCCGGTAATACTGCGCGTACAGATCCGCAAAGGCCCGCCCGCCCGTGGTCGTGTCATAGTGATATTGCAGCCTCCCGGTGCTTCGCTGGGTCCGGCCGCCCTCGGTAGGGTCGATGGCCCCGAATCGGTCCAGTCGCCCGGCCTCCACTTCGCGAAACGGGATCTGACCGGACGCATTCCATCGTCCCTGGTGGTGCGTGCCGGTGAGACTCAGTTCTGACCGCAGTGTCGGATTGAAGGTGAGCTTCATGAGACCGTTGAACCGGTTGTATCGGTTATCGTTGAGAAACGGCCCATTCGTAAGGTATCCCTCCGCCGCCACCAGCGAGCGCACCCGCCCGGTGGTAGGCGAAAACATCATGAGATGCCGTTGTGTGTCGAACTGCCCGCCGGCCAGTTGGATGACGCCCTCCTCCACCACGTCGCGCGTGACATAGTTCACCGCCCCGGCCGTGGCGAAGTCACCGAACTGGACGTGGTACGGCCCCTTGAACACTTCGATGCCCTTGATCGTCTCCGGAATGATGAAGTTCAGGTCGGAATACCCCTGCCCATGGACGTGGCTCCGGATGTTGACCGGCATCCCATCGGTAAACAGCGCGACGTCGGTGCCGTGGTCCGCATCAAAACCGCGCAGCAAGTACTGGTCCGCTTTTCCGGCGCCGCCGGAATGTTCGATCGTGATGAGACCGGGCGCTAGGCGGGCGAGATTGGCAGGCCGTCCCTGGGGCTGAAGCAGGATGTCTTTGTCCGGAATAAACCGCTGGGATGATGCCGCAACCGGCCGCTCGGCCGTGACGGTGACTTCGGGAATCGCGACGCGGTCAGCTTCCGGCTCGTGCGCGCGGGCCGACGAGACAGCTAGAAGCAAGAGGCAGACTGAGAAGAAAGACCCGAGCAGGCTCACGAAGCGGCTTCGCTCAGCGACCTAGCTGAGTCCCTGGCCGGTCGTCGTCATCGTGAGCTTCCCGTGCTTGACCCCCTTGGTCCCGATAAGGGTGTCGGCCACCTTCCGGATCTCAGCACCCTTGCCCCGGACCACCAGCACCTCCAAGCAATGGTCGTGATCCAGGTGGACATGCAAACTGGAGAGAACCAGTCGGTGATAGTGATGCTGGATGTCGGTGAGCTTATCGGTCAGATCATGGACGTGGTGGTCGTAGACGATCGTGATGGTCCCGACCGTCACCTTATTCTCGTCCCACTCCTG
>CAYJUP010000302.1:0-2627 GCA_964373365.1 uncultured Nitrospiraceae bacterium
ATAAGAGTTTCGGCTCGGCGGGGAGCAGAGAGGCCACATCCGCCCCGAAGAACTGCGCATTAAAAAACAACACAAAGAACTGCGGGGTCAACAGGCGCAAGGCGATCAAGAACGCCGCCAGGCCGGCAGCCGTGACAGTCAGTGCGTTGGCAAAGGCGATGGGCCGGATCACGTGAGAGTCCTCCTCAACGCCCCATGTTGCAGAAAAGGGGATAAGTCCAATTTCTAGCCCCTCGTTACACTCCAGTATTGGGGGGCGGGTTCCTCGGTCGACCACGCGTTCGGAAGGTGGCCTCCAGGCCGAGCGCGGCGGCAGTTTGGCGTTGCCAGCTTGCGGCCCCAAAAGGGCGTCCCCGTACCACCGAGCCGCGCACGGCCTCCAACTCAGGTCCTGTTTTTGGCCGGTTCACCCACTCTAGCCAGTCCTCGGGCCGTTGCACTGGCCACTCACACAACGCGGGCTTCGTCGCTCCAGGTTCCACGTGAAGCCGCTGCCACAGGCTGGACCACGGCCAGTCCTCAGCCCGCTCGACTAACTTGGCCCTGACTGGGTTGCGTTCCACATACCGGCAGACGGTCAGCAGGTAGTCATCTTCCCGAATCGGGAAGGACTTGTAGGTACCTTGGTACAGATGACCGGCGCCCACACTGTGGCGTGCCAGGTGCCATCGCCGCACATGGGTGGTGGTCAGCCGTTGCATGAACGCCGCGAGGTCACTGTCCTGCCACGGCCACAGGACGAGGTACCAATGGTTCGGCATCAGACTGTACGCCAGGATGCGGGTTGGGACACGTGCCTGCGTCTCGGCCAACACGCGTGCGAACACCGCAAAGTCTGCGTGGTGCTCGAACATCTGCGCCCGGGCGTTTGCCCGGTTCAGCACGTGAAACACGATCCCAGCCGGGGCCCGCCTGGCGATCCGAGGCATGCTGGCCAGCCTACTCGCAGGGATGGCAGGAGTCAAGAATTGGACTTATCCCCATTTTCGTCCCATTTTCGCGAACCCTTCGCCTCTCCTAACTGTTTTCACCAGTGCGACGGTCCCCTGACTGTCACCTTCTGGGTAACGTACGAGGAGATACGGTGGCACCCCCCTCCGTAAGTAGGGGGTGTTTATTTTTTGGATTTGTGCAAAGAGTGCCGGGGATGCGAGGGCGTGGAATGGGGTCGCAACTCGACCGAGAGCTGAAGCGGTGTGTTCCTGATCAAGCCAAAGCCCTGGGCCACGGTGTGGCCACAGGGCTTTGTTGTCTGGGGCTGGTGAGGAAGAAGACATCGAGGGAGAGCTGAGGAGGCAGTGCGGAGCGAGGCGACCATCTCTTATTAACCAAAGGAGGCGGCCATGTTCAGGAGAATTTTCGTGGCAATCGGGGTGAGTGTGATGGTGCTCGGCGGAATCTTGCCAGCGAACGGGGGCAGCCAAGGAGGAGCACAACACGATTCTTAACGCCGTGACCGGCGGCTCGACTGGCAGCAACGCGGCGCATGGGACGCTGCAAGGGGAGCATGCGACGCAGAGCACGGCGCACGACGCCTTGTCGCAACAAATCAGCAATCTGCCCACCGGCGCCGGGGTGGGCCGCTGTGATGTGCCCCCGGTGTGGGGCGCCCAGATCACCACGGGGCGGTTTGTGTCGGTCTTCGGCGGGGCCGCCTCCCCCTCACCTTTGTCCTCTCCCATCACCCGTTGCAGTTCGAAGAGCAACGGGTCCCCGGGCGAGGGTCCTCGAGTGGTTCCTCTCCCCCTGGGAGGAGGAGAGGTGCCCGGGAGGGGGTGTGTTCGAGAGCGTGGGTGAGCGTCATGGCCCGTTATGAGCACTTGCCGATTTACAAGGCGGCGATGGACCTGGTGGTCTACCTGGAGCAGGTGGTGCGCAATTTCAGCCGGTATCGCAAGTACCAGTTGGGCAGCGATCTGCGGCAGCAGAGCCGCGAGCTGGTGACGCTGATCATTCGGGCGAATTCCCGAACAGACAAGCTGCCGATGCTCTACGAATTGCGGGAGCGGCTGGAGGGTCTACAAGTATTGCTGCGGATCGGCAAAGAGGTGAGAGCGTTTCAGCGGTTTGAGTCCTATGCGCATGCGGCCGAATTGGTCGTGGCGCTGGGGCGGCAGAACGAGGGATGGATCAAGAGTCAGTCCAGCCAGCCGAAGGGGGGACGGGGGGGAAGGCCTGAATTCCCGGCCTGATGGGCAGGCCGGGGAGCGTGCCGAGTCGCATCATGGTGCGTCTGCCCCGCCATGAACTCGGTTCATGGCATGCGCGGACAGGAGGTGGTACCTTTGGTCATCCTTGCGCCATGTGGTGGCACCCCCTCACCCCGCCCTCTCCCTCTTGGAGGGGGAGAGGTGAAGGTGAAGGGGGCATCAGGGTGGCAAGGTGACCGCCACAGAGGATCGGCCTCCGGTGAGGCGGGGTTCGCGAGGGCGCGGTCGCGCCGCGAGGCGGAATCCCGGGGGAGCGGGCTGATGCAACGGATTCGCGGACATGACCCCTAGGACCGGGACAGCTTGATGGGACTGTAGGCAGAGGGTCTGCCTTGTTTCACGTGTTCAATGGGGATGTCCCTCTCATGACGCAGCGGGTGTACGGATTACACACGCGTGAACGGCACTGACCCTGTC
>CAYJUP010000303.1:0-2624 GCA_964373365.1 uncultured Nitrospiraceae bacterium
GTGCGCGTCCGGGTACCGGATCGCCCGCCTCCAGCCATTCGACATGTACCCGCAATCGGCTCATCTGGAAACATTAGTCGAACTCGTTCGTTGACCCATTCTTCTGCGTTCTGTATGATCCTTGCGTTCGGTCCGTTGAGTCGGTTTTGTCCGTTAACGGACTGAACAGACCAAACAAACCTAACGACAGTATGCGCATGACCACCTACCGACAGGCAGGCGTAGATATCGAGGCCGGCAACGAATTTGTGCGCCGGATCACGCCCCTGGTGCGCTCCACGTTTCGGCCCGAAGTCCTCGCCGATCTGGGCGGGTTCGGCGGTCTGTTCCGGTTTCAAGCTTCACGGTACACCGACCCGGTGCTGGTGTCGGGGACCGACGGGGTCGGCACCAAGCTGAAGATTGCGTTCTTGATGGATCGCCACGACACGGTGGGCATTGATCTGGTCGCCATGTGCGTGAACGACGTGGCGGTCAGCGGGGCCGAGCCGCTGTTCTTTCTGGACTATCTGGCCATCGGCAAGCTGGCGGTGACACAAGCGGAGGCTGTTATCAAGGGGATTGCCGAAGGATGCCGACAGGCGGGCTGCGCCTTGATCGGGGGGGAGACCGCCGAGATGCCGTCGTTTTATGCCGAGGGTGAGTACGACCTCGCGGGCTTTGCGGTCGGCGTGGTGGATCGGCCGAAGATCATTGACGGGAAAACTATTCGTCCCGGCGATGTCTTGGTCGGGCTGGCCTCGACGGGCCTGCACAGCAACGGCTACTCGCTCGCACGACGGGCGCTTTTCGAGGAAGGCGAGTTGACGGTGAAAAGTAAGCTTTTGGACCTCGACCGACCGTTGGGGGAAGTGCTGTTGACGCCGACGCGGATTTACGCCAAGCAAATTCTCACGCTGGCTGCCGAGTATCCGATCAAGGGTATTGCGCACATCACCGGCGGCGGGCTGACCGAAAACCTGCCCAGGGTTTTCCCGGAGGCCTGCCGGGCCCGAGTCCAACGTGGCGCCTGGCCGGTCCCGCCGATTTTCTCGCTCATCAAAAAAATCGGGCGGGTGGACGAGGAGGAGATGTACCGGGTCTTCAACATGGGAGTCGGGCTGGTGCTGATCGTGCCCGCGGACCGCGCCGATGCGGTGATCGCGCGCGCGGGTGAGCTAGGCGACAAGGGCTACCGGATCGGGGAGATGGTGGCGGCCAAGCCGGGTGAGCCACGGGTGGAGTATGTCGGGCGGTAAGTCGGGGAGTCGCCTGCGGGTGGGCGTACTGGCGTCGGGGCGCGGGTCCAATCTGCAGGCGATCATTGACGCGATCGAAGCAGGGACGCTGGCGGCGAAGATTGGAGTTGTCCTGAGCAACAAGAAGGACGCGCAGGCTCTCGAACGCGCCCGCCGGCATGGTTTGACCGACGTGTTCCTGGACCCCAAGCCGTTCGCCGGTCAGCCCGACAGTCGCGAAGCGTATGATCGGGCTATCCTCGATATCCTGAAGAAATATGACGTGGAACTGATCGCGCTGGCGGGGTACATGAAGATTATCACGCCGGTCCTGATCGGCGCCTACCCGAACCGCATCATGAACATCCATCCTGCGCTCCTGCCGGCGTTTCCCGGCCTGGAAGTCCAGAAGAAGGCGATAGAGTGGGGCGTCAAGATCGCCGGCTGCACCGTGCATTTCGTGACCGAAGGGGTGGACGAAGGGCCCATCATCATCCAGGCGGCCGTCCCGGTCCTGGAAGGAGACTCGGCCGACACGGTGACGGCCCGAATTCTGGCGGAGGAGCACCGGATCTACCCGCGGGCGATCCAGCTTTACGCCGAAGGCCGCCTACGGGTTGAGGGGCGCCGCGTGCGCGTCATCGGCGCATCCAACCCAGCGCCGCCTACGATCATCAGCCCTTCCTAGCACGATGGCGACCAGGCCGGAGATTCTGGAGGAACAGGTGCGGATGATCCGGCTGCGCCTGCGCGTGGACCTGACTGCCTACCGGCTTGGCCACACGACGCTTACCCGTGAGGAGGCTCTCTCCCTGATCGAGCAAACCTGCCAAGAGGTTCTGGAACTGTTTCCGGAGAAGGGTGGGGTGTTCGATTTGGTGCTGCGGCCTCGGTTCCTGCGCATCCTCAATGAGCGGGCGCTGGCTGAGTGGGGCGTGGCCGACGCGCTGAACTGACTTCAAGTGGAGTCCCCGCGGCCGGATGTGTATAATGCGGGGCAATTGAGACGATACGGGCGCTGAACTTCCTCCCCGTTTCCTCCGCGGCCAGAAAGCCTGTGGCAATTCCGCCCGGCCGTTCCCGCGGTCAAAAAGCTCAGGCGCCCGTTGGCTTCTCGGCTCTTTGCCATCTGCCAGCTCCTGGTTTCTTGCTATACGCCATACGCTCTTCTCTTCTACGAGTGGGGGGCTAGCTCAGTTGGGAGAGCACGACGTTCGCAACGTCGGGGTCGGGGGTTCAAATCCCCTGCCCTCCACCACTAAAACCCGCGACCGGGGGCTTCGAAGGGGGTGCGCCCCCTTCGTGGAGAGCGCACGAGAGGGCTGGCCCTCTCTGTGGGAGCCCGTGAGGCAAGTTTCAGGGCCGAACTGGCGACAGAGGGGGTTCGACTCCCCTGCCCTCCACCAC
>CAYJUP010000304.1:0-2616 GCA_964373365.1 uncultured Nitrospiraceae bacterium
CGACGTAACGTACTCGGGCACGGTCTCGGCGGCGCTGGAGGGGACGATCATGGGAATCCCTTCCCTAGCTGTCTCCTTGGAAGGAAGGCAGACGTTTCGGTTCAGGGTTGCAGCCGTCTATGCGGTGCGCGTGGCCAGAGCGGTGCTCCGCCTCGGCTTGCCGGAGGAAACGCTGCTGAACGTGAATGTGCCAGATCGCCCGCAGGCCTCGATCGCGGGGGTCAGGATCACCTCGCTGAGCCGGCGCCGGTTCGATGATCCGATTATCGAAAAGGTGGATCCTCACGGACGGAAGTACTATTGGATCGCCGGCACGCGGGTCTCGTGGGACCGACGGAAGGATTCCGACCATGAGGCGGTGCGACACGGCATGGTGTCGATCACGCCCATTCACCTCGACGTCACCCACTACGCGGTGCTGGAACAGCTCCGAAGCTGGGAGGCGATGATCGAGGACCGCAGAAGACCCCGTTTATCTGGGGCTCATTCCAGACGAACCAATAAACCGGACAAGCCGTGGCGCTGAAGATCTATAACACCTTGACTGGCCAGAAGGAGACTTTTGAGCCTCTGGTGCCGAAGACCGTCCGCATGTATGTGTGCGGCGTTACGGTCTACGATGAGTGTCACCTTGGCCATGCCCGTAGCGCGCTCGCCTTCGACGTCATCCGGAACTACTTTCGGTTCAGCGGGTACGCTGTCACGTTCGTAAAAAACTTTACGGATGTGGACGATAAAATTTTCACCCGTGCCTCGCAAGAGGGGGTCTTGTGGGAGGAGATTGCGGACCGCTATTTGCGCGCCTATCAACGGGACATGGCGCGCCTCGGAGTCGCTCCGGCCGACGTCGAACCCAAGGCCACGGAGCATATTCCGGATATCATCCGGCTGATCCAAACGCTGGTTGGCAAGGGCCATGCGTATCGACTGAATGGGGATGTGTACTTCGAGGTGGGGACCTATCCGCCCTATGGCCGGTTGTCCAAACGGAAAGCGGACGACCTTCTGGCCGGGGCACGCGTGGAAGTGGATGAGCGCAAGCGGAACCCCATGGACTTCGCGCTGTGGAAGTCGTCCAAGCCCGGCGAAGCGGCGTGGGACAGCCCGTGGGGGCCCGGTCGGCCGGGCTGGCACATCGAGTGCTCCGCGATGTCGATTCGACATCTCGGGGAAACCTTCGATATCCATGGGGGAGGCATGGACCTGATCTTCCCTCACCATGAGAACGAGATGGCCCAGTCCTGCGCGGCCACCGGCAAAGAGTTCGCCCGGTACTGGGTGCATAACGGCTTCGTGCAAATCAATCAGGAGAAGATGTCCAAGTCGCTGGGGAACTTCTTCACGATTCGGGAAGTGTTTGAGAAGTGGAATAGACAGAGGCGCACCGAAGATGAGGGAAAACGTGATTGCTTGACTGCAGAAGCGCTTCGGTATTTTTTGTTGACTATCCATTACAGAAGCCCATTGGATTTTTCAGATGTCGGTTTGCAGGAAGCTAAGAGTGCACTGGATGGGTTCTACGATTTATTTAAGCGGCTTGAGGGATCGTCGGTTGAGGCCACAACGATTGATGTGAGGGTGAAGCAAGCCATCGAGGAGTTGGAGAACAGTTTCCGTCAAGCAATGGATGATGACTTCAACATGCCTGCGGCCATTGCAGCGCTTCATCACTTGAGAGGGGAAATAAACAGGTTGCCGGAAAGCGGATTGTCGCGGCAGGTGCGAGAGGAAACGGTCAAGGCCTTTCGAAAACACGGCAAGGTGTTTGGGCTCTTCCAGATAAGGGTGAAGGACTGGGAATTTAACCCACAGATTAAGCACCCGGCATACGGAACTCAGATATTTTCGATACCCACTTTGACTGATGAAGAGATCGAACAAAGGCGAATCGAACGGGAGGAAGCGCGTCGACGAAAGGATTTTAAGAGAGCTGATGAGATCAGAGCGGAACTCGCCTCATTCGGCATCACCATCGAGGATCGGCCGGATGGCACCAGCCGCTGGAAGCGCTGAGACCCCCGAGCTTCTCTATGGCTTGCATGCTGTGCGGGAAGCGCTGCGCTCCGGCGCCCGACCGCTCTTGCGACTGCTGGTGGTTCGACAGGATCGTCAATTTGCGGACCTCGTCCGGCTGGCTCGGTCCGCAGGGATTCCGGTCCACGTCGAGCCGCGGCCGGTTCTGGATAGGTTAGTTCCGGACGGCAGGCATCAGGGTGTCGTCGGGCTGGTGGCGTCGAAGCGCTACGCGGACCAGAAGGAGATCCTGGATTATGCACGCGAACGCGGCGAGCCGCCGTTTCTGGTGATTCTGGATGGGGTCGAGGACCCGCACAACCTGGGCGCCGTGCTCCGGAGCGCTGAGGCGGCGGGAGTCCACGGCGTATTTATCCCCGAGCGCCGCGCGGTTGGACTGACGGGGAACGTAGCCAAAGCCTCAGCCGGCGCGCTGGAGCACCTCCGTGTTGCCCGCATACAGAATATATCGCGGCTGATCGAAGCGCTGCAGGCCGAAGGGGTGTGGGTGTACGCGCTGGATGCTGACTCGCAGAAACCATACACGGCCTTGGATCTGCGCGGCCCTCTGGCGCTGGTCTTGGGCGGGGAAGGGAAGGGGGT
>CAYJUP010000305.1:0-2606 GCA_964373365.1 uncultured Nitrospiraceae bacterium
CCAATATCTTCCATCGCAGGACGAATTACCTGTGTTCGAATTCGCTTAAACTCCAGGTAGAAGACATCTTCTTCAGATTGTCGTTGTTCTTTTGCGTCTTTAGATTTCGACAACTTCTGTTCAAACTTTTTCATTATGGATTCTAAATGCGATTCGTCCTCTTTCTTCATTTCTCCATCTCCTTTACCATGGGACGTGTCCTCAATTCCAAGTCTCCTAGGGCCTTTGCTTGTATTCTACTCTCAGGGACGGTAGGAAGAAACATCTCGTCCACGATCGCCCGCCCTTCTTGCGAAAGGGTGAAGGCGGCAAAGGCTTCAACCACAGGGTTCGGCTCTTTTCTTGAGAGAAGAACTGGGCGACGAAGCGTATAGCGTCCGTCTTTGACCGTCTCTTCAGCCGCCTCAACCCGGTCAATCACAAGCAAACTTGACATCGATCCCATACTTCACCGCTTCGAGGGCTACCCCTAGTGAGGTATAGGTCACTGCAGAGAGGTTGCCTGCCACCATGCTGATCGCTTTTTGGTCAGATCGAACTACCTTGGCTGATTTAGGAATCTGCTCCACAATACCGAAATACCGAGAGCTTCCTCAAAGCTATAGCGGATATGCTGGTTCTGCGGACGGTCAATCACTTGGATTTCGCTTTCCGGTCCTCCCAGCTCTGCCCACCGCTTCACCTTGCCCGAGAAGATAGCGGCTACCTGTTGTGTAGTGACCTCTTTCACCGGGTTCGCGAAGCCTACGACCACCGCAATCCCGTCCCAGGCAATGGGGATCGCCGTCAAGTCCGGGTCGCTTTGCCCGGTCACTGCGACGTGCGCTTGACCCAACTTGACCATTTCTATCGCGTCTTCATACTGGTCCCACTGGATCTCCACGACGCTCCCGAGGTGACCCTTCTCAAACGCCCGAGCCAGCCGTTCGGTGGTCGGGAGCTCAGGTCCATTCCCGGCGATGATCATCGAGCCAGAGATGCCGGCCGCGGCGGCTGAAAGCCGAAACGTGGTGGTTGCCAGGAGTAAACTCACCACCATGACGAATCTGGTAGGCATAGAGATCTCTTTTTCAATTGGTGCACTTTCGCCAAAGTTGGAGTTCAGCTCTCTCACTGGACTGCTCGGGTTGGCGCAGCCAGACAGAGGCAGGATGGTTCCGTGGTTTGGTGCAGCTCAGAATCATTTGTTTTTGAATCTGCAGAAGCATACGCCGAATTCCTTGTAAAATCGATGGGCACCACTGCTCCTTTCCAACGAGGTTTTTGGACCGGTGCCCATGCAAGACGTTCGTGGGGTGATGGGAAATAATCGGACGGCTTTATTAAGTGTTTCCGAGCGGGCGGCGCGGCTGACGAAACGGAATTCGCGGGCAAGCTTAGCCGATGTGCGTAACGGGATGACGTGCGAGCCCCGACTGCCTTTGCCCTCGGAACACCGGAGTGGGTGCGGTGTGGGCCGGAGCGGACTTCGCCGAGGAGCGGGGCACCCGCCGAGACTCTGTCAGGAAGGGAAGCGGAAACTGACCGAGTCTTCGAGGGAATTTCCGAAGGCTTCCGCCGGGTACCCATTGCTCTGTAACTTGCAATGGGTGATGAGTCCGGAAGGGTCGCTCCGGGAGGGTCCGCGACGCGACGAATAAGGAGCGTCAAGCTTGCGGACGCCGGCGAGTCGGTGAGCCGGCCGGTTCTTCGGGAGCGGAGGGCCAAGCGGGCACCATACGTTCGTGAGTGATCAGGAGTGCGAAGTGCGGCGGGTGTGTTCGGCGATCTTCTTGCGCAAGCGGGCTTTTTCGAGGCTCACCTTGGCCTCTTCCACCTCGGAGGGCAGTCCTCCCACTTCCAGGCGCTGCTCGGCCTTGGCCACCACCGCCTGGGCCCGCTCCACATCAATGTCCTCGGCCTTCTCGGCGATCTCGGCCAGAATGGTCACTTTCTGCGGAGTCACCTCGGCGAATCCCCAGAGCACCGACATGTAGTGGGTCGTCTCGCCGATCCGGTAGCGGAGCTCGCCGATCCTGAGCGTGGACAGAAAATGGCAGTGACCGGGGAGCACGCCGAACTCGCCTTCGGCGCCGGGCGCGATCACCTCGTCCACCTGCTGGCTGAGCAGCAAATGGTCGGGCGTGACGACTTCGAGTAGTAACCTTCCTGCCATAGTGCTCTAAGTTAGATCCTCAACTCCAAAGAGACGGGGTGGCTGGGCTGACCTCTACTGCGCGCGTCATCACCCGCTGCACTGGGAAGAGCAACGGGTACCCGGCACTTCTGAGTGCGCGGTGCGCGAGCACGGAGGTCGGCCCAGCTATCCCGTCACCCGCGCTTGTACCCCAGCTTTTCGGCCTTGGCCACCACCTCTTCAATGGGCCCCACCATATAGAAGGCCTGCTCCGGCAGATCGTCGTATTTGCCCTCGAGAATCTCCTTGAAGCTCCGGACCGTGTCTTTCAGCTTCACGTACCTCCCCGGGGTGCCCGTGAACGCCTCAGCGACATGGAAGGGTTGTGATAAAAAGCGCTGAATCTTGCGGGCGCGGGCCACCACCAGCTTGTCGTCTTCCGACAGTTCGTCCATCCCCAGAATCGCGATGATGTCCTGCAGATCCTTGT
>CAYJUP010000306.1:0-2604 GCA_964373365.1 uncultured Nitrospiraceae bacterium
AGGTGATTAACCAGACCGCCCCCCCCCCTTGACACAGCCCATCGATTCCAGTGTATTTAAACACAGGGTTACCTAGTTTGGCAGCCGGGCGGGACCGGCTGTCTCGCCAGGCTGGTGAAAAACCTCTAAGGACTTCGGAAAGGAGAGCACTGCCATGACGCACGTCGCGTTGCTCCTCCTGCTCATCGTCGGCATGAACTTTCCTGCACAACCGGCGCTTGCCGGCCCTGCTCCTGACCACGGCCTTACACCGCTCAAGTTTCTCGTCGGAAAGTGGCACGGAACGGCCCAGGACGGAAAAGTCTTTCGCGCGTCCTACCGGTTCACGTCGGGCGGAACCAGCCTGACCGAAACGCTGGCGTCGGGGAAAGAGCCGGCGATGACGACGATGTACCATCTCGATGGGAAACACCTGATGCTGACTCACTACTGCTCGCTGAACAACCAACCCCGGATGCGGGCCGGCGAGTATAAGGACGGAGACAAGACCCTGACCTTCTCTTTTGTCGATGCCACGAACCTCGCGAGTCCTTCAGATATGCACATGCACCAGGTGACGTTCGAGTTTAAGGACCGCAATCACTATACCCAGACCTGGGTCGCGATGAAGGACGGGAAAGAAATGCCTCCGCATGTCTTCCAGTTCAAACGGGTGAAATAACCGGCGCGGGGGCGCTCCTGTTCCAGGAAGCGCCCCGCCCTGTCGGTCCGCCGTGAGAGGTGCGTCATGGCCAACATGATCCGGCAAACGGTCGCGCTCAACGCCTCGCCTGAAGAACTGTTCAGCACCTATCTCGATTCGAAGAAGCATGCCGCCGTGATCGGCGACAAGGTGGCGATCAGCCGCAAGGTCGGCGCGAGGTTCACGGCCTTCGGCGGGATGCTGCGAGGCCGCAATCTGGTGATCCTGCCCGACCGCATGATTGTGCAAAGCTGGCGGGCGAAAACCTGGAAGAAACGGGACGCTGATTCGATTCTCATCTTGCAGTTCCGGCCTGCGAAGGGCGGTGGACAGATCGATCTTGTCCACCTCGGCATGCCCGATTATGACTACCGGCCCATCAAACAGGGCTGGCCCAAGTACTACTGGAACCCGTGGAAGACGTATCTCAAGAAGAGGCGAGCCCTTCATGTGAGGTGAACGCATGAATTGGAAGAAGATCCTCCTGACGACGCTTGTGGCCGGGCTGGTGATCGCGAAAGTGACGACTGCCCACACCTGAACGGCGCCTCTAATATCTTTGGTGTGAGACGAACCGGATGGACTTTCTCGCAGACATGGCCTCCCTTCGGTTGATCTTGGCCTTCGGCGGTCTGGGCCTCCTCTTGTGGCTGGAGTGGTGGGGGCCATTCCGGGTTCCGGTAGAGGGCAAGCCCCGCCACGTGGCCACGAACCTCACCATCGGCGGCAGCAACGCGGTCATCGTCAACCTGCTTCTCGGCGGACTGCTGTTGGCCTGGAGTGATCGTGCGGACAGAGCAGGCTGGGGCCTTCTCCATGAGCTCGGACTCGGTCCAATCAGCAAGATCGCAGTCTCGGTCGTGGTGCTCGATCTTGTCTTTTACGTTGCTCATTGGGCCAATCACCACGTGCCCGTTCTGTGGCGCTTTCATCGCGCTCACCACAGCGATCTGGATTTGGATGTGACGACCGCCCTGCGGTTTCACATCGGCGAGGTGCTCATCTCCACCGGCATCAAGGTGGTCGCCATTCCGGCGCTCGGCATCTCGGCACTGGGCCTGGTCGTCTTCGAGATGGCCCTGCTCGCCGCAGCTCAGTTTCAGCACAGCAATCTGAAGTTACCGGAGCCCGTCGAAAACTGGTTTCGCCTGCTCATCGTCACTCCCCGCATGCACTGGATCCATCACTCACGGCACCCCCGAGAACACAACGCCAACTTTGGAACGATCTTTTCGGGATGGGATCGGCTGATCGGAACCTATTTCATGCAGGTCCGTCAGGAAGAAATCCGGGTCGGTCTGGACGAGTACCCTTCACCGGAGCATGTCGGCCTGCTGCGGTTCTACGCAATGCCCGTTGGAGCGGGGTGCCAGCGTGGCCCACATGGCCCGTAAGCTGATGAATCGCTGTTTCCAGCAGCTTCATGGCGCCTCAGAGAGGACAGTCTGCCTTCCTCAGTACACGATGATGGGGTTTGCTGAAGCAAACGATTGCACCACCCGTTCCAAGGGGATCGGAGTCACCGCAGAGGCCACCCCAGACGGATCGACCCTGTGGAGCAGCTCATCCCACGGTTGCCTGCAAGGCTATTTACGCAGCGTAGAGCGGAGGGGGCCTATTTGCTTGATCGAAACGCCAGGCGGGTACGGCATCAGGGCTTAGACATCCCTTCCAGAACCTGTTTCATCTGATGGAGTTGGTCATGCAGCTTTCCGAGGTTGGCTTCACGGTCACGCCCTTTCTTGATGTCGTGCCACCGGTCCCTCATCTCGTGATTGAGGTCATGAAGTCTCACAAAAGTTGACTCCTCCCTCTTTTCTTTGTCCACCAGGTGCAGGATGTCTCGCATGAGGTGCAGTTGATCGTGTAGTAACTCGGTGTTCGCCTCCACATTCTGCTGCTCCCGGATCTTATGAAGGGTT
>CAYJUP010000307.1:0-2574 GCA_964373365.1 uncultured Nitrospiraceae bacterium
GTACCAAAACAAGCCAGACAAGCCTTTGCTAATCAATGAATGGATTCGAATAACGTGGACTTCCCCCGGTTTAGTGGACACCTTCCGTGACTCACTGGTTCATTTGTTCGAACTCCATCGGACTCCGATAGCCCAGCGTCGAGTGGCGGCGACGGCGGTTATAGAACCCTTCTATATACGTGAAGATGGCACTCGTGGCTTCCTGCCGCGTCTGAAACCGCCGCCGATGAATCAGTTCGGTTTTGAGGGTGGCAAAGAAGCTCTCGACGACCGCATTGTCCCAACAATTCCCCGGCCGACTCATCGAACACGGCATGCCCTGCGCGGTCAGTTGGTGCTGATACAGCACGGCTGCGTATTGGCTGCCGCGATCGGAATGATGCAGCAACCCGCTGTCCACCCGCCACTGTTGCAGGGCCATGGTCAGCGCAGTACTCGTCAGGTCCGTCGTGATGCGCGCCGCCATCGCCCAGCCGACGATGCGGCGCGAGTAGAGATCCACGAGCACCGCGAGGGAGAGCCACCCCTCCCGGGTCGATCCAGACGTGATGTCGCCGGCCCACTGCTGATTTGGCTGCGTCGCCGCGAAGTCGCGTTGCAACACATTGGCCACCACGACGGCGGGGGACGCCGTCCGCCCCCGATAGGGGACGCGGCGGCGGCAGACACCCCGAATGCCGTGGAGTCGCATCAGCCGCGCGACCCGATGGCGACTGATCCGCAGCCCCTGCGTCCACAGGTCCCGGTGGATCCGAGGGCTCCCATCACTCCCATTCGAGTCACGGTGATACGTCCGAATCTGGGCGAGTAGGGACTGATTCTGCTGCGCCCGTCGACTCACCGGCCGCTGACACCACGCATAGAAACCGCTGCGGGCCACGGCCATGACGCGGCACAGCACCTCGACCGGATACTGCGCCTTCTCCGCCTGGATGAAGGGAGTCCCTCATGCTGACTCGTTGGCGAAGAAGGCGCGGTAGATTCAGGCGATCAACGCAACCCCATCTGGGGTAAGGTGGAGTTGGAGGCTGATCGCTCTGGCACACATGGGGCGTCCGGGCTTGTCGGCTGCCCAGAAAGCGGACCTGTGGCATCGATGGAAACATGGGCAGTCGTTGAGCGAGATTGGCCGTGCACTCGGCAAGCACGCGGGATCGATTCACGGCGTCGTGTCGTCGAACGGGGGGGGTCACTCCTGACGTTCGGAGGCGGTCGCGCTGGGCGCTGACGTTGGCGGAACGAGAAGAGATTTCTCGTGGCATGGTGCCGACTGTCTCTATCCGGCAGATCGCCGACAAGCTCGGTCGAGCGCCGTCGACCGTAAGCCGTGCAATCCGCCGCCATGGTGGGGCCCACACGTATCGCGCCTCTGAGGCAGAGGCGCAGGCATGGGAGCGCACTCGACGCCCCAACCCATGTCGACTCGCCACACCCCCCATGCTCCAGAGGATTGTCGCGAGCAAATTGACGTTGGATTGGTCGCCCGAACAAAGAGCGGGCTGGCTCAAGCGGGAATTTCCAGATCAGGGAACCATGCGTGTTGCCCACGAAACGATCTACCGCAGCGTGTTCATTCAAGCCCGAGGGGTGCTCAAGAAAGAATTGATAGGGCATCTCCGATCCCGGCGCATGATGCGGCGGTCAAAGCGCGCGAGCACCGATGGCCAGCCGCGAGGGCAGATCATCGAGGGCCTCTCCATCCGCGACCGGCCCGCTGACGTGGAAGATCGCGCGATTCCCGGTCATTGGGAAGGGGATTTGATGGCCGGCTCAAAGAACACGCCCAGGGCCACATTGGTGGAACGGCAGTCACGCTTCACGATGCTGGTGAAGGTGCCGGGGAAAGACACGGCGAGTGTGGTGACGGCGCTGAGCCAGCACATGCGCACACTGCCCGCTGCACTGCGCCGATCATTGACCTGGGATCGCGGAATGGAATTGGCGTATCACAAACGATTGACGGTCGATACCAATGTGCAGGTCTATTGTTGCGACCCACAAAGCCCATGGCAGCGTGGCACAAATGAAAATACGAACCGCTTGCTGCGCCAGTACTTCCCGAAAGGCACAGACCTGTCACGCTACTCCCAAGCAGACTTGAACACGATCGCGGTACGCGTGAACCAACGTCCACGGAAGACGTTGGGGTTTCAGACACCGGCGGCGATACTGGAGGCAGCTGTTGCAAGCACCGCCTGAATCTACCGCCGTCTTTTTTAGGATGTCACGCTCCATCCGGAGCCGTTCCACCTCGCGGCGCAGGGCCTTGAGTTCCTCAGCAGCCTGAAACCCATTGACCTTCGCTGGGGTCGTCTTGGCCTGGCGGAGCCACCGGCTCAAGGATGTCTGACTGATCCCCAAATCTTTGGCCACCTGATTAGCACTCTGGCCGCTCCGGACGACCAAGGCCACTGTTTCCTGCTTGAATTCAGGTGTGAACTTCCGTCGCTGCGTACCCATCGGACACCTCCTTGTTGGCATTATGCCTAAGTGGTGTCCACAAAATCAGGGGAACTTCAAACGAGAGCATCTACCATGAGCACCTCGCGCAGGCATAAGGCATGACAAGTTTTA
>CAYJUP010000308.1:0-2564 GCA_964373365.1 uncultured Nitrospiraceae bacterium
GGCACAGAACGCCGCCTCCTTTACTGACGGTGCACTCGGTGGCTGCTTCTGCACGTTTAGCGGGCATTCATGGACCGTGTACGGCTTGTATCTGCTGCCGAATGAGGTCGGGATCGGGAAATTCCAGCCCTATGCGAGATTTGTCAAAATTTCCCCTCAGGACAGCGTCAACCGCCAGGAATGGGAATTCGGCCTGAACTACGTCATTGATGGTCACAATGCGCGCATTGGGACATTCTATCGGTCTGGAGATATCGCCACCAAAGGCTTTGTAGGGAACGTCTTCGCCCCAGGGAGGACAGGTGACAAGGTCGATTCGTTCCATGTGGCCTTACAGATGCAGTATTAAGAAGGTGGGTTGTCACGAGAACGTCTCCCTTATGTGCTCAACAACCGCACGTATGTCACAGCAGTCCGTCACATGTGGGGTGATTGCTACACGTCGTGTGAGTGGAGCCATCTTATGACGACATGGGCGAAGGCTGCGGTTCATTCAGGTGGTTCAGAGAAATTCGGTGGTTCAGAGAAATTCGATGGCGATGTCTTCATGCTGTCGAGCTGGTACAACTTCTAATTGTTAGTGAAAGGAGTCCGACCATGGCAACGAACAAACTCAATGAGGTAAGCCCGGTCGAAGCAGGCAGTGTTGCTGCGAGCGAGGCTGATCCTTCGCGGCGTGAGCTTCTGGTTCAAGGAAGCAAGGTAGCGGCTGGCATAGGGGTTGCCGCCCTGCTTGGCAACTTGGGCAACTGGGCCTTGTCCTATGCGGCGGGCGAGCCGGTCAAGGTTGGTGTGTTGCACTCGCTGAGCGGCACGATGGCCATCAGCGAACAGTCCATTAAAGACATCGTGGAAATGGCGGCGGAGGAGATCAACGCCAAGGGCGGGGTCATGGGGCGCCCGATCCAGCTCTTTATTGAAGATCCGGCCTCCAACTGGGACCTGTTCGCGGAAAAAGCGAAAAAACTCTTGCTGCAGGACAAGGTGGTGACGGTGTTCGGCTGCTGGACCTCGGTCAGCCGGAAGTCCGTCCTGCCGGTGTTCGAGAAGAACAACGGCCTGTTGTTCTACCCCGTGCAGTATGAAGGTGAGGAATGCTCGAGGAACGTGATTTATACCGGCGCGGCGGTCAATCAGCAGGCGACGCCGGCGGTGGACTACCACCTCAGCAAAGATGGAGGCAACAAGAAGAAGTTTTATCTGATAGGAACCGACTACGTGTATCCCCGGACGACCAACAAGATTGTCCGGGCGATGCTCCTCGCGAAAGGCATTTCGGCGAAGAACATCATGGAGGAATACACGCCGTTCCATCACCAGGATTACCAGACGATCATTGCCAAAATTAAGCGGTTCTGCGCCGGCGGCGACACGGCAGTGATCAATACGATCAACGGCGACAGCAATGTGCCCTTCTTTAAGGAACTGGCCAACGCGGGCATCACTGCGGAGGAGTGCCCGGTGGATTCGTTCAGCGTGGCCGAGGACGAGCTCCGCGGGCTCGACACGAAAAACCTCGTCGGGCACCTGGCGGCGTGGAACTACTTCCAGTCGGTGAACATGCCTGAGAACAAAGTGTTCGTGCAACGGTTCAAGGATTTTTGCAAAAAGAAGAACCTGCCCGATGCTCCTCGCCGGGTCGTGGACGACCCGATGTTCTGGGGGTACATTGGGGTGTACACCTGGAAGATGGCGGTTGAGAAAGCCAAGTCGTTCAAAGTGGACGATGTGCTGAGAGCGTTGCCCGGGCTTACGGTTCCTACGCCGGGAGGCCCGATCCTCGTCGACCGCACCAATCACCATACTGCCAAGCCGGTGTACATTGGCCGAATTCTCGCCAATGGCCAGTTCGAAATTATCTGGTCATCCCCGGGCTTGGTCGATCCGCTGCCCTGGAGCGAGTATACGTATCCTGACCGCGGTTGCGACTGGAGCAAAGGCGGGAAAGGTACCTATGATCTCATGGGAGGATCAGATAGGATCTGGCTAGACCAGCAAGCTGTCCCGATTGAAAAGGTGTAAAGTGGCAGGTTGCTAGGAGGTTCCTTGCGGTTACTACAGGGGGGCTGCACCGGAGGTTTTTTTCCTGTGCAGCCCCTTTTTTTTGATGGAATGAAGAGCCTGTTGCACAAACCCCTTGACCCTTAGGAAAGCAGAGGTATAATCACTCCCCAGGATCAGAGGGGAGGAGACCATGGGCTACAACTTTCTGTCGTGTGACCGGAACCAGCTCTAAATGCGGTGAAGTCGCACATCTGGATCGCCGTCAGCGTCTATGTGCTCGTCGCCATCATCAGAAAGCGCCTCACCCTCCAGGTCTCGCTCTCCACGTTGCGACAGATTCTTTCGGTCACCCTTTTCGAAACAATGCCCGTCCAGCAGGCTTTTCCGGACAGCGACGACACATCGGAGATCGCCATGAACTCTAACCAATTGGATCTATTCACGTCTTAACCGGACACTAGTGATCTTGCCTATGTTGGCCAAACAGAGTGCGGAAATCAGGCTGGGGCGTTTGAGTTGGACCATGGTGGTCTGCCTCCTGACGAGTGCGCTTCTACTCG
>CAYJUP010000309.1:0-2556 GCA_964373365.1 uncultured Nitrospiraceae bacterium
ATCCGGGAGCGCATTTAACCGCTCGAGGACCCGCTCGCCGTGCTCCTCGCTTCTGACATCGAAGGTCACATCCCGAATCATCTTCTCCGGAGTCGCCGACACAATATCGACCGCTCCGAGGCTGACGCCTTCCTCGGCCAAGGTCGTGGCGATACGCGCAAACATGCCGGGACGGTTCGCCAGTTCAAGCCTGACGGTCAGTCTGTAATTCGAGTAGGGGCCCACGTCGGTCATGGTCTTCCTCTCTGGCACGGTTTACTAAAGATTATCACACTGGTCGGAGATTTCGCTTCTCAAGCTCAGTCTCTGCGTATGTATATTGACATTGCCCATCATTTGGATTAGGGTGGCCGCCCTGCAGGGGGTCTCCCTGCCAAGACGACGTGGAAAGGGGGTGATGGCTGATGAAGCGGTTTATGGTTGCACTGGTGGCGGTCATGTTCCTGGTTGGCTTCAACTCGTTCGCCTTTGCTGACGAGAAAGCAGGCGGCGGAGCAGGTGAAATGAAGGGTAAGATGAAAGGTGAAATGAAGGGTAAGATGAAAGGTGAAATGAAGGGTGAGATGAAAGGCGAGAAGCACGACGAGATGAAAGCCGGCGACAAGGAAATGGAGAAGAAGGAAGCGAAGAAGGAAATGAAGAAAGGGAAGAAGGACAAGAAGTAATTCTGCTTGCCCCCTCATCACGCACGACGTCCTCAAAGAAGATCTCATCGGCCCGCGCTCGGCGCATCCCGAGTCCGCGGGCCGCTTCTTTTCTAGCCCGGGTAACTCCCGAATCCAGGCCAATGTTGACCATCGTTCTTCCGTGATGCTAGGGTGAGCATCGATGTCCAAAGAAGGGACAACTCGGCCGGCTAACCGTCTCGCGCAGGAGACGAGCCCCTATCTCCTCCAACATGCGCATAACCCCGTGGACTGGTATCCGTGGGGGGAGGCCGCCCTCCGCCAGGCGCGGGAACTCAAGAAGCCCATTCTCCTCTCCATCGGCTATTCGGCCTGCCACTGGTGCCATGTGATGGAGCGCGAATCGTTCGAGGATGAGCGGATCGCCGCGGTCATGAACGAGCACTTCGTCTGCATTAAGGTGGACCGAGAGGAACGACCTGATTTAGACGAGATCTATATGCAGGCGACCCTCGCGTTGAACCAGGGACAAGGCGGCTGGCCGATGACCGTGTTTCTGACCCCTGAGCAGGAGCCGATCTTCGCCGGCACCTACTTCCCCCCGACCGACCGATGGGGCCGGCCCGGCTTTGCCACCGTACTGCAAAAGGTGGCTGAGTCTTGGCGCACGGACCCGGACGGGCTCCGCCGACAGGCCGCCAATTTGACGGCGCAATTGAAGGAACAGATGCGCGTGGCGGCGCCGATGGCCGTGGGCGAGGCAGAACTTGAGGCCGCCGCGGCGCAGTTTGCCCAGGACTTCGACCCGCGTCACGGCGGCTTCGGGAGCGCGCCCAAGTTCCCCCCCGCCACCGGTCTTTCGTTGCTGCTCCGACGCTATCAACGCACGGGGGACCCACACACTCTGTCCATGGTCCGGAAGACCCTGGATGCGATGGCGGCCGGCGGCATGTACGACCAGATCGGCGGAGGCTTCGCGCGTTACTCCACCGACGAGCGCTGGCTGGTTCCCCACTTCGAAAAAATGCTGTACGACAACGCGCTGCTGACCCGCACCTACCTGGAAGCCTACCAGGTCACCGGCGATGCCGACTATCGGCGGGTGACAACGGAGACGCTCGATTACATTCTCCGGGAGATGACCTCACCCGAGGGCGGGTTCTACTCCGCCACCGACGCCGACTCGGAAGGCGTCGAGGGTAAGTTCTTTGTCTGGTCGCCGGAAGAGATTCGCCAGGCGGTTCCCACCGAAGAAGACGCGCGCCGCTTCTGCGCGTACTACGACATCACGCCGGCCGGCAACTGGGAGCACAAGAGTATTCCGAACATACCCCGTTCTCTGGAAGAAGTGGCCAAAGACCTGGACCTCGCCCCCGAGGAACTCCATCGCACCATCGAACGGTTGCGACCGCTAATCTATGAAGCTCGGCGCAAGCGAGTGCCGCCGGGACTGGACGACAAGATCCTCACCGCCTGGAACGGCATGATGCTCAGCGCGATGGCCGAAGGCGCGCGCGTGCTCAGTGACAGTCGGTTCCTGGAGGCCGCCGAGCAGGCTGCCGATTTTCTCCTCATCACCCTGTCCCGTCCAGACGGCGGCTTGTATCGGACCTATCGCGCCGGCAAAGCGCACCTGAACGCCTGTCTGGAGGACTATGCCTTCCTGGCAGAAGGGCTGATCGATCTGTACGAGGCAGGCGCGCACGAAGGGTTTCTGCACGAAGCCGTTCGTTTGGCCGAGCGCATCCTTGCCGATTTTTGGGATGCGGACAACGGCGGGTTCTTCACCACCGCGCGTGATCATGAGTCGTTGATTATTCGCAGCCGCGAAGGCCCCGACGGCGCCACTCCCAGCGGCAACGCGGTGGCGGCGTCAGCGCTGGCGCGCCTGTCCTTTCACTATGGGCGCGAGGATTTTCGAGAGGCGGCC
>CAYJUP010000310.1:0-2524 GCA_964373365.1 uncultured Nitrospiraceae bacterium
CGGGCAGGCTGGTCGCAGCAGCGAATGGGCGATTGCAGCAGAAGCGTTCATGAATAATCCGGGCTAAGTTCCCTTGATGAGCTGTCTCACGGCCGCAAGGACGCGCCCTCGATCAGGAATAGCCGCATCTTCAAGGGGCCGCGTGTACGGCATCGGGACATCCGCCCCCGTCACCCGCACGATCGGGGCATCCAAATAGTCAAACGCCTGCGCGTATACGAACTCGGCGATCTGGGCGCCGAGCCCGGCGAAGAGCCAGCCCTCCTCCACGATCACGAGCCGACCGGTCTTCTTCACGGAGGTGACGATGGTCTCCACGTCCAACGGCTTCAGCGTTCTGGGGTCCACGACTTCGGCTTGGACTCCTTCGCGAGCGAGATCCTCCGCCGCCTCCAGCGCCAGCAACAACATCTTGGAGTAGGCCACGATGGTCACGTCGTCGCCCCGACGTTTCACCTCCGCCTGACCGATCGGGATTGTGTACTCCCCCTCCCCCACCTCTCCTTTCGTGGAATACAGGAGTTGCGCCTCGATGAAGATAACCGGATTCGGGTCGCGGATGGCGCTTTTTAAGAGCCCTTTCGCGTCGTGCGGGGTCGCCGGCGCAATAACCTTCAGCCCCGGCACATGGCAAAACCACGCTTCTAAACTTTGCGAATGCTGCGCCCCCAACTGATGCGCGGCGCTCCCCGGCCCGCGGATCACCAACGGAACCGACAACTGCCCGCCGGACATGTACCGGATCTTGGCCGCGTTGTTCACGATTTGATCCAGCGCGAGTATGCCGAAATTGAACGTCATCAACTCGACGATCGGATGTAACCCCGCCATGGCCGCCCCGATCGCCAGCCCCGTGAACCCGGCCTCCGTGATCGGGGTGTCCAGCACCCGCCGCGAGCCGAACTCCTCCACAAACCCCTTGCTGACTTTAAACGCGCCCTGGTAATAGCCCACTTCCTCGCCGATCAAAAAAATGCGGCCATCGCGTCGCATCTCCTCGCGCATCGCCTGACTCAGCGCTTCACGATATGAAAGCAGCATCGCCTGAGAATGTCGTTGTGGGTGTTGTCAGCATCCCGGCACTATTCAACATACACGTCTTCATAGAGCGCGGACGGATCCGGAAATGGGCTCTCATCGGCAAATTTCACCGCCTCGGCCACGATGCCCCCGATTTCCCGCTCGAGATTCTTGAAGTCGGCCTCCTTCCCAAGGCCAGCGCTCAGGATGGTCTGTCGGAGCAGCATCAAGGGGTCCCGCTTTCGTTCTTCTTCGACCTCCTCCTTGGTCCGGTAGTGCCCGTGGGCCGGATCGGCCATGGAATGGCCCATGAACCGGTAGGTCATCGCCTCGACGAAATAGGGCCCTTGCGCGGATCGAACCTTGTCCACCACCGCTCGCATCAGCGTACGCACCGCCAGCACCTCCATCCCGTCAACCCGTTCGGCCGGAATTCCATACGAGCGGCCCGTCTCCACCACATCGGCATACAGCGCGATCTCCCGCTTGATCGGCGTGCCCATCGCGTAGCGGTTGTTCTCGCAGATAAAAATGACCGGCAATTTCCACAGGGCCGCAAGATTGAACGCTTCGTGCGCCTGCCCGCTGGGCACCGCCCCTTCTCCAAAGAAGCAGAGGACCACCTGGTCGCGCTTCTGGTACTGGACGGCAAACGCCAACCCCACCGCCAGCGGCAGGTGTCCTCCCACGATCGCGTACCCGCCCATGAAATTCCGTTGAGCGTCCACCAGGTGCATGGACCCTCCCTTGCCCTTGCAGAGGCCGGTGGCCTTGCCGAACAGTTCGGCCATCACTTTCCCAGGATCCGAGCCCCTCGCCAGGCAGTGGCCGTGGTCCCGGTAGGCGCTGATCACGTAATCGTCCGGCCTGATCGACGCGATGGCCCCCACCGCGACCGCTTCTTCACCGATATAGAGATGCAGGAACCCGGCAATCTTGGCTAAGGCGTACATCTCCGCCGATTTTTCCTCAAACCGGCGGATCAACAGCATCTGGTGGTAGAGAGACAGGAGGTCGTCGCGGTCCATCCGGACCTATTATGCAGAATGCCGGCGGGAGACTCAAGAAACAGCATCGAGTCAGAGCAGAATCTTAATGTCCGTCCCCTCGACCTTCACCTGGTAGGACTTCACACAGGCCGATGGGTTATTGATTGATTTCCCGTTCTTCACGTCGTACTGCCACCCATGCCACGGGCAGGTCACGGTGTCGCCTTCGAGTTCGCCTTCACCCAGGGGACCGCCGCGATGCACACAGGTGTTGTCGATCGCGTAATACGTGCCATCCACATTGAACACCGCGATGGACTGGCCGCTTACCTCCGCCACAATGCCGCTCCCCGGAGCGACCTCCGCCGTCCCGGTGACTTTCACAAACTCAGCCATCCTTCCTCCTCACGCGTAATCCGTTGAATGGGTGGCGTCTGCGTCGTCTACGAAGAGAACCGGTTGATCTACGCGGTTCCCAACGGCCGCTTAATTTTCTTCAGCAGGGTGTCAATCGG
>CAYJUP010000311.1:0-2521 GCA_964373365.1 uncultured Nitrospiraceae bacterium
CCAGGGAGGTTCAAGTCGGAATCGTGAACTAGAAGGGCTGTCCCCTCGCCGGTGATTCCGGAGCAGTTCGAAGAGTTGAAGATCAAGCAAGATAAGATCGACTAGTCTTTCTAAAAGGTTCCTGCCACCCGTCATTCTTTCAAGCCATTCCCCTCTACGTCTTTCAAAGCAGGGGTGGTGTAGAATAAACTATGCGAATGGTTCTCACCGCACACGGGAGGTGCACGATGAAAACTCTCTATCAGGTCCCTCTCTGGAGTGTAATGGTCGTGATGATGGGCTGCTCGCTGTTTATCCCAAAGGAAAGCCGATACCTGGAGTCAGCGCAGGGTCGAGCGACACAAGAGGAGGTCCAGCAGCAGCTTGGGCCGCCGGTTGTGACGACATCGACGCCGGCTGGAGAATCGGTGTGGGTCTATGAGGTGAGGGAAGTCGAGGCAGGCGCTCAGAATACCTGGGCCACGGCCGGTTCCTGGTGCGACGAATAC
This sequence comes from uncultured Nitrospiraceae bacterium, assembly GCA_964373365.1. Lineage (GTDB taxonomy): Bacteria > Nitrospirota > Nitrospiria > Nitrospirales > Nitrospiraceae > CAYJUP01. The sequence continues at coordinate 489 of CAYJUP010000311.1, forward strand.
AGGCTCACGTTCGACCAGAGCGGCGTTCTCCGGCAGTGGACACACAAGTCGTATTTCCACGGCGGCGAGACGATGCCGATCTCCTGTAACTCCACGATGGGTGTCCAGAAACAAGCGTTGTGAAAAGCGTGGTAGTCCTTGAAGTCTGTTCCGGACTTCGCTTTGACTTGGACCCACCAGTCTGTCTAACACCGAGGGGAATTGATGCCGGCCTCTTGCGTGCCGGGCGGGTTCCAGTCCAAGTCCTGACCGCTCAACAAGCCCAACGCCCCTTGCTCGCCGGTGAGTCCGGAGAAGCCATTCGTTTTGACTGTGTGCGAATCGAAAAGGAGAATGTCCCCATTTTTCTTCACGCAGCTCGTCTTTATCGCCGATGCAGAGGGCATGATCAAGTCCGGCCGCCGCATCGGCTGCGACTGAAGCTTTTACTGGAACTCCTGAGGAAATCGTGAAAAACAAGGTTTCAGTTAGCGACGTGTTCCGAGACCTGGGGTTCGGTCCAGAGGAAGCAACGAGCCTCAGGGTTCGTGCGATGCTCATGTCGGAGATCGAAAAGCATATTCGTTCAAAAGGTTTGACCCAGAAGGAAGCTGCAAAGCAGTTCGCTGTGACCCAACCTCGGATCAGTGATCTCATGCGCGGTAAGATCACGCTCTTCAGCGTGGATACGCTGATTACCATGTTGACTCATGCGGGGCTCAAAGTGGATGTGCGCGTCAAGAAGTCTGCTGCGGCCTAATCGCCCCCTCGCCGGTGATCGGTGAATAGCTCTGCGCCTTTTCAGGTACCTTCCATTTAGCATAGTATATGTCCGCCATTGATTGGCTAGGCTTCTGAATGGAGGTCGATCTCTATGAACCGCTTTGTGCAGTCGATGATCATCATGCTATCGTGTGCGAGCCCGATGGTCATGTCCTTGTCCGTAGGTTCAGCTCAAGCAGGCGACACTCTGGTGACCAAGCCCAGCAATTATTCAGTCCATGAAACGATCGACCGGATCGAGAAGGCCGTTGCGGCGAAGGGGATGAAGATATTTGCCCGCATTGACCATCGTGGAGAGGCGAAGAAAGTGGGGCTGGAGATGAAGCCCATCGAACTCCTGATCTTCGGCAATCCCAAGGGAGGAACAGCCCTGATGGTGGTCAGGCCAACGGTCGCGATTGACCTCCCCATGAAAGCCTTAGCCTGGGAAGACCAGGACGGCAAAGTGTGGCTCGCTTATAACTCGCCCGAACTGCTACAAGAGCGACACGGTGTTCCGGCAGAACTGGCTGCCAGACTTGAGCCGGTGGGTAAATTGCTGGAGCAGGCGGTGGAGTAAACCCTCTGAAGTTGAAACCTCAATCTCGCACCGTCGCGTTCAATAAACCCTATGGAGTGCTGCCCTGCTTTACCGATCCGGAGGGGCGGCCGACGTTGGCCGAGTTTGTGACGATTCCTGAGGTCTATACTGCTGGTCGATTAGATCTGGATAGCGAGGGGCTCATGGTGCTGACGTCGGATGGCACGTTGGCGCATCACATCACGGACCCGCAGCATAAGCTCCCGAAGATCTATCTGGCGCAGGTGGAGCACATCCCCGACGACGAAGCGTTGGCGCAGTTGAGAGTAGGCATCTTGCTGAATGGAAAACGCACGAGGCCTGCTGAGGTGCGCCTGCTGTCAGACGCTCCGGAGCTGCCGGATCGTCCGGTGCCGATCCGGTTCCGCAAGTCCGTGCCGACCGCCTGGTTGGAGATCACGCTGCGCGAGGGCCTGAACCGACAGGTGCGGCGCATGACCGCCGCCGTGGGGCATCCGACGGTACGACTCATTCGAATTGCGATCGGGCCGATTGTGCTGGGAGACCTCCAGCCCGGCCACTGGCGGGAATTGGCGAACAGTGAAATTGAGCAAATTTATCGGACAGCAAAGGCACAGGGCGGCGCTCCAACGCACCGGACACGATCCCATCCTGCGCCCCCTCGCCGGTGAGTCCGGAGCAGTGGAAGGAGTAGAGGGCTGAGAAACGCATGAGTCGAGATGGAAGGAGT